>LJUC01000037.1 GCA_001303695.1 Phycisphaerae bacterium SM23_30
CAACTCTTCGCCCACCAGGACGGCACCGGAGAACTCACTGAGAAACATCTTGCAGTGGTCCGCTATATCCGGCAATACTGGCTGGAAAACGACATGGCGCCCATGGTCCGCAAAATCTGCCAGCAAACCGGCCTTCGATTAAAAGAAATTTATGAAATGTTTCCTTTGGGCCCGGCTAAAGGCGCCTGTAAAATCGCCGGCCTTCCCAAACCGGACGGCTGTGTTTAAGCGGAGACTTATATGTCTATACCTGCATGGTTTTTGATGGTGTGTTTTGGCATATTCCTTGCCGTTTCTACCTTCATATTAGGGCAAGTCGTCCGGGCGGCTAAAACCTATGATTTTGCGGCCCCCAAGGGCAAGCTTTTAACGGGTGTCCTTTATTCCCTGACCGGCGCCATGTCGCCTTTCAAGAAAGAATCCGCCTACCTGCATTTACCCGCCTACACTATGGGGGTCCTCTATCATCTGGGGATATTTTTCAGCTTCTTTTGGTTGCTTTTACATTTTTTTAAGGTGGCAACACCTCCACCTGTGAAATATGGCTCCGCGTCGGCGCTGCTGGTTGCTACTTTATGTGGAATAATTATTCTCATTAAGAGAATTTTAAATCCCCAATTACGGTATTTTTCCTGTCCGGATGATTACTTCAGCAATATCCTGGTCACCGGATTTCTGGCTCTTAACGCGGTAAGTATATTATATTCCCCAATGATACCGGTCTTTTTTGTCTATAGCGGTATCCTGTTTTTATATATTCCTCTGGGCAAATTGCGTCACGCGATATATTTCGTCACCACTCGAATTTATCTGGGATTGTTCTACGGCCGACGAGGCGTCTGGCCCCTCCGCAGGTAAAAAACATGGCAAACGCAAAAAAATTAACCAAAGAGCAAAAGAAAGCCCTCGATATTTTAGCCCGCCGCTTGAACGGCAGGCTCCGCACCCATTTGAATAGCTGTGTCCGCTGCGGCTTGTGCGGCGACTCCTGTCACTATTATCTGCGTTATGGAGATGAGCGTTTTATCCCCGGCAACAAGGTGGATCAGATCGCCCGTCTTTATCGCCGCTATCATACCATAATGGGTCGGTTACTACCCAGATGGGTCGGCGCCCGCGATCTGAACGAAGACACTATCCAGGAAATGATAGATGTAATCTTCGGAGGCTGCTCCATGTGCGGTCGCTGTTCCGTTCATTGTTCTATTGGGGTGGATGTTCCCTTTTTAGTCCGCACCGCTCGTACTATGCTGGTGGAACTGGGCCTGGTCCCCAAGGGGCTGCAATCTACCGTTGATGCCGCCCTCACCACCGGCAACAATATGGGCATCCCGCGGGAAGAGCTCGTCGATACCCTCCAATGGCTCGATGAAGACCTCAAAATGGAAGTCGAAGACAACCAGGCTTCTATCCCCTTGGACGTCAGAGGAAAGCATATTCTCTATACCCTTAATCCCCGCGAACCCAAATTTTTCCCTATGTCTATCAGCGCCATGGGCAAAATCTATTACGTCGCGAAAGAATCCTGGACCATTTCCACCCACTGCTACGATGTAACCAACTATGCCTACTATTCCGGCGACGACGAAACCGCCCGTGAATTAACCCAGAGACTTTTCGACGAAGTGAAAAAACTCCAGGCCGAGGTGCTGGTCCTGGCCGAATGCGGCCATGGCTCCCGCGCTATCCGCTGGGAAGGGCCTCACTGGATTAATAAGCCATACCCTTATCCCGTCGTCACCGTCATCGAACTGATCGCCGATTATATCCGCACCGGCCGCATTAAACTCGACCCCTCCAAAAACACCAAACCCGTCACCCTGCACGATCCCTGTAATCTGGTCCGCGCCGGCGGCGTTATTGAAGAACAACGATTCGTATTAAAAAAAGCTGTTACCGACTTCATTGAAATGACCCCCAACCGGGTCAACAACTATTGCTGCGGGGGCGGCGGCGGGCAGCTTTCCATGGGAGAATTCAGAGACCGACGGGTCGAGACCGGCCAAATCAAGGCCGACCAAATCCGTAAAACCGGCGCCAAAATCGTCGCCACCCCCTGCCATAACTGCATCGACCAGCTAATTGAACTCAACCAGGTCTATAAACTCAATGTAGAAATCAAAACTCTCGCCGAGATCGTCGCCGACGCCCTGGTGTTGGATAAAAAGAAATAATGCTTTATACAAGGAATAAACATGAGCGATATGATCTACCTGGATAACGCCGCCACCACTTATCCCAAACCCCAGAGTGTTTATGATTATATGCATGAGTTTTACCAAAAACACGGCATCAATCCGGGCCGTTCCGGTTATGATGCCACTCTAGAAACCGAACAAGTTGTCCACGGTACCCGAAAAATGCTCACCGAGTTCTTCAACGGCACCGATCCTTATTATCTTACCTTCAGCTACAACGCCAGCGACTCCCTCAATATGATCATTCAGGGCATGCTCGAAAAAGGCGACCACGTTATCACCACCAATGTCGAGCACAACTCCGTCCTCCGGCCGTTATATCACCTAATGCACGATGAGGTAATTGAGTTAACCTACATCCCCTTCGATAGCAAAGGTTACATCGATCCCGCCGACGTTAAAAAAGCCGTCAAAAAAAATACCAAAATGGTCATTTTAAACCACGGCTCCAACGTCATTGGCACTGTCCAGCCGGTGACCGAGGTCGGCAAAATATGCCGCGCCGCAGATATCTATTTCGCCGTGGACGCCAGTCAGACCGCCGGCGCCCAAAAAATCGACATAGAAACCATGAATATCGATCTGCTGGCATTTACGGGTCATAAGAGCCTGATGGGACCAACCGGTATCGGCGGTTCCTATATTAAACCACATGTACCTATTCGCGGCACCCGCTACGGCGGCACCGGCGTGCGTTCGGCCCATCCGTTCCACCTGGAGGAATTCCCTTATCGCATGGAGTGCGGCACCCTCAATATCGTCGGCGTGGCCGGACTCCGCGCCGGGCTCCAATGGATCCTCAAAGAAGGCATTGATGATATCCATGCACGTGAAATGAAACTGTGGGTCAAATTGAGAGATGGGCTGCGTGAAATCGAGAAGGTAAAGTTATATTGTGCCGACAGTAAACAAAATCACAATGCCGTTTTAAGTTTTAATGTGGAGGGCTGGGAGGCCGGCGATGTGGGCACTATGCTGGACGTGGATTACAATATCGCCTGCCGCACCGGTCTGCAATGCGCCCCCCTGGTGCATGTCCAACTCGGCACCGAGAAAATTCACGGCACGGTGCGTTTTAGCATCGGCCCCTTTAATACCGAAGAGCATATCGACGCCGCCGTCGCCGCGGTCAAAGATATCACCTCTATTAAAAAATAACTACAACGATAATTGATCGTCGCCCGGCTCAAATTTATAACCTATCTGTCTAACGGTGCGAATAAACCGGGGCCGATGAGGATCGGGCTCAATCTTTTTGCGCAGGGTATTAACAAACCGGTCGATGCTGCGGTCGGTGACAAAGCAGCTATACCCCCAGACGCGATTGAGAATCTCATCGCGGGTTAAGGCCCGGTGCGGCCTTTTGACAAACAGATCCAGTAAATTGAACTCTTTAGGTGTGAGTTTGATTTCAACGTCATTGCGAGTTAAGGTGTGGGCGTTGGTATCAAGCTGATAATTATCAAACTGGTAAACGGTAGGTTCTTCGGTTCTCCGTCGCCGCAAAAAGGCCTCCGCCCGAGCCAGCAGCTCTTTGATGCTGAAGGGCTTGGTCACGTAATCATCGGCTCCGAGATTCAAACCTAAAATAATATCTGATTCCTGCCCCTTGGCGGTGAGCATAATAATGGGCATATCGAGTTTTCGCTCGCGTAGATATCGGCATATTTCGTATCCATTGATTTTAGGAAGCATAATATCCAGTAATATCAGGTCAGGTTTACCGTCCAAGGCGGCATTCAGGCCCTGTTCCCCGTCGTCGGCTGTTTGAACCCCATAGCCGGCGTACTCAAAGTTATCCTTCAAACCCCGCTGCATCGTCGGATCATCTTCAATAATCAGGATCGTTTCCATCGTCTAAATCCCTATGGGCAGCCTGACGGTGAAGGTGCTGCCTTGGTCTGGGGCGCTTTTTACCTCTATCGTTCCCTGATGGGCGTCCACAATGTATTTCACGATGCTAAGCCCCAGCCCGGAGCCTTCAACGCGACGGGATAAACTCTGATCCACCCGATAGAAGCGATCAAAAATGCACTTTTGGGCTCGTTTTGACAATCCGATACCCTCATCGACGACCACAAAAAAAACCGATCCGTCCCGGGCATACACCTTTAATTCCACCTTTTTATAATCATCATACGAATACTTACAGCCGTTATCCAAGAGGTTGACCAGCACCATAACCATGGCGTCGAAGTCGGCCGCCACCTCCGGCAGGGGCTCGTCAATTTGTAAAGCCAACTGACAGTCGCATTTTTTGTATTTGGTTTTTACCGCCCCGGCCGCCGCCCGGGCTATCGCCGCCGCATCGGCCGGGGAAATTTCAATCACCTGCTTATTACGCTCCATCCGGGAAAAGGTCAAAAAATTATCGATCAGCCGGTTCAATCTCTCGTTTTCCCGGCTCATCATCTGTAAATAATCCTCCACTTGCTGTTGATCTTGGTGTCGCCCTTCCAGCAGGGTATCCACCAACACGCGTATCGAAGACAGCGGAGTCTTTAGCTCATGGGAAACCGTCGCTACAAAATCATTCTTCAGCCGATTCAGTCTGATCTGTCGGTTCACCAGGCGTCCGGCAAACAGACCGGCCGTCAGCACCAACACGATGACCAAAACGCCCGTCCAGATATAGATCATGTTTTGCCGCCGGGACGCCTGCGCAAAGATCTCCTCATCCTGGAAATAATATTCTATTTGCCAACCGGGAAAATGCTCTCCCATCGGTATGCTTAAAAACGCAGGTTCTTTATAATCCTGCCCGCCAAAGTTCATCCCGGCGACCAATTCTTCGCGATCGTCCAAAACCCGAAAACCGACGGAAGAACCTTCAAAAGCATCTTGAAAAGAGGTAAGATCCACCGGCGGTCGTATAATTAAAAACTGGCGGTCTTCGGTTCGAGAGAACATGCCATACATCTTCTTAGATATATCCAATGAATGGACAGTATTATCAGACCAATCCTCGAAAAAAGAAACATCGGCAAATTGCTGGGCGGCGGCAATTGATAATTTCTCCGCCTCAAGTTGTCTTTCCACAGTAGTTTCAACATCATCTGGTACCTGGGAGGCGATACTGGCTGGGGAAATAAAGTCTTTATATTTTTCCCATATAAATAAACGCATCTCCAGCGGCAGGGTGAAATCCCGTGTCAGATTCAGCAGATTATTTAATTCTTGGGCAGAACTATCCGGTTCGATGCTTTTAGATAACTCCACCAGCAGTATCCGGGTGTTAATGGTTGAAGCTCGAGAGGCTGCTGTTAAGGTTAGATTGGGATCGGCGATGATGGCTCGACAAATTTCAATGGCTTGGTCATTATCACCCAGTTTCCGCCGACAGCGCGCCGCCGCCAGCAGTGCCTGAACCCGGACATAACCGTGGGTCACCGCGGCCAGACTTTTGTATGACTTTATGGCCTCGACAAAATCTTTCTTCTCAAACTCCAGCTCCCAGGCGCGGTAAAAAGCGCCGGGCAATTCCGGCGGCAGATCATCATACCCCGCCGGCGCTGGATATATAACTTGTCCCTCCGGATTATACACCACCAGGGCGGGGTAATCAGAAGTCAACTTCGGGATTAGTTTACCGTGTACATCGCCAAAAGACTCCTGCAACGGATGCTGCTGGACGACTTGAATATAATCCTGCCCCAGCTTGTCATAAAATTCATCGAACTCCGCGGCCAGTTGTTCCGCCTGCCGCGTATAGACAACCACCAGCCTTTGTCGCACTGCCAATCGCTCGTTTTTCACCGCTCGAGACATAAACCACAGCAGGCAGACCGTGGGTAGTATTACTGCGGCCGCCAGTAACACCACCAGCAGCCGCATTGATTTGGAATCACTATATCGCGAGTGTTTACTCTTCAATACAACAACATAAGACCTTGAAGAAGCTTGATTTACATCGGTCGTCTATCAGGGAACCTGCTCTTGCAACGCATCAACGGCTGCTCTGGAGAAAACCAGGCCGTGTTTTCATAGCTATTTTATTATACCACGGCAGCCTCCCGAGTCAATATCCTTTACTCAAACTGACCGACGCTCGATGTCATCCTGAGGCGAAGCCGAAGGATCTCACTTCTACCTTACCAAATGATGACAAAAGGTTCATTTGGGTCGGTGCGATTCTTCCAGCGATTCCAGAGCACGATAAATATTTCCGGATCAGTCAGACCCTGATTTAACGCCGTAAAAACAGGATTAGTCAGGGCAAAATTACCATGGTCCGCATCAACAAAACATGATTCGCCTCGAATCGAATTCGGTTCCTCAATAAAATTTTCAAAGTCAATAGTGTTATCCCAAAGCGTATTGATTGATATAATATTTTCACCCAATGGGGATTTATGCAATTTTAAAGCCCTGCTATTCCCTTGAAAAATGTTATTCTTTATTGTAAACGATGGACCATACATTAATACTCCGCTGTCATTACCCATGAAAACATTATTCTCGATATTCATCATGGTTTGTGCATAACCACCCACACCCACAGAATTACCTGTCATGACATTATTAATAATCGACCCCCTCGTATTATTGATCATATAAAAACCTGTGTGATACTGATTATCAGCAACCAGATTATCTTTGGCGTTCAATTTCCCCCCCAGGCTTCGCACCCCGTGAAACCTATGACCACATATCACATTCCCGACCACATTTACTTCCGAACCTGCATGGAGCAATACACCTTGATGGCCGCTATCCATGATTAAACAATCCTGTATTGTCCCACGGGTTCCACCGTTATAACATATAGGGTGCTCAAATCCCTCGAATCGGCTGCGGATTATATTCACCTCTGAATTCCCTAAATGCATCACGGCTTTGGGGCAACGCTTGGTATTTCCCAATGCCTTAAAGTAACACCCTTCGATTTCTGCTCTCGAATCTACCACGGTAACTGCACCAAGGACATTAGTCCCAGGATTACTCGAAGCTAGTTGCCATTTGAATGTGAGATTTTCCAACTTCGTTTTACCTTTACCCATAGTATTGATCGAAATCGCTGCCTGATCTGCCGTTACTTCAAAGACACTATCCGTACGCGACGCACCTCTCAGGGTAATGCCTTTGGAAATAATCACCGGTTGGGTATAAGTACCCTTGCCTAATATAATCGTATCATTGGGCTCGGCGACATCGATAGCCTCCTGCAAATCCTCCAGCAAACTGACTTGGATAACTTTACCTATTGACCCGCTATTCAGTTTTTCCAACTGATTCTTGGCTTTTTCCACCACTTCACTTTCTGAGGGGTACCTGGTAATAACCTGCTTAAATGTTCCCGCCGCCTTTTCCTTGTCGCCGGTCATTAGTTGACACATTCCCAAACGAAACATCGCCGTCGCGGCTTGGGTATCCGTCGAATCGCCGTTTTCGATAATCTCAGCATAGATGGTCATCGCCTCGGGGAGATTACCGGTCGTCTCTTGATAAATCCCTTCCTGCAGCTTCACGCTCACTGTTTGGGCCCAGACCGACGAACCAGCACAAAACAAAACAACCAATAATAATGAAACTATTCCTTTTATCCTTAACATGGCTATTTCTCCTTATCAATGAATTATTACATTGCACCTGAAATTTTCCATTTATTCAACTCATTATCGAAAAGAACTTTCGTTACGATTCTGCAACGGTTTGATTCTACCTTACCTAATGCCAAAGGGTTCATTCACATCGGCCCGATTCAGCCACCTCATCCACAATACCGTGAACACCTCCGGATCAGTCAGGCCCTGCTCATTGGCAATCAAATCAGAATTGGAGACGGCAAAATAACCATTGTCCGGATCAACAAAACCGGGATCTACTCGAAACGATTCCATATCTTGAACAATATTTTCAAAGTCAGTGGTATTATTCCAAAGCGTGTTGTATAATATGGTACTGTTAGTGAGTCCATTCGGACTATTATTTAAAGATACGGCTGCTCTATTTCCCTGAAATATATTAAACTTTATGAATAATTCTGATGCATAAGAAGTCAAATCTATTCCCGTAAGATCAGATCCCATGATAACGTTATTTTCCACTCTCACTATGGAATGCATAAAAGAACTTATACCATATGGATTTCCCATGATGATATTATTAATAATGGATCCTGCTGCCATTTCATCACCCAGGTAAAAACCTCTGCTTCCATTATTAATTATTAGGTTATCTTTTGCCCTCAATGTCCCCTCTGTACATTTCACACCATGACCGGCTGAATCACAGATCACATTCCCGATCACTTCCACTTCCGCACCTGGCCTAATCATTATACCTCGTTGATTGCTATCTATGATCAGGCAATCCTGTACTTTCCCTCTAGTTCCTTCCCAAAAACACGTATTAAAACTAAATCCTTCCAAACGGCAGCGGGTTATGATCAAATCTGAAAATCCTCTGATGCTCAACCCTAAGGGAACCTGCGCGCCTACCCCCACAGCCTTAAAGAAACAGCCCTCGATCTCCACCATTGCATCTTTTATTCCAACGGCACCTCGATAATCATAATATTCAGAGTTCGAAGCACTTGCAGGCATCGCAGGTACCTGTACCATATCCACCGTTGAATTAGGATCATTAAATAGTCCTTCCACATCCACCGTTGAATTAGGATCATTAACTAGACCTGCCATACCCATACCACCAATAATTCTAGTCAAACCTGAAATGAAATCTGATGCTTCAGCTTCCGGAACAATCATGGCCCGCCCCCACTTAATGGTCAGATTTTCCAGCTTGGCTTTGCCTGGGCCGATAGTATTTATGAATATCGCCGGTTGATCTATTTTTGTCGTCACTTCAAAAACACAATCCGTTCGCGACTGGCCCCTCATGGTAAGGGGCTTGGTGATAATCACCGGCTCGGTATAAAGACCGGGCGTGAGTATAATCGTATCGCCGGGCTGGGCGGCATCAATCAATTCCTGCAAATTTTCCGGCGAAGCGATGATGGCATCTTCAGGTATTTCAGAATTGTAATTAATCTTTGCCAGCTCTTCTTTAGCTCTCTCTACCACCACACTCTCGGATGGATACTTGGCAATAATCTGCTCAAAGGTGGCCGCGGCTTTTTCCTTGTTGCCTGCCTTTAACTGACACATGCCCAGCCGATACATGGCGGTGGCGGCATAGAAAGTCGTCGCCTCGTCATCGTCGATAATCTTCTGATAAATCGTCATCGCCCCCTCCAGATTGCCGGTCGTCTCCTGATAAATCCCTTCCTTTAGTTTCACCCCCGCCGACTGGCCCCAGGCCGGTGAACTAATACCCAATCCAATCACGAGTAATAATATAACTATCCAATTAAACCTGGACATGGCCGCTTCTCCTTTCATCGAATTAATGTAATTGTAACTAAAACAACCTAACTTACTCAACTCATTATCGGCAATGTATGTTACGGTTTTGTTACGGCTTGATCCTTTTTAAGTTTTTTTCATTTTTTTCGCCCCCCCTCGTCGGCAAAAAGAGCTTCTAATCCGCAGGTCGCAGGTTTGAAATCTCTCGGTCGGATTACCTTAACTCAACTTTTCTCCTTGGTTTACGAATGATTTAATTTTTCCCAAATTCCCCCTCCAAAATCCCAATAGGGCGTATGGGGAGGTGTCTGGGCGCTGGCGCAAAGCAGTGGTAGTACCAAAAAACAAATCAGGGCGGTCATTGTCAGTCTTTTCATAATGTGCTTTACTTAACAAAATTGCGTAACAAAAATGGCCTATTTTGTCGTAGGTCATTATGCAGACTAATGTTACCGTTTTGTTACGGTTTGATCTTTTTTCAAATTTTTTTGCTTTTTTTCTACTACCATTTGTTGCAAAATGGGTATAATATAATAGTCAAGTTATGTGATAAGTGTTTTTTCTGTAATAATTTAGGTGATTCTTATCGAATCAGGAATATTTTTGTGGAAAGGTTAATATTCTTTCGTCGTTTGTAATTTTATATTTAGGCAGTTTTGCCAACATCCTTGGTCAACATAATATTTGAATATAGACAACGGTCTTTCTAGTTTGGATAGGTAAAACTTATATGGCTTATATGGCTGACCACAAACAGGCATTCGTATCGCTCCCCGACCCCGCTATATCGATATGGATGTATGTGCCGGTGGCGGTGTCGTTAATCGTCGGATTGACACTGTCTTTGTTGGCGTTCACCGCCGTCTGGCAGGATGAAACCCAGGAAATGCAAAAAGCTTTCACGGGGGCGGCTATAGAACGCGTCAGCGCCATCAACCAGGAAATGAAGCAAAACCTGCAATTTTTGGATTATCTTAAGGCTTTCTATAAGGGTTCTGAAAAGGTCGAACAAGGAGAGTTTAAGGAGTTTGTCGATCTGGGCATGGAGAATCTTAACAGTTTTCAGATTGTGGGTTGGGCGCCGCGCGTGTCGGCGGCAGTGCGAAAGCAATTTGAAGCAACAAGGCCCATGCCAAACTATAAAATCTATCATATCCCGGAACCAAACCAGCGACTCCCGGCTCCCGAAAAAGAGGAATATTACCCTGTTGAGTTTCTCGAACCCTTTGAGGGTAGAGAAAGAATCCTGGGTTACGATCTATCCTCGCTCGGCCAGGTCATGTCGGGATTGTTAAACCACGCCCGCGATACCGGCAAGATCACAGCTACCAACTGGGTACAGCTTGGTGCCGCACTAGGCGCTACGTATGGCGTTTATTTTTATCAACCCATCTATAATAAAACTGATACTCCGCTGACAAACGTTCAACAACGAAGAGGAAACCTTAAAGGATTTGTTTTTGGAATTTATCGCATAAATGATATTATCGTTACGGCACTCGAGTATCTTGAGAAACAAGAAATTGATATTTCTATCAGCAATTACTCCAAGTATCTAAACCAGCGTACTACGTATGATTACCGCACCCAAAGCTTCGAACAAACAGAAGTTCTCAGTAATATAACACCGGAAGAAGCGCTTGCAGAGATGTTGGAGGAACCTTCTCCCCTGCCCCCGGAGAAATTATCCGCCGAATTTTTAACCTATGAGCAGACTCTGGACTTCTTCGGTCGGAGATGGGACATAATATGCAAAGCCTCTGATGCGTACATCAACCAGCATAGAACCTGGCATCCCTGGGGAGTGTTGGTGCTGGGCCTTATGGTTACCGCTCTGGTAACGGCCTACTGCATCGCCAGCATCGGCCAACTATCCCGGATCGAACGATTGGTGCAGCAACGTACCGCGGAACTTAAAAAGGCCAACGAGCAACTGGAAACCGGCATCTTTGAACGCCAACGGGCCGAAGAAGCCGTGGAAAAGCTTAACCGAGAATTGGCGGAGAAAAACCGGGAATTGGAATCGATCATATACGCCACCAGCCACGATTTCCGTTCGCCTTTGTTGAATATCAAAGGATTCAGCACAGAACTCACCGAGGCCTGCACCGCCCTGCGTTCGATCCTGTCTGCCGGCAGCCAGGAAAAACCTCCTGCGCCGAAAATGACCGCCCTGCTGGAAAAAGAAATTCCCCAAGCCCTTCAGTATATCCAGGCGGGAGTCGATAAAATGGATAAGTTGTTGGCGGGCATTTTACAGCTCTCACGTTTGGGACAGACGGTGCTGACGGTCGAACTGTTGGATATGAATAAGATGATGGCGCAAATTATCGAGTCCATGGAGTTTCAAATAAAACAAGCAGGCGCCGCTCTGGAGGTGGGAAATTTACCCGCCTGTCTCGGTGATGAAAATCAGATCAATCAAGTGTTTTCCAATCTGCTTGATAACGCGCTGAAATATCTCGATAAAAATCGACCGGGCGTTATAAACATCTCCGGACGCATCGAACCCGGCGGTCGCGCGCTTTACTGCGTTAAGGATAACGGCGTCGGTATCGCCCCGGAACAAAAAGAAATGATTTTCGAGTTGTTCTACCGCCTTGATCAAACTACCAAACCGCTCGGAGAAGGGCTCGGCCTTACCATCGCCCGCCGAATTATTAATCGACATAACGGAAAAATATGGGTCGAATCGAAGCTTTCCGAAGGAAGCGAATTCTGGGTATCCCTGCCGACCAAAGGAAACTAGACAAAAACTATAAAACTTATTCACGCAGGGCGGCTGTGAAAAAATCAAAAAAATCAAGACCGCTTCAAATTTGCGGGGAGACATAATGGATCGACCAGCCGATTCATATACTATTTTAGTTGTAGATGACGACAGCGGGCTTTCCACTCTCATCCAGAAGCTCTTGCAGCGCGAAGGATTTCGTACTAGCGGCGCCTGTCGCGGCGCCGATGCTATTGATTGGCTCAGCCATAATCAGGCCGATCTGATGCTGCTGGATTTCAAATTGCCGGACATGACCGGCAGGCAAGTCATCAAAACTCTAACAGAAAGAAATAATGCTATACCCTTCATCCTCGTCACCGGACAAGGCGACGAAAAACTGGCCGTAGAGATAATGAAAGGCGGAGCCCGTGATTATATTATTAAGGATGGTGGGTTTCTGGAATTGCTGCCTTCCGTGATTACTCAGGTGCTGGAGCAAGTGGAGCGCGAAAGCCAGTTGCGCGCGGCGGAAAAAGCTCTCATGGAGAGTGAGGCCCAATACCGCGGCGTTTTTAACTCCAGCCTGGACGCCGTCTTTGTGGTGGATTTTAACGGGAAAATTGTCGATGCCAATCCCCAATCCTGTAAAATTTACGATTATTCCCTCGAAGAACTAATAAACCTCCCCGTCAAGAAGTTAATCCATCCTGATTATCATTACCAATACGAACAATTTACTATGGATCTTCGGTCCAAGGGCGATTTTCAGGCCGAATCAATGGCCGTGCAAAAAGACGGCACCACCGTCGATGTGGAAATCAGAAGCACCGTGTTCACTTTTAAAGGACAAAAAAACATCCTGATGGTGGTACGAGACATCAGCGAGCGCAAATGGAAAGAGGAGGAATTAAGATTAACCAATCAGCAACTTCGCGTGAGTGAACAGGCCCTGCGGGAGCGCGAGGCCCGCTTGCGCGCCATCTTTCAGGGAGCCGCTATCGGCATGGCCCTGATCGATCTGGGCGGGCACGCCCTGGAAAGCAATCAGAGTTTGCAAAAAATGCTCGGCTACAGCCGAACGGAACTGCGCCAAAAAGTGTTCCCCGAGTTTACCCACCCGGAAGATCTACAAGCCTGTGCGCAGATTTTTGATGACTTGACTCAGGGCAAATGCGACTACTATCAGATTGAGACCCGCTACCTCCGCAAAGATGAAGGCATCGTCTGGGTGCGCCTGACGGCTTCTCTGGTTCGCAACGAAACGGGCAAACCAAACTATATTATTAATATGATGGAAGACATCAGCGAGCAAAAATGGGCCGAACAAAACTTACGCCAAAGTCAGGAGCGCTTTCAGTTGCTGTCGGAAGCGGCCTTCGAAGGGATTCTCATCCACGAAAAAGGCAGAATCTTAGACGGCAACTCCGCCTTGGGTAGGATGTTCGGCTATGAAATACCGGAAATTATCGGCAAAGACTGCCGCGACTTCGTAACCCCGGAATTTCGGGAGTTGGTCACGGAAAACATTCATAAGGAAACCACCGAACCTTATGACCTGGTCGGATTGAAAAAAGACGGTTCTACCTTTGATATTCAGGTCTGGGCCCACTCTCTGGAATATCAAGGGCGGAAGGTCAGAGTCGTAACCGTCCGTGACATCACCGAACGGCGCCAAATTGAAGAGGAAATAAGAATTTTCGCCGCCGACCTGGAACGAAGTAATCGCGACCTGGAGCAGTTTGCCCGGGTTATCTCCCGGCATTTGCAGGAGCCGCTCCAGGCTATCATAAACCAGTCTCGGATATTTAACGAAGATCGCCGTGATCGATCTCTCGGCCCCCACCGCGAATTCGTCCAACAAACCTGTACCCAAGCACAGCGAATGCAGATGAAAATCGACGCCTTGCTGGAATACTCTAAAATAACCGGCCCCGGCAGACCTCATCTGATGGTAAACCTCGAAGAGTCCGCCCTGAAGGCCTGTGACGCCCTGCACGAGAAAATCGACAAAACCGGCGCTAAAGTGGAAATTGCCTCTCTCCCTGCCATCCCCGGCAACCAAATCCATTTGCAAAAGTTATTTGAGAATCTTATTGATAACGCCCTTCAATTCTCTCGATCCGTTTCTCCTGAGGTACACATAGATTGCGATGATAGAGAACATGAATATGAAATCACCGTCACCGACAACGGCCGGGGAATGGATTCATCGGAATTAGAAAAAATCTTTGATATTTTTTATCGGCGGCCGGACGAAGATCCATACTCCGGCAGCGGCATCGGACTTGCCATCGCCCGAAAAATTGTGGAGCTGCACGGCGGATGCATCCGGGCCCATTCGCAGTTGGGCCGCGGCAGCACCTTTCATATTACCTTTCCCGCTAAGGGAAAAAAGAAAACTGATATATCACAAAAAAAATTCACTGCCCCTACCGCTTAACCGAAAAGTTTGACCGTCAATTCCGCCACTATCTTTCCCAATCGACGACACTCGGCCCGGGCCCGCTCGTCGGGCTTGCCGATCGACACCGGACCGTAATGGTCCCCCTCGGCGCTGCCCGGCACAATCATGCCGTGAATCAACTCCACCTTGATCAAATCCATCACCGTGGTTTCGTTGCCGCCGCCCACGTTGGCGCTGCTGGCAAAGGCGCCGCCCACCTTGCCGGCCAGTTTGCCGTGATAAGACACGCTCTCATCGATAAGATTTTTCATCTCCGCCGCCATCGTCCCGTAATAAACCGGTGACCCCATAATAATACCGTCGTAATCCAACAAGTCCTTCGCCTCGACCTTATCCACAGGTAAGCAGACAACCTCCGCCTGCTCAACTCCTTTCACGCCGCTCTCCACGTACTGCGCCATCTGACGGGTATTGCCCCCACGACTGTAATAGATAATGAGTATCCTGGCCATAATTTCTCTCCCTGTTAATCTTAAAATCTTTCACAGAATTTACTATTTTTAACGGCGGCATTAAACCGCCCCGGATTTACATTTTCACAATACCGGCTTTTTCCAATAACTCCAGATAATCAATAACCCACTCCAGCCGAACCGGTTCAAATTCGGCACTGACGGCGTTTCGGATATCTAGAACACTTTTTTTGCCGTCAATAAAATTCAATATTTCATAGGTTATGCGGCTATCCATACGGTTGATGGGCAGATCCGTACGGACATTTTTGCCTTTTAACCTTTCCTGCAAAAAATCATTGCTCAAGGGGCCTTTCAGTTTGGGATTGCGACGAGGAACGATAGTTTGGGCTTTTTCCTCCGCCGTGGTGAGCGTGATTTTTCGGGGCGATAACTCTAGGGCCCGGCAGGTGATGCGGTAAAAATTGAGGACGTCCTGGATGCTGCCTTTTTGTTGAGCGGCAATCTTTTGAATTAAAGCATCTACATATTCATCCCCGGATTCATCTCGGCGGGAGTAATTCTTGAGGCTTAAAAGTACGGCAATTTCCCGCTTATAGGCCTGTTCAATGAAGTTTACGGCTTCTTTGTAGTTTTCATGCAGGTCCTCACCATCTGATTGATTGATAAAATCAAAAGCTCTTTTAACCTCCAAGGTGATCCTAGAGGCGGTCCGGGTATATACCTCCCCGGCCAGGCGGCGGGCCTTATGGGGACAGTCATCCATAAGATAAACCACGGCGGCAGCGCCCAGAAAGCTGGTTCTTTTAAGTTGGGTGGGATCGCAGATTTCGGGTTTGTCGCCGCTGGTGTGATAATAGCGGTCGGGCCAGATGAGGAAAAACGCCGACGGCACGTCGAGCAGCCCGTCGTTGAAGATGTATTGGTCGCTGCCGCCGGTGTAACCGGCGATGCGATAACGAAAAGCGTCGCGGCTGCCGGAAAAAGACAAGACCGGAAAAGACTCCCCGCCGCTGGTAAGGGGCTCCACGTTGTGGGCGGCAACGAATTCGACCAGGTTGGCCAGGATATCATTGATGTAGTGGGGCTGTGAATGGGGCGTGCAGTGCAGGAAAAAGGTGGAATTGTTGTCGTTAAGATATTGGCCCACCATGTCGAAATTAATCCCGGCGATCATTCGGTCCACAATCTCGGGGTGAGTAGCTGCGTAAGCGATGCTGCCGCTCATCTCCGGCACCCATAAAAAACGAATAGTTCGTTGGGGGCGCTTAATTTTACCCTCATCAATCAATCTTTTTAGGGCCCGGCCCATCTCCATCAGACAGGCGCTGCCGCTGGCGTTATCATTGGCGCCCGGTTTGTAATGGCAAAGATGAGCCGTCAGGAGAATTTCTTCGGCGGCCAGATCAGCCCCGTAAATGGTGGCAATAACATTTTCATAATGGCCGGGATGAATGGTGGCTTGCACGTCGGCTTTGACGATAATATTCTCGCCGCGGAGGAGACGCGCTTTTAGGGCTTCGCCCCGGCGATGGGAGAGGCCGAAAACAAAGGTGGGTGTTTCGGTGAATATTCTCATGCGGCTGACATTATCCGGTTCCTCATGGGCAAAACGCTGATTAATAGTTACCGCCCCCAAAGCTCCCAAACGGTCCACCGCCCATTGTGCCACCGCGTCGCCGGAACCCTCAGCCAATACAATCTTGCCTTTCACGTCGAGACCGGCATAATCTTCCCCACGGGTGCCGTTACCTACGTAGATAAGTTCGCCGGTGACATGGCAACTCTGGCTGCGGTTCGCTAGGGATACCGGTATGTCGGCGTAACTGGTGAGTTTTTCTTGCCGGGGTTCGATAATCCATAACTCGGCGAATTCCGCATCCCAGCCGCGGCGGGCTTTATGCATGTAATAATATATATCATCGTCGGCCGGGTATTTTTCGATGTGCACCTCGCTCAAACCGAACTTTTGCAACTGTTCGACGACCCATTCCGCGGCTTTATGATATTCGTCGCTGGCCTGGTCCCTTTTATGGTGGGCGATATTTCTTATATAATCCTGAGCCCGTTCGCCCGATATCTCATTGTTTAACGCACGGATGGCTTCTTCCGACAAAATCGATACTCGATTCTGACCCCATAATACTCCGGAAAATACCCCCGCCAACATCATGGTTAAACATGCAAATTCGCTCTTCTTCATAATCATCTTTTCCTTTCCATCCATGTGTTTAATATGTTCTGCCATTTGTAGTAAACATCTTGATAAGCTTCCCGAATAGGTTTTTGCGGCTCGATTACTCGGGTGCAGCGTAAACGCTCAAAGGCCTGCTGAATTCTTTTATAAACTCCTCCCCCACCCCCCGCCCCTCGGGCCGCGCCCTGGGCCCCGTCGGTATTGTAAAGCTCCACCGCCGCCCCGGTGACCGCCGCAAACGCCTGAGCGAATAAAGCACTTAAAAACATATTGGCCTGGCCCGCGCGAATCGTCTCGATCTTAATGCCCATTTCCTGCATTATTTTCAGACCGTAGTTTAGAGCAAAAACAATCCCTTCCTGGCCCGCCCGCAGAAGGTGTGCTTTGCCGTGCGTATTGAAATTTAATCCGTAAATCATCGCCCCGATATCCCGGTTTCCCAGCGTCCTCTCGGCCCCGTTGCCGTAAGGAAAAACGAACAATCCCTCACCGCCCGCCGGCGCCTGGGCCGCCAATTCGTTTATCTGTTCATAATTCATGCCCTCGGCTGCGTTATGTTTGAGCCAGCTGTTAAGAATGCCCGTTCCATTCAGACATAAAAGCACCCCATATCGGGGTTCGGCAACAACGCTGTTAACGTGCACAAAAGTGTTGACTCGCGAAAGAAAATCATACTTAGGCTGATCGCCCACGCCGTAAACCACCCCGGAGGTGCCCGCCGTCGCCGCTATTTCTCCCGGATTTAGTACGTTAAGCGAAAAGGCATTATTAGGTTGATCCCCGGCCCGATAGGCTATCTTCGTTCCCGCCCTTAGACCCAGCTCCTCCGCTGCTTGTTTTGTCAGCTCTCCCTGAACAGAAAAAGTAGGCGCCGCCTCCGGAAGCAGATCCGTATCAATGCCATAATGATCCAGCACCAGGTCCGCCAATCCCTGCTTTTGAAAATCCCACATAATCCCCTCCGAAAGACCCGACGGCGTGGTAACAATAGTGTCAGACATCCTCATCGCTATATAATCACCGGGCAGCATGGCCTTATAAATCCTGCGGTAAATTTCCGGCTCATTTTCCTGCACCCATTTCAGTTTCGAGGCGGTGAAATTACCCGGCGAATTGAGCAGCCGTTCCAGGCAAATAGAAGGTCCGATGGCTTCCGACGCCTTATTGCCGATCTCTACCGCCCGGCTGTCGCACCAGATGATTGCAGGTCTGAGCACTTGTTTATCCTTACCCACCACCACCAGCCCATGCATCTGGTAAGATATGCCCACCGCTGCAATATCGTCGGGATCGACCTTCGAGGCCCGGATGATTTGCCCGGTGGCGCTTTTCACATTCTGCCACCAAAGCTCCGGATCCTGCTCCGCCCAGCCCGGTCGGGCCGCCTTCATCGGCATCTCCTGGGCCGGCGCCGCCGCGGAAGCGACCGCCTCTTGCGTCTCCGCCTCCAACAGCGCCGCCTTTATGGATGAGCTGCCTACATCAAAACCAAGTAAAAACATCGGTCATTCACTAAAAAGCGTTATAGTTGGATGGCATGCCCTCGCAGACCGCGGGCATGCCTTCCTATCGAATAAATCTGAACTTAACCGCCTGCGGCGGGACTTTTTATTAGCCCCCGATGTAAAATCGGGGGGTAACCTGCGTATGCGAAATTAGTTAAGATTTACCCCCTCATTTTACATGAGGGGCTGTTTAAGTTATCCACAAATACAAATTCCTATACGATCAAGTTTCATGCGCATCGCAATTATTCGCCAAAGGCATCATCAAACGCTATTTGCGAAGGTTCAAAATCCAGATCCCTGACAAACTCACAGGCCTCTCGCGCCCCGTGTTCGCGGTCCATGCCGGAATCTTCCCATTCCACGCTCAACGGCCCCTGATAGTTAATCCCATTAAGCGCCCGGATAATCTCCTCAAAATCCACCCCCCCCCGGCCCAATGAGCGGAAATCCCACCCCCGACCCGGTTTGCCGAAATCCAGATGGCTCGATAATATCCCGCTGACCCCGTCCAAAGTCACAATGGCATCCTTCATATGCACATGGTAAATTCGGTCCCCGAATTCCTCGATAAATTTCACCGGGTCCACCATCTGCCAGTGCAGATGACTGGGATCAAAATTGAAACCAAATGCCTCCCGCCTGCCGATCGCCTCCAGCGCCCGCCGGGCCGTAATTAAATCAAACGCAATCTCCGTCGGATGCACCTCCAGCGCGAATCTAACCTCGCATTCGTCAAACACATCCAGAATCGGGTTCCACATGCCGGCAAAGTACTGAAAACCTTCCTCGATCATCTCGGCACTGACCGGCGGAAACGAATATAACAGATGCCAGATCGACGATCCCGTAAAACCGTTCACCACCTTAATGCCCAGGTTTTTCGCAGTTTTAGCGGCGTTCTTTATCGCCGCCACCCCCCAGGACCGCTTTTTCTCCGCATCCCCGGCACATTCGCCGGGTGCAAAACCGTCGCTGCGGACGTCATTATTCAGATCGCAGACTAGTTGTCCCGCCAGATGCGACGATATCGCCCAACAACCCAGACCGTATTTATCCAGCAGCTTCAACTTCTCCTGGCAGTACTTCTTATCTTCCGCCCCCTTAAAAACGTCCAGATGCCCCCCCCAGCACGCCAGCTCCAACCCGTCATAACCAAATTCCCCCACTTTCTCACAAAGTTCTTCCAACGGCAAATCCGCCCACTGTCCCGTAAACAATGTCACTGGCCTGGCCATAACTCTTCCTTTCCTTGACATGTATAAATTAATATCAAATTTCTCTTTTTGTTATCTTCTTGTTTTATTCCTTATTCCTCCTCTTGACTTTTAACTTTTGACTCTTTTGTTTTCTGTTGTCTGTTTTAGATTGTCGGTTATGTAGGGCGGCCCTCGCCCCGCCCAATCATTCTAATATCCTTCTCCGCTACGATTTCATCTTCATCCATTTCCGCTTCGACTTACTGCTGGCCACCACCGTCTCGATAAACGCCATCCCCCGCACCCCGTCCTCCGCTTTGGGAAAGTCCAGTTCCAGTTCCGTCGGCTTGCGTCTCAAAATACGGGCCCGGATCGTATCGGTAAAGTTACCATATATATTGGCAAACGCCTCAATATACGCCTCCGGATGCCCAAACGGTATCCGCGTCGCCCGGCCCGCCGCCGGACTCTTGGCCGCCACATAGTCATTGCCCCGCCGCCACACCTGCACCGGACCATCAATCTCTCGCACATAAAGATAATTCGGGTGCTCCTGGTGCCATTCCAGGCTCCTTTTATCCCCATATACCCAAATCGCCAGATTGTTCTCTTCACCAATGGAAATCTGACTCGAATGCAGCAGCCCCTTTGCCCCTTTATTGAACCGCAGCAGACAGTTGCCGTCGTCGTCCAGCCGCCGACCCTTGACAAATGTGGTAATGTCGGCACAAATCTCCCGAATCTGTAAACCGCTGATATATTCCGCTAAGTTCTCCGCATGGGAACCGATATCCCCGATACAGCCCGCCGAACCGCTCTGCTTCGGATCCGTCCGCCATACCGCCTGGGGTTGGCCCTGCCGCTCTATCGGATGTATCAGCCAACCCTGCGGATACTGCACCACAATCTTCAAAATTCGCCCCAAATCCCCCTGCCGCACCATATCCCGCCCCAGCTTCACCATCGGATAACCCGTATAGGTATGCATCAAACCGAACACCTTCCGCGTTTGTCGGACTATCTTTTGCAGCTCTTTCGCCTCTCTTAGCGTCAAGGTTATGGGCTTTTCACACATCACATGAAATCCCGCCTTGAGAAAATCTCGCGCTATGGGAAAATGCCAGTTGTTAGGTGTGGTAATCGAGACAAAATCAATCCGCTCCGCCGCCGGCAGCGACGCCTCCTTCTCTATCATCTGCTGATAATCATTATACACCCGCCGCCGATCCAGACACAGTACCCGCCCCATCTGCTTCGATCTGTACGGCTTAATATCGAATGCCCCGGCCGCTAATTCCACTTGACCGTCCATCCGGGCCGCCTTACGGTGCACTTCACCGATAAACGCCCCCGGGCCGCCCCCCACCATTCCCATCCGCAGCTTTCGGCCCAGGCCGGCCCTTGATTTTTCACCTTTTATCGCCATTTCGCATCTTCTCCTTTCCCGGCTTCCGGCCACGCAAATATTATCAACTCCGCGTAAAATGTGTTGACCACGTCAATAAATTTTTATAACATTATTTATTTCCGGTTTAGTAACCGAAAGTAAAGGTGCTAAATCCTGATGAGAATTAGTTTTATCTCGCCCGCCCATATTAACCTAGCCTCGCATCAAAGGCAACACCAAACTTATGTTATGTCATGGAGGTCCCTATTATAATGGATAATGCCGTAGATTTCTTAAAGCAAAAGCTCACCCCGGATAATTTCCAAAAGCTTATGGCCCTGGAAAACCCTAAAATGCACCGGTTCGTCGCCGATGCCGTCGAACTCACCCGGCCGGCCTCGGTTTTTGTCTGCACCGATGATCCGGCCGACCACGATTATATCCGTCAATTGGCGATCGCAAACGGCCTGCCATTTCGACGGTTATTACGATCAGGCCCGCGACAAGGAAAGGACCAAATTCCTCCTGCCCGACGATTCCGATCTCGGCGCCCAGCTAAACAGTATCGACAAAGAAACCGGCGTTAAAGAAATCCGTTCTTTCTTTAATGGTATTATGGCCGGCCGGGAACTGCTGCTTTGCTTCTTCTGCCTGGGGCCCACCCATTCCATCTTCTCCATCCCCTGCGTGCAGATCACCGATTCCCCCTATGTCGCCCACAGTGAGATCATCCTTTACCGCTCCGGCTATGAAGAATTCAAACGCGCCGGGGCCTCTCCCAAATTCTTCCGCTTCCTCCACAGCGAGGGCAGACTGGAAAACGCCGTCAGCGTCGATATCGAAAAACGACGCGTCTATATCGACCTCGAAGAAGAACTCGTTTACAGCGTCAACACCCAATACGCCGGCAATACCGTCGGTCTGAAAAAACTCGCCCTCCGCCTGGGCATCAACCGTGCCGATCAGGAAAATTGGCTCGCCGAACACATGTTTGTTATGGGCGCCCGCGGGCCGAATGATCGCATTACGTATTTTACCGGGGCCTTCCCCTCGGCCTGCGGCAAAACCTCCACCTCCATGCTGCCCGGTCAGACCATCGTCGGCGACGACATCGCCTACTTCCGTAAAATCAACGGCCAGGTCCGCACCGTAAACGTCGAAAAAGGCATCTTCGGCATTATTCAGGATGTCAATCCCACCGACGATCCCCTCATTTACCAGGCCCTTACCAAATCCTGTGAAGTTATCTTCTCTAATGTCTTGTATGACAGCAACTTAAAACCTTTCTGGCTCGGTATGGGCTGCGAATACCCCGCCGCGGGGATTAATCATTCCGGAAAATGGAAAAAAGGCGATAAAGACGCCGCCGGCAGCGAAATCCCCGTTTCCCACAAAAACGCCCGTTATTGCCTGCACATTAAGGACCTCGATAATATGGACCCCAACATGGACGATCCCGACGGCGTCCCCGTCGGCGGCCTTATCTACGGCGGCCGCGACTCAGACACCTGCGTCCCCGTCGAACAGGCCTACAACTGGAGCGAAGGCATCATCATAAAAGGCGCCACCCTTGAATCCGAAACCACCGCCGCCACCCTCGGCGCCGAAGGCGTCCGAAAATTCAACCTCATGTCCAACCTTGACTTTGTCTCCATCCCTCTGGGCCGCTACATCCAAAATAACCTCGATTTTGCCGACGGCGTCGTCGATCCGCCCGCCGTCTTCTCCGTTAACTACTTCCTCAAGGACAAAAACGGCAAATACCTCAACGGCATGATGGACAAGCTCGTCTGGATCCTCTGGGCCGAACTCCGCGTCAATGGTGACGTCGAAGCCCTCAAAACCCCCACCGGTTTCATCCCCCAGTATGAAGATTTAACCCCTCTCTTCAAAGAAAAATTAAACAAATCCTACACCCAACAGGACTACATAAATCAATTTACCATTCGCATCCCCGAACTAAAGGCCAAATTCGACCGCATCGAAAAAATCTATCAAGAACAGGTCTCCGATACCCCTGCCATCCTCTTTGACGCCTTCAACCAGGTCCGCCAACGCCTCCAAACCGCCCGCCAAAATCACGGCGACTACATCTCCCCTTTTGATTTATATTAAGCCATGAAATTATACGATTATATTATGCTGAACACCGCGATGAATCTAAATGTGAGGTTTCTATCATGATATGTTTAACCCAAAAAGATATCCTCGAAGCGGTCTCTTTAGATGAAATCATGGACGAAGTGGAAGCGGCCCTGCGGCTCTACGAAACCAGAGAGTATCATATGCCCCTCAGAACCCACGTTGAGTATCAGGGTAATACCCTGCTGCTCATGCCCTGTTTTACCCCCAAAAGCTTCGGCGCCAAGCTGGTCAGCATCTTCCCCCGCAACGCCCAAAAAGAACTGCCCGCCTTATTCGGCATTATGGTCCTGAACGACCCCCAAACCGGACAACCTCTGGCCTTGATGAACGGCTCAACCCTCACCGCCCTTAGAACCGGCGCCGTCGGCGGCGTCAGTATCCGCCACCTGGCACCTGAATCCGCCACCGCCGTCGGCATCGTCGGCACCGGCGTGCAGGGATTCCACCAGGCCCTTTTTGCCTGCCGCACCCGAAAAATCACCGACATCTACCTCTTTGATCTGAACGCATACAGCGTCAGCTTTTGCCGGGAAAAACTCGCCTCAAAATTGCCCAAAGTCAATCTGCATCAGGCCGACAGCATCGATCAACTGCTGGAGCAATCACACATCGTCGTCACCACCACCAATTCCCATATGCCCGTCCTGCCCAATAAGGAAAAATTATTAGCCAGAAAACATTTTGTCGGCATCGGCTCTTACCGCCCCAATATGCGCGAGTTCCCCCAGGCCCTCTTCAAACAGCTCCGCCGCGTCTATATCGACTCCGAACACGCCCTCGCCGAATCCGGCGACCTCATCGAACCCTTGAAACAACAATGGATCAAAAAAGAGCAGGTCCGCACCCTCGGCCGGGTTTTAATCGAAAAAAGAGGCCTCGACCTCATCAAAAATGAAACCACCCTCTTCAAATCCGTCGGCATGGCCCTCTTCGACGTCTGCGTATCGCAACTGATCTACGAAAAAGCCCTCGAAAAAGAACTCGGTGAAGAAATCGAATTGTAAATCCCCTGAGCATGTCCTGTGAGGCGCGTTAGTATAAGGACCGCCAAAATGTTAAATGACTGGAAACCTCCCAGAGAATGGCTCACCATCACCACCCTCGACGCCCACGCCGCCGGCGAACCCCTCCGCCTCATCACCTCCGGCCTGCCCGACATCCCCGGAAAAACCATCCTGCAAAAACGCCGTTACCTCCGCGAAAACCTCGACCACCTCCGCACCGGACTCATGTTTGAGCCCCGGGGTCATGCCGATATGTACGGCGCCATCATCACCAAGCCCCAAACCCCCGACGGAGACTTCGGAGTGATTTTCATGCACAACCAGGGCTATAGCACCATGTGCGGTCATGCCATCATTGCCCTGGCTACGATAGCCCTCGAAACCGGCATGATCCCCAAAAAAGGCGATCATTCCGTCCTCCATATCGACGCCCCCGCCGGCAGAATCATCGCCACTGCCTATCACCAAAACGAAAAGGTTAGTCATGTCTCCTTCTTAAATGTCCCCTCCTTTGTTTATAAACTCGATCAAACTGTCGATGTGCCCGGCATAGGCCTGGTTAAATACGACGTTGCCTTCGGCGGGGCCTTTTATGCCTTCTGCAGCGCCGCAGAACTCAACATCGGCCTTGAACCCAAAGATTATCAACAGCTAATTGATTGGGGCCGACGCATCAAATACGCCGTCATGCAAAACAGCGAAATTAAACACCCCTTTGAGGACGATCTAAGCTTCCTCTATGGCACCATATTCATCGGACCTCCTGCCGATCCCCAAAACCACAGCCGTAACGTCTGTATCTTCGCCGAAGGCGAACTCGACCGCTCCCCCACCGGCACCGGCGTCTCCGCCCGCGCCGCCCTCCATTACGCCAAAGGCGAACTGAACCTCGGAGAACCCTTTACCGTGGAGAGCATCCTGGGGACCTGTTTTACCGCTCGAGTAGTCGAAACCACCACCTTTGGACCCTACCCCGCCGTCATCCCCCAGGTCACCGGCGCCGCCTCCATCATCGGCCAAAACCGCTTCTTCTTCGACCCCCAAGACCCCCTCAAAAAAGGCTTCCTCTTCCGCTGAATCAATGAATTTTTCCCTTTATTTCTATTGATTTACGTATATAATACCTTTTCAGGCGGTGGAGCCTGAGAGTCATAATTTTATATCTTCTCGGAACTTATGGAAAGGAGCGTCTCAATGAAAAACAAATCTCTAAAGTTGACTTGGGCATTATTCTTTGTTCTTGGCATCCCCCTGCTGGCTGCCGCCCAGGAGGAAGGTTACAAATTCACCATCGACAAGGAACTCGAACGCACCTCTGTCAAACGTCAGGTCGGCGGCACCTGCTGGTGCTATTCCACTATATCCATGCTGGAATCGGAGGTGATCAGAACCCAGGGTAAACAGATCGACCTCTCCGAAATGTTCATTGTCTGTAAATTGATCCCCGAAAAGGCATCGAATTACGTCCGGCTCAGCGGCAATACCAGGGTCGGCGACGGAGGCCTCGG
>LJUC01000228.1 GCA_001303695.1 Phycisphaerae bacterium SM23_30
ATCCGTATATGCCGGCCCAATACCTTCAACCGCCTCGCTGATGCCCACAGGGATCTGCTTGCTATAGCTGGCAGATCCCGAAAATTCCACTTTTATGCCGCTGATCCAGTCATAATCGCCGATAAACTGCTGATCAGAAAAGGCTATATCATAGGCCTCCCCGCCCAAAAGATCGTCAAGCCAGTTCCCCCGCAGATAATTCAGAAATTCATCAATGTCGAATTCGACTTCACTTCCCAAAACCTGAATCGGCGCCAGGTACCCGTCAAGGGCAGGGCCGATATTCAGGTAGTTTGTGAGGTCGAACAGGTCGTCAAGACTGACGTTGGTGCCTGGAATAGTCTCTGCGGTAAGTTCGGAATTCCCCTGCACCAGGTCGCCGAGCAACTGATCCGCGTGGTCGGCCAGATCGCCAATCGCCTGCTCCATCCGCTCTGTGGCCGCCGTAGTGGTATGAAGATCCTCCCCGCTGGGAATCTCCGCCGCTACCAGCTGCAGACGATCACTTTGCTCCACCACCTTAAAATAGAGATTGCCCGCCCCAAATCCAAACGGGCCGGTTACCTCGGCAAAAGCACCGGAAAGCGTGCCAAAGGTGACAAAATCAAATGTATCATTAAGAGATGGGACAAAATCGTTAATCAGAACAATTTTAAGCGTCCCATCCAGGGCCGCCTCCCCGGAAACATTGATCTGGTCGTAGCCGTCATCTATAACCGGATCGCCCGGACCGGGGCTATACCCTCCGATCTCGATCTCTAAGATATCATCAGGCCCCTGATTAAACTCGGCAACGTTCACTATCCCGGGCGAATTGCCGGGTCTGATTATTCTGGGTAAACCGTACGAATCCGACAGCGGCGGCGGATTTGCCGCCAGAAGCATTTCAGTCAGTTTTTCGGTATCGGAATTTACATAACTAAAATCCACTGTCTCAAATGCGTTATCTTCTGAGACACCGGTCGTATTTGAAGGTAAAATATCAGGCTCTGATATGTTTAACTTTGACGCGAAATCGTCATCTGCCGGAGGGGATTTTTTATCATCGTTTTCATATAAATCATTCTCATCTAGGGCGTTTTCCGGCAGCGCAAAGACAGGTTCGGCGGGAGTGGTCAATTCCTCAATAGGTTCAGAATGCTCATCCAGAGTATATTCATTATCAAGTTCTACAACGATAGCGGGTTTCTCGTAAAGATCATCCTGGTAAGAACTTAATAATAGATCATTGACCAGAAAAGTATCCGCCGAAAGAAGCAGTCGAGGCTCAAGCGGCTCAGCATTGAATTTCGGTGCCTTGTAAGAAAGGATTGCGAAGTCGGCCACGGGGGAAGTGTCGGCTGCTTCCTTGGCGCTTCCCCGGTTGAAGAATTTTCCTAGCCACCTTCGCATTGATATTCCAAAATTATTGAAGACTACATCAATCTCTTGCCGTCGGAGGAAAATAAATATAAATATTTATTATTTTTGCACTTACTGTAAATTGATGGCTGATAAGGGCTGATATTGGCACGCTTATAAAGGCTAGATGCTGTTTTTCCTATAATATATGTATTTAAGTTATCATTTATCGTATAGAAATGGAAAAAAGTCCTTTTTATATAAGGACTTATATCTTTCTCGCTCTTTACTTTATTTCTCCTTGATTATAATTACCGATTCTCCTTTTAGGTTATTTTAATGTAAGGGAATTACGAAGGACAGTCAAGATAAAAAATTTATTAAGAGGTACAGGATTCTATAACGAATGTTTTATACAACTTCTCTATAGACAAAAGATTAGCGTAAATTATTATTTTTACAAAACCACAGCAAATGTTTCTCTATTTTCTATCTATCAAGTAGGAATTAGTGGAATCAAAACGGTTAATAATAACTTTTACCAGGATATATTCCATTTCTCCCTATCTCAAAGCGTCAAATGCAATACAAATATGACATCCGAAACATAAACCTATAATATATCAAGATTTACTTTAACCTTATTTGTATCACATGTTTACAAAGCATGTTAGATTTAGTATAATAAATGACACGGAATTTAACTAAAACAGGCCTAATTTCTGTCGAATACCCAAAGGAGAAATCGAGATTTAAGGTAAAAACCGGCGATTAAGCAATATGGCAGTCTCTAATTTGATTGAATATGTAAAAGATTTCGATGGTTCCACGGAGCAGTTTTTTTCTCATCTATTGGCGGTGCAGTGTTTTTTAGCCCCCGCCGACGAAGCTGTCATACTACGAACCAGCCAGACCAATCGTTGCGATATATTATCCTTATATCCATTACCGCAAAAGCAAGCGAACGCGCCGGCCTGGCTGACCTCCCTGATAAATTGCGTCCGAAAGGGCATCCCGACGGACAGCTCGACCATGATTACGCTTACGGAGATAGACGATCTTCAGGGCCAATCAAACCAGGGCAGTATTATAATAGTTCCATTCAAATTGGTGGATATGAACCCCATTTTCGCAGCATTTTTAATCAAAACCGAGGAAAAACATCAGCTTAAGGCGGCTCAAGAACGACTCGAATTGACGGCCCGGCTGGTGAGTCTATCCGAGGGGCGGGAGATTTTCCAAAAACCGTACGCCGCCGTAAACAGGCTGCAAAAGGCCCTGGAGATCATTTCCGCCATTAATCGACAGCATAAATTCGCCAGTGTGGCCATGGCTTTGTGTAACGAGATAGCTTCACAGTGGCAATGTGAACGGGTGAGCCTCGGTCTGCTCGAGGGCAGATATATCAAATTGAAAGCCTTGAGCCACACAGAGCATTTCAGCCGCAAGATGGAAATGGCTCAGGATATTGAATCGGTGATGGAGGAGTGTCTGGACCAGGATATCGAGATACTCTATCCGGCGCCACAGGACGCGACCTATATCAGCCGGGCGGCGGAAAAATTGTCGCGGCGGTACGGTCCGAGTTCAATTTTGAGTCTGCCTTTGAGATGGGAGAAAAAGGTTTTGGCCGTCGTAACGCTGGAACGACCGACCGGGCAGCCTTTTGCCTTCGAAGAGATTGAAACCTTAAGATTAACCTGCGAGCTATGCAC
The DNA here is from genome assembly GCA_001303695.1 of Phycisphaerae bacterium SM23_30. GTDB lineage: Bacteria > Planctomycetota > Phycisphaerae > Sedimentisphaerales > SM23-30 > SM23-30. Next base: position 3,057 of record LJUC01000228.1, read on the forward strand.
CTCGAGATTAATCGACCAGTATGAGCATGGCCGCTGGATAGGCGCCAGATTGACAGCGGCAACCCGCCAGGCGCTGGGCACTCTGGTCGGGCCCAAACATACCTGGGCTAAAATCGCAGCCCTTTCTGTTTTCGCGGCCGTTTTGTTTCTCATATTTGCCAAGGGTGAATACCGGGTTGATGCACCTTTTTTACTCGAAGCAACCCGCAAGCAAGTGGTATCGGCTCCCTTTGACGGTTATCTGAAAAGCGTTAACGTGGAAATCGGCGACGGGATTGACCAGGGCAAAACGGTTCTGGCCGAATTTGATACCGCCGAGCTGCTGTTATCGCTGGCGGCGAGTAAGGCGGAAAAAATCAGCTACGCCATCGAATATGACGACGCCATAAGTAAAAATTTCTACACCCAGGCCAAGCTCACCCAGGCCCGTATTGATAAGATTGACGCCCAGATCGACCTGTTGAATTACCAGATAGATCAGGCAAAAATAACCTCGCCTCTGAGCGGGACGGTGGTTACGGGTGATCTGAAACGCCAAATTGGGGCGCCTTTCAAAACGGGTGATCTACTCTTTGAAATAGTCCCTCCGGAGTCTTTACGGGCGGAGCTTTTGGTCTCCGAGGATCAGGTGTTGGATATTGAGACCGGCCAGGAAGGGTATCTGGCAGCGGCCTCTTATCCCAACCTGAGAATTAAGTTTGCCGTGGAGAGGATTGAGCCCATGGCAGAGGTGGTGAACCAACGTAATGTTTTCAAGGTTCGCGCGCGTCTGCTTGCCAGCTATTCCTGGATGCGGCCCGGTATGGAGGGCGTGGCCAAGGTCTCGGCAGGCAAGCGTCGGTATATCTGGATCTGGACCCGCAAGATTGCAAACTGGATCCGCATGAAATTATGGCTTTGAAGCTGAGGATACCCTATGACGGTGGAGCGACCCACGTTTCATGAGGCCTGGTATCGGGTGGCCCGGTTGCGCCCCAGGCTGCCCGGCAGCATTGAAATATACCGCCAGCATTTCCGCGGGCAGATGTGGTACGTACTGGAGAATCCCACCAACAATCAGTTCTCGCGTATTAGCGTGGAAGCTTATCAGTTTATCGCTCTGCTTGACGGCCGACGGACGGCCAGCGAGGCATGGAAAATCTGTAATGATAAACTCGGCGACCGGGCCCCCACGCAGGGAGAAGTCATTCAACTCTTGGGCCAGCTATATACCAGCAACCTTATATTGGCGGAAATGGCGCCCGACACGCTGAACCTGTTTAACCGGTATCGCCGGCGCATCAAACGCCAGGTGCAGGGATACCTTTCCAACCTGCTGTTTATCCGTATCCCCTTGATCGACCCGGATCATTTTCTGAACCGCTGGGTAGGTCTTTTCGGTAAGATTTTCTCTATACCCGGCTTTCTTATATGGTTGGCGGTGTTAGGCGCAGGATTATACTTTATCATTGGTAATATCGCCGAGCTCTTCCGTCAGAGTTCGTTTGTTCTGGCCGGCGACAACCTTATATTGTTATATCTTACTTTCGTCGTCATCAAGGTATTTCATGAATTCAGCCATTCCTTCGCCTGCAAGAAATTCGGACAACTCAGCGGCAACGGAGGCCAGGTTCACGTTATGGGAGTGATGTTTCTGGTTTTCGCGCCGGTGCCTTATATGGATGCCTCCAGCGCCTGGGCCTTTCGTAAAAAACGTCACCGCCTGGTGGTCGGATGTGCCGGACTGATGACGGAGCTTTTCTTTGCCGCGATCGCCGCGATGGTTTGGGCCAATACCTCACCGGGAGTGGTCCAGAGCATAGCTTATAACGTGATATTTGTAGCCAGCGTCTCGGCCGTCATTTTCAACGGCAATCCTTTGTTGCGGTTTGACGCCTACTATGTTTTGGCGGATCTGCTGGAGATACCCAACCTCAGCCAGCGCGCCAAAGAGTACCTGTATTATCTGGTCAAGCGCTGGGGCTGGGGCGTGAAACAGGCCCATAATCCCGCCAACCTTCGGGGGGAACGGATTTGGTTCGTTTTCTATGGTATTGCATCCACCCTTTACCGGATTTACATCTATGTGAGAATTTTGCTGTTTTTGAATAACCGGCTGCCGGAAGAACTTTTTATCGTAGTTCCTATTCTCGCCTTCTTTTCCCTCATCGCGTGGGTGCTGGTTCCCCTGGGCAAGTTTCTGCGTTTTTTAACAACCGGCGTCGAGCTGGCCCGTACGCGGATGCGGGCGGCGGTATCGACCATCGTGGTTTTAGGTCTGATTTCCGGTTGCCTGGGGGCGCTGCCCGTGCCCGACCATTGTCGCGTGGAGGGGATTGTCGAGCCGGCGCGGATAGCCGTTGTGTACGCCGAATCCGACGGATTCGTGGTTGATTTTTTACCATCGAATATTATGGTCGCCCCGGAGGGCCCCCCTCTGATCAAAGCCTTCAACCGAGCCCTGGAAGCGGAAAAAGAGAGTTTATTAGCCGAGAGACGCGGTCTTGAAATCCGGCAGCAGCAAGAGCAGGAACGTATGAACGAGGAGATGCAACTAATCCTGAAGGAACAAATCAAGGCCCTGGATGAAAAAATAGCGCGCGTGGAATATGAACTTTCATCCTTAAATTTGCAGCCTTCCATATCCGGCACCTGGATTTCCCCGAATATCGAACAGATGGAAGGAGTTTATCTGCGTCGGGGACAGGAGATCGGTTGCATTGCCGGATTGGAGGAAATGATTATCCGTGCTACCGCCGGCCAGAACGTTGCCGCCCCGTTGATAGAAAATCCGTATAAACAACTTGAGATCCGCGTAAAGGGACGTCCTGAACCTACTCTGGTCGGGGAAATTGTGGAAATATACCCGGCGGGGCAAAATCTGCTGCCCTCGGAAACATTAAGCACGGTGCTGGGCGGCTCCATGGCGGCGCAATCCCAGGGGCCGCTGGGCGTCAGAGCCGCCCAAAATTTCTTTGAGATCCGAATCCGACTAAACTCACCCGGTGCTTCTCAACTCCAAAGCGGACAGCGGGTGATATCCAGAATACGATTACCCTCGAAACCACTTGCCCTTCAATGGTGGCAGTCACTGCGTCAATTATTCCAGCGGAGGTTCCATATCTAATATGTTAACGCAGGCGGGCGCAATTTGGCAGATGCTGGATGAACGGATCTCCGGCAAACCTTTACCGAAGGGGTTGGATGCCGCCTGGGACGCCGGTGTAGGTATGGTGGGACGGTTTTTGCCCCGCCGACACATCTTTCTCAAACGCGCGGAAAAAGTATTGGCATGGGAAAAGACCTTTTCCGGATTAGCTGACGCCAAGCTCCGGGAAACTGCCGGTGAACTTAAGGAAACGTTCCGTTGTCGCCATGATAGCCCCTCTGATCTGGAACGGGCTTTTGCCCTGGTGCGGGAGGTGGCCTATAGACAGATCGGCGAGAAACCCTTTCCGGTGCAGATTGCCGGCGCTTTTGCGCTGGAGAACGGCTGCGTTGTGGAAATGGCCACCGGCGAGGGTAAAACGCTCACCGCCTCCCTTACGGCGACGGTTGCCGGGTGGCGGGGCCG
>LJUC01000229.1 GCA_001303695.1 Phycisphaerae bacterium SM23_30
ATCCCTTGAACAAAACCCGGTAGTATATATTCAAAAAGTTAAAATTTGATGTCCTGGTCTCCGACGCCCCTAATATTCATCTCATTCCATAACTTTGACTTCCCATGCCGGTAATGTTAACAGATAAATCCCCCTCCCGCAAGAAGTGATGTTCCTAAACCTTTAAATAGCAAAAATTTATCCCTGGAGCGAAATGGTATGTTCTAACCGGACTTCTGTAAAACTTCGGTTCTAATATATTTAAAGTTGAAAAAGAGCATCGCAGGCTATAAAATCTCCGTGGAAAATATCCGGATATACGCATAAAGGATGCCGGCCAAATGAAATCCGAGGAAAAATTCGCCCGCTTATTGGATGATAGACCTCTGTTGCATGATTGGGCCTCCACCCCTCAATCCAGCCTCGGCGTCTTAAAATATATTTATCACAACGCCCGTCCCCAAATGACTACCCTGGAGACGGGCGCCGGCCACACCACCGTCGCCTTTGCCATCGTCCGGACCCGTCACACCTGCATTACCCCTTACCGGTCGGATTTTGATAATGTAATAGAATACTGCCGCCGAATCGGAGTTGATACGGACTGTCTGACTTTCATTGACAAAAGTTCCGATATGGCCTTGGCCGGTGACGACCCTATCCCCTCGCAGCTTGACTTTGTTTTTATTGACGGCGCCCATAGGTTTCCTTATCCGGTTATTGACTGGCATTACACCCAAAATAGATTAAAAGTGGGGGGGATTCTGGGGCTTGACGATACCGCCATGCCTTCCGTGCGGGTGTTATATGATTTTCTCCGGGGGGAAGATGAATGGAAAATAATAAAAAAAATCGAGGATACCGTATTCTTCCGGAAAACCGCCGAAGCAAAAATTGTTTCTGATTGGCGCGGGCAGAATATGAATCGCGCCTCTAAATGGAAAAGAAAAACCAGCTTGATTAATGCGGGTAAACGGACCGTCAAAAAATTTATAAAATCCTTTATTCGATCCACCCCTGTTTGCTAACTCCGTCAATAAAAAACGAAGTTTTAAATTCATCCCGTCGATCGGTATATCCACCGGACGATCTTTCTTTCAAATAACCGGATTTTGGCAAAGTTGGCTTTTGGCATACATTAGTAAAGAAATTTCCGAATAGAAATTTCTTTACTAATCAATGTCAGCTTATGAATAACAAGAATTTATAATCACTTCCCGCGGGTGTGTCTGACTCGAAATGCTTGCTATTGCCTGCCCGATAACCGCTCCACAATGAAATCCCGGTATTACCGCCTTGACTTCACTGATTGTTTTGTTACTCATAACTGCCGTCTATCAATTTATTTGCCAAGGGATAAAAAACGTAACTATTCACCTCTTCTGCAGGTTGTAACTTCAGGTCTTTTTCAACTATTTCACGTAACTGGGGTGATTTCACGATAATATAGCTAATATTATTCCGCCTGATATTTTCTCGAAACAAGTCTATGTCTGTTAATAAAAGGGATTCGGATTCACGTCGTTCGTCTAATTCTCTGTCATACATAATTAGAGAGATATCATTGGTTCCCACCCGAATAGCAAGGAACTGCCAATAGGACAACTCAATGAGCACGGGACGTTCTCGAATGTTATGATTTTGTTCGCGCAACTCTCTTATTCTTTGTCCCACTGCCATCCCCTTTTCTGTCTCGCCCCTTTTATAGTTAAAGCACAAACACATTTGCGTTGCGACCATTATGCTTAAGACCAATATCAACCAGTTTATACCCGCTTTTGAGGTTTTGGCTGCTCGAACGATGCCGGTGCTTATTAGATGTCCCACTGCCGGGTAAAAAAGAAAAACATATAATGCCAAATAACGGATGTAATTCCCCGATGGTTCTAATTGACCTCGATGGAGAAAGATAAAAATTAAAAGGGGAAAAACCATCATCGCTGTATACCAGGCCACCGCCCCGGATTTTCTACGCCGAAGAATACAGACTATTACCCCCCCCAAACCTAGTATGGTCGTATAGGGATCTGTTTTGACAAACGTTTCCAGGTATTTCAAGTATGATGCATTCTGACCGTACCAGGTTTTTTTATAGGCTCTTATTGTTTCTAAAAAATAAAGAGGGTTCCCGGTTTCCATGTAATTGCCAATGAGCCAGGCTAAAGGAAAAACCCAGGGAATAATTGCTGCCATGCCTTGATTAAACAAAAGGCGGATGTTAGTGTCTTTTTGAAGGAATTGTTTGATCCCTTTCCCTAGTAAAGTAATGCTGAATAACAGGGAAATTATCCAGGACTCAAAACGAAACCCATTAGCCAAAGCCAGTATAACGGCACCCCCGTAGAGAAAATGCTTTTTGTTGGTTTTAAGATACAAAGTAAAAAACCACATAAAACCCAATATTAGCATGGTCTGCGGCATCTCGGTCAGAGCCGTGGAACTCAACCACAGATGGGCCGGATTCACGCTTAATAAAATGGCGCTTATAATGCCGGTTCTCCTTTTTTCAAACAGGGCGCTGGTTAGTAAGTACATAAAAATTATGGATAGGGCGCCCATGAAAATTACCACTAACCTGGGCGTCCAAAGCAAATCCCACCTTATTCGTAATGCCGTACCAAATAAATACGTATGAAACGGCAACCAAAGACCATGCCAGGCCGTATAAGCGGCTTTACTCCAATGACCTGCTATCAGCGTCCTGCTGTATTCATCCGCCGTGAGAGATATAAAACCTGATTTGTAGAGAATCATTTGGAGAAGTATTCTAATCAGGATCAACAAGATCAGACCCCCGATTACTGGCGGTATGCTCCGATTGCCTTCACGGAATACGCAGAGCGATTTCATTGTGCATCCACCTCCTTTCAAGTATCAAATATCCCATGCCTATAACCCAACGATACCGTTATCCCGTAAATATTTCAAACTAAATCCATTGGCATTTTAACATTTCAAACCCTTAACAGCCTCGAACAAAAAAATGCCCTCCATATCCCTTAAGATTAATAACAATATTAAATATATCTAAATATATCTCTACAGCGCCACTTAGGCATTTCGAGGATATGTTAACCGCATTATCAGTATCAAAAACGCGGTTTTTACCTTAAAAACTGCTGTGTGGCGCTGTAGTAATATTTTGAGGTGATAGGTAAATAAAATTCCGCAATCCCCCCTTGATAACCAAAAATCTCGCTGTTTTTTATCCAATCATCTCGGTATAATTTGTAAATTCATATACTTACTCAAATTATATCGCCTCCCTCAAATTGAACAAATCTGTATCGTTAGTATCTTATCGGCCTGACGCCGGCAAATACTTCTTATGTTTGATCGTATGAAATACAAGTATTAACCGCCTGCTTCACTGCATTCCCGATCACATCCCAGGTATATTTTTTTTCAAACAAATCCTCTCCCGCCGCCGCCAGCTTTTCGCCGTAGGCTTCATCCCGCAGCAGCTTCAAACACGCCTGGGCCAGGGTCTCGGGTTGATCGGCCAACAGGATATCCTTTTCAGGGGTGACTTCCAGACCGTGAGCGCCGACGGAGGTGGAAACCACCGGACATTTCTTGCTCCAGGCATCGACGATCTTCAAACGCGTCCCCCCCCCGATCCGCAGCGGCACCACCATCGCCGACCAGCCGGCGTATTCGCCGAGGGTGTCTTCCACAAAACCCAGCCACTCAAATCCCCGCCGGTCCAGGCTTCCTTTTTTTTCCGGTACCTCTCCGGCTATCCGCAGCTTTGTCTGGGGACTTTCCTTGATTATCAGCGGCCACACCTTTTCACCAAACCAGCGCAGACCGTCAAAATTCGGCCCGTATTCTAAATTCCCGATAAATCCTAAGCGCCATTTCCCCGCCGCCTCCCGCTTGACTTCCCGGACAGGCCGCTCAAAACCGTTCGGTATCACATATATGCGAGGATCGCCCCCCAGATACTCTCGATCGTATGTACTGCATACTGCCGCCAGATCGAACCGCCGTAAAACCCCCCTCTCGCGCCGCCGCCATTTGTATGTCAGCAATTTAGTCGCCGCTTTGGATCTCAGCCCATCGGCCTGCCGCCGCATTAACTCAAACTTTTGCTGATTCAGGTCGTCAAGATCCATGATCGATCGTCTTGTCTTTGCCAGATCGAAACAATCCGCCGCCGGTAAAGTATGAAACCAAACAACATCGTGCTCCCGCCTGAGCTTCTCGAAGCGCTGGCGATCCGCCCTCGACACCTTGTCGGCGTAATGCCAGGGCCAGTGAAAATTGAATTTATAGTGCAGCCTCTTCCACCAATCAGGCCCTCGTAAAACCCGGGGCCGCATGACGACCAATCCGCCGAACTCCTCCTCCGTCGCCGCCCCCGCCTCCGCCGATGGATCCCGGCCTACGTACAACAGCTTCACCAAACCGCACTTCTTCAGTTGCCGCCCGATATTCAGCACCCGATGATGTACCCCCATCCGCGCCGGACAAGGCAAATGCCTCACCACATAGAGAATTTTTAACCTTGACTCAAACAGCTTAAAATACCTCGCCTGTCATAACCATTCCTGAAATTCTAAGGTGACGCCGCTTCATCTTGATATAGCCCCCGGCTTGGTGCCGGGGGTCTCTAACGTTGTTCCAAAACAAGCTAATCCGGTTGCTCCTCCTGCTCATAGGGCATCAATGGAGGTTCTGGCCCCCTTTTCGATCGTTCCCTTTGTGATCGCAAAAAAGAACGTATCGCAGGTCCCGCCGCGCCCTTTAACCGCACCCAGAGGGCAACCCATCGGCTTAACGCGATTTCGTAACGACAGCGATAATACAGCCTGCGGTAGGTGCGGGCCCCGGGAAATCGTCTCAGCAAATCGTCGGCCTCTATCTTTCGACCGCTGCGCGCCAATCGCCGCCCTATCCCCACCGCCGCATAGTCCAGCACCTTCTGCGCCATTTCACGCCGGCCCCCAGCACAATATCCCAGCACCGACTCCGGATCCAGTAAGTACGGAGGTATCGGCTGAACTTTGCCGCTTTGATAGCCCAGCACGCTGCTCTCCAGATGATACCGAACCGCCGCCGGAACTACGATCATAAAAGGCTCATTGAATACCAGCCGCATAAAAAATATAGTGTCCTCGCCCGAAAGACAATGATCCTTCTCATAAAAACCTCCGTATTTTAGCGCTATTTCCCTCTGCATCACCACGTTCCAGGCCAGAACCACTTTTCGCAAATCATTGACCCAGATCGGATCCTCATCCCCTTTTAAATCGTATTTACCTGTTCGAACCTCACGCCGGGCCCAGTATTCCGTCATGTCTTCGCCCCGGGGCCATTCGTAATACATCGACGCCGCAAAGCCCACCTCCTTTTCTTCCAGGGCCTTGACACTGTTGGCTAAAAACCACGGGTACCATTCATCGTCGGCGTCCAGAAAACTCAGATATTTGCCCGCCGCCCGGGCAATCCCGGCGTTACGCGCCGCCCCCGGACCCTGATTCGACTGATGTATCATTTCGATCCTCGAATCTGCGATGCCCTTGACCACCTCCGGACTCTCATCCGTCGATCCGTCGTCCACCACCAGCAGACGCCAATCCGACAGACTCTGATGCTGAATCGAACGGATCGCCCGGGCGACGTACGCAGCCTTGTTATACAGCGGCATAACAACATCAACCAACGCCATAACTTACTTTTCAACCTCTTATAGTTAGCCGTTCGGACGGGAAAAAACGACCCAGTTTTTTGAACAACCCGACCAAAAAAATACACCCCGGCGCTATATGGGGGTGTTTGGCCCGCAGACGCATTTCCGACTTGAACCGCCAGGAAAACATCTCTTCAAAACGGTCCGTCAACTCCAGTATCTCCTCATGACGCTTTTCACCCACCAGCTCCCGCATCCATACCTGCAGCATCTTTATGCCACAAGGCCGAAATTCCTGTAGCTTACCGTGCTGGGCCGAAAGCCGTAGATGACGCTCCACCAGATCGCCGATTATCTTCGAGTGTACGTGAATCTTGGTGATGCTCTGCGGCGCCTGGCGGTGGTAAATCGCCAGAGGCTCACTTACATAGCCCACTGCCGGCCAACGATAGGCTAGCCGAAACCACATATCCGTATCCTGGGCCCGAAGCTGACCCACCCGAAACAAACCGGCCTCCAGCAGGGCCCGCCGTTTTACTATCAACGTCCCCGTCCAGGCAAAAAAGCCCCCCATATAAGCGTCGAAATAACTGTCGAAATATCCCTTGTCTCCCAGAATCTCCGCCGCCTTACTCACATCATGCGTGAGCTTGAGTGGATTATCGGGACTGATCTCCTGATGAAAGTTGCTATAAAGCCACGCCAGCTCCGGGTGCCGCTGCAAATGGGCCGCCTGCACTTTTAACCTTCCGCCCTGCCATTCATCATCCGCATCCAGAAAGGCGATCCACTCCCCCTGTGCCGCCTGAATCCCCGTATTACGGGCCACGCTGGCCCCCGCGTTCTCCTGCCGAATATAACGCACCTGACCCCCGTAACCACGCCCCACCTGCTCGGTATCGTCCGTGGAACCGTCGTCCACTACGATTATCTCCTCCGCCGGCCGCTCCTGCGCCA
>LJUC01000230.1 GCA_001303695.1 Phycisphaerae bacterium SM23_30
GCCGCCGAGGTCGCAGTAGGCGGCGTAGATGACGGGTACGGCGTGTCCTTCGGAGAGGATGAGCCGATCGGCGTGGGGATTCCAGGGGTCGGCGGGGTCGTAGCGCATGAGGCGGTACATCAGGGCGGCGGTGAGGTGCAGGAGGGACAGGCCGCTGGAGGGGTGTCCGCTGCCGGCGACGGTGCACATTTTGATGGTTTGTTTGCCGAGTTTGATAATCTTGCGGTCGAGATCCTTATAATCAGCCATAATTCAGCAGGACTCCGGTTTTATGGTTTTAGAAGACAGCAGGGGTTAAAGTCCATGCTGCAGTTGCGATTTTGTGGTTTTAGATCAGCCTTCGAGTACGCTCCAAAGGGCATAGGTTAGCAAAAGGCGGGGGGATTGGCAAGGGGAAAAGGATTGGAAAACGGACAAATAAAATTTGACAATTAGTTATAAGTCGAAAGGAAGAATAAGAATTCAGAGTCCAGGAGGAAGGATTTGGAATTTTAAGCCAAAGAGGACACCAAAGGCACAGAGGGTTTTTTGAAATTTATTGACATTGTTTTTTATTCAGGAATTTTGATACAAGTAAAAAAAGCATGGGCAAAGACCAACCTGCCATTATATTTGATACTCCAATTTATAATTATCATTTTTAGGGGCGGCAACGGAGGGGGAAATTTTTAGCGGGAAAACAGGGGAGTGAAAGATTCTTGACACTACGTCAACCGCTCCTTCGACGGCGGGCTACAAAGAGTTTCAGCCCTAAAAGCACCACTATGAAACCAACACCTATGGCTGTGAAGTATAGCCACCTGGCACTTGAGGTCTCGGCAACTATAGATGGTGGTTTGGTATCTATTTGAGGACTATCAGGATTCATCAATTCTTTAGCTATCGGTTTCACAATATTTTCTTCTTTTTGGGCCGTGGTTTTTTTCGGGGCATCTGTTTTGATGATTTCGTCAAGGTCAGGCGTTATAGCGACGGCTGGGTTAATTACCTCTCCAGAGACCGGATCGTAAAGCGGAAGCGGTTCGGCGGCGCCGCCCGGTAAGACGCGATAAGCAAAGTTTGCGATCGTATCAACCACCTTAGTACCGGGTGGAAACTCGATTTCGAAATCTTCATCGGTTACCGTATTTCGCGTAAACTCGGATACTTCATAAACATATTTACCCTGCCCATCACTTACCGAGGTGCCGGTTGTGCGGAGCACCTTTTTTGGGACCCAGAATCCGTCAACTTCCAAGGCCTCATCAACCATCATCGAGTCGCTATTGTAGTTCTCTCCTTGTTTGTAGAGGATCTCCGCACGAACCGGCATATAATCACGGTTCACGTCAAGAAACCACTGGTAAGACTTGAATCCCCTGGTTATCGTGCATTCAATCAATGGTTTACCATCCTGTTCGATGAAACTTATCTCGATGGATTTTCCTTGTGTGTCGGCATCTTCAAGCCATTCAGGAAGGGTCATGTGTTCGGTATCAAGGAGTCTAAGCCCCAGGATATGATTATATGCCCTATCCTGAAAATTATTATTCTCAAGATCACGGATCAATCCACCATATTCGTCTTTCCGGTAAGGACGGTGCAATAATGATTTCGAGATGTTTCCATCCCAGTTGGCGTAAAACTTTTGCCATCGGTTCTTGGAATCGAGCTTTTCAGCTTCCAGGTACAGTTTTTTACCCAGGCGCTTGACGCCCAACGAGACCTCACTAAGAAAGGCGGTTTTCCCCTCCTGGGGGGTGTACCTGGACAGTCGATCGGTCATCTGATAGGCAAAGTTTTGTAACTGCGATTCTCTATTCTGTAAAACGGCCAGAACAAACGCCAGCTTTTCGTCCTCGGTTATCTGCTGGAACAAAACCTCGTCGAAAGGGATCGATTGAGCATCCAGCCACCCAGTGCATAACAGGACAAGAAGAGCGCTAATGAGGATTATTTTTCGAGAAATCATCTTAAATCTCCCATGTTAAACTTCCGTCACCCTGAGTGTCTAAATACATTGTAAGGGTAATAGTAAGTTTGTCAAAATATATTCCCCCTCCGAACAGCAAGTCTGACGGCCAGAGGGAGTATTATTCCAATACCATACAACCCAACCAGGGCCAATATATTCGCGCTATTACACTTGCGTTTTATCATGTGAACCAATACTCAGTATGCGGGGTCGTAGCATTCTAAAAACTGGCAATGGCCGTCCGGGTCACCTCCAGAACCGGGACACATACAAGTATTCAACTGACAGTGGAATAGTGCCGGGTTTTGGAATAACCAATTGTTAAACCCACCATTACAATTGCCAGACCTGTTAAAATAGCAGCGACACCAATTCCAGAAATCCGTTTTGACGTCTTGATTTGAAACCAGTTCATATAGATACCCGTACCTTTTAAGGGAATACCATATATAACTTACCAAGTACATGTCTATGTGTCAATATGTAAAAAATATCTACCAATCATCCAGTAATTCGATTTTCATGTCAAGCTCATTTCCGGCAGGGCATGGAGATGCCTGATGCCAATATAAATGTTTGACCTCTAATGAGAGTTTGGCAGGTGCAAATAGTGTTTTTTGTTCTGTTTTTCTATGACTTAGTTAGAGAAAGGGCGAAAATTGTGCGCGGAAAATTGATATTTTTTGGAGAAAATTTATAAATGCTATATTAACAATACGTTAGGGGAGGAAAATTTTTTATTTTGTAATCAAGGGAGATAGCAGTATGGGGCATTTAAGGGAGGAAAGGTGAAATAGTGGCGAATGACGAAGCACGAAAGATGAATCAACGACGGAAACCGAATGACGAATATTTTAGTCGGGGGCTAATTTTATTAATATGATGTGGTCGCGTGATTTACTTTGGTGAATTTTCAATGAAGACCGGGAAATTTTGCTAGATGATCCAGACGGCTTTTGCTTTTATCATATTTTTCAGTTCTTCGACGAGTCGGGCGCCGCGCAGATTTTTGAGGCGGTTGTCTTGCTGAAAGATCAGGTGAAGGGGCTGGGAGTTGTTGATGCGGATATAGAAGCCGAAATTTTCCTGGGTGACGTCCTGATGGACCCAGGTCTGCTCGACGGTCACGCCGTCAATGGATTCCAGAGCCGCCCGAACCCGATTGAATTTACTATAATCACCAAAGGCAAGTCCCGGATTCCGGCAACCGTGAAGATACGAAACGGCCAGATTGGAAGACGTAAGTAAAACCAATATGGCCGTTTTGGTGATGAATTTTGACATATCGTTATTATAACGAACAAGAATAACTGGTTAGTGGAGGTGGTAGCAGAATTCGAGGATGCGGGGTTGGGTGAGTTTTTTATAGTCTTCGAGGTCGAGGCGGACGGCCTGTTCGTGGGAGCCGGCCTGGCAGACGATATAGCCGTCGGCGCCGAGGGATTTATCCATGAGGGTTTCCAGGTTGAACATGGAGCCGAAGGGGGGTTCGGCGCCGAGTTCGCAGTCGGGGAAGATTTTGGCCATTTCCTTTTCGGTGGCCAGATGTACATCCCCGGCGTCGAGCTGCGTGCGGAGTTTGTCCAGATCGACCTTGCAGCAGGCGGGCAAGACGCACATATAGTACTTGCCGTCGGCCTGGACGAGGACCGGTTTGGCGACGTCCATGCCGGGCACGTGCTCTTCGGCGGCCATGTGCTGGGCGGTGAAGGTGGGCCGATGGGAACATACCTGATACTTGATCTTGTTCTTATCCAAATATTCCGTGACCTGCATGATCGAGACTCCTGACCAAAAGATATTGATGTTTATTTCAGGGCAACTTCCTTGGCTGTAATTATATCCGGCGGCGAGAGACGGGTCAAACAAATTCGGGCCGTCTTTGGGAGGCGTCAGTTGGTTGAGGGGGGTAAAGCCGGCAGGGGTTTTAAGAAGGAAGGGTTTTTAGTCTTCGGGGCGGCGGGGGCGGAGGAGCAGGCGGATAGGAACTTCGGCGAAGGGCAGCAGGTCGCGGAGGCGATTAATGAGGTAGCGCTGGTAGTTTTCGTCGAGGTAGGCGGGGTTATTGACAAATAAGAGCAGGGTGGGGGGTGCGTTAGCGACCTGGGTGCCGTAATAGATTTTCGGCAGGCCGACCTTTCGGCGGGCGGCGGGGGCCCTTTCGGAGGTGACGGCGACGAGGGCCTTATTCAATTGGGCGGTGGTGACGGCGGCATGGGCCTGTTTATATAAATTGGCGGCCAGGTCGAGCAGGGACTGGACGTTTTTGCCTTCGGTGGCGGTAATGAAACTGATGGGGGCGTAGTCCAGGCCGGTCAGCAACCGGGAGATATATTCTGCGAATTGGCCGGTGGTGGCGCGGTCCTTGGCGAGGTCCCATTTGTTGACGACGAGGATGCAGGGTTTATAATTATCGACGACGGTGCGGGCCAGTTTTTTATCGACCTGGGAGATCATGGCGAGGGCGTCCAGGAGCAAGAGGACCACGTCGGCCCGGCGGATGGAACGCAAAGCGCGGGTGTAACTGTAGAATTCGATATTGTTGCGCAGCATTTTGCCTTTTTTTCGGATACCGGCGGTGTCGATAGCGATGAAGGCGCGGCCGTCCTTTTCGCAGCGGACGTCTACGGAATCGCGGGTGGTGCCGGGCACTTCGCTGACGATCATCCGCTGCTGGCCGACGAGGCTGTTGATGAAGGTGCTTTTTCCGACGTTTCGTCTGCCGACGACGGCCAGTTTCAGGACCGGCTCGTCGGGCGGTTGAGTCTGGTGGGGGGGCAATTTTTGGGATATCAGATGGAGCAATTTGGGCAGGTTACGGCCGCGGAGGGCGGAGATACAAACGGGCTCATCAAAACCCAAAGAGAAAAACTCGCCCGCCAGGATTTCGTGCTTTGAGGAGTCGGCCTTGTTGGCCACCAGCAGGACCGGCAGGGAGTAGGTTCGCAAGAGCTGGGCCATCTGCAGATCCAGGGCGGTGATCTGGGCCTGGACATCGACCATAAACAGGACCAGTCGGGCCTGTTCGAGGGCCTGAGCGATCTGAGCTTCGACGTGGGCGGTCAGGTCGTCCTGGTCTTCGATGCCGTAGCCGCCGGTATCGACCAGTTCGAGATATTGATCGTCGGTCTCGATGACGGCGCTGATGCGATCGCGGGTAACGCCGGGGGTCGGCTCGACGATGCTGATGCGCCGGCCGGCGAGGGCATTGAACAGGCTGCTTTTGCCGACGTTGGGCCGGCCCACAATGGCTACTACGGGTAAGGCCATAAGAATAAAAAAAATTAATTACTGTTGATCAACGTTCGCGACCGTGACGCCCCACTCCGAAGCCACTACCAAACCCGCCTGCAAAACCTAAAAGGGCGGTTCCGATAGGAACCACTAAATCAGTATTTTTACTAAAGATAAATAGTGCGAATACGGCGAGGATGAAAACGCAAATAACTAACAGCCATATTAAGTTCGATTTACGGGAAGATAGTTTATCTTGAAAATCTCTTTGGTTATCCTTTTCTGTAGCATCAATAATTTTATGAATGTGTTCTGGTTCCAGTTTTGAGATTAGCGGATGGGGAACTTGTCCGGACATAACCATCATGGCTTGGAAAGATTCCCTGATGTGAGATGGAAGTTTTTCTAAAACCTCTGGGGGTATTTCCTGATTTTTGGATTTTTCTTTAGATACTATTTCCTCTGCGTCTTGCGATTTTTTTATAGAGGGTTCATTTTCCGAAGGATTTTCATTTTTTTTCTCAGGCATAGTACTTCCCTAATGTTTTTGCAAAGATTCCATTAAGAAATACTTTATTGAAGACTCAAGCTTTTTTTCTATATAAACATTTAATGTTTCAGATAATTTAAGTCCAACAAGATGTGAAACAATATACAGTAATATTTTCTCAAAATCCTCTTTCGAGATTTCTTTTTCTTCAAATAGTTCCAAGACGGGCGTCACCAAATAACGAAATTTTTTATTTAAGTTGATTTCCGAAAATAAAGGTATCTCCCTACTTTGGGATCTGATCCGATCAAGACGGCGTAAATATTTATCATCAATGTAGTTTATACGGGACACACCAAGGCCCTTTCATCTTAATTCAGCCTTTTAATAACATGAATATTGTTAATGTAATTATTATATCGGCATAAATCCCAATAATCAACATTAAATAACTATTTATTTTACAATCATTTACGTCATAAATTGTTTAACGATGCAGTTTCAGCCAGCGGCGGCGGAAGAGGTCGCGGAGTTTTTCGGTGAAGCGGAGTCCCATCCGCTGGGTGCTGGCGGGATAATCGAGCCGCTGCATCAGTTGGGGGTCGGGGCTTTTTTTGCCGAGGGTCATAATCGACAAGATCAAGCCGACGACGAAGTTCAACCATTTGCGCCATAACGTTGAGGACATAAATACATCCCGTTTTATGGAGATTTTTTATCTTTTGGCGGATGAACATGCCTCAGCCCGGCAAAGGCATGCGGCCCCGCCGAGATTCTTCGCTGCGTTCAGCACGACATAACCAAGTATGGACTTTCAGTGAGATGCAAAATCTTGCGTCTCTACAATACTCAGAGGAACTATCGTTGGAGGGCGCGTCC
>LJUC01000038.1 GCA_001303695.1 Phycisphaerae bacterium SM23_30
CGCGCACCGTTGATTTGAATGGTAATATCACTCAGATCAGCCAGCATAAACGCGGCGTTGATGTCTTCAGCAAGATCATCCATATTGCTGTTGGTTCCATCAACGGGAATGTTTACCGAAACCAAGCTGATCTCATCGGTGCGGCTAATCTCAATATCCAGCGTCACCGCGCCGGCCAAAACCGCCGAAGGCACCACGGCCTCAGCATCGATATACGCGTCAAAGAACACATAAGAGGCGAGCAGGTCAACACCTGCGGTCATCCCTAACAGGCTAACGCTTCTTGAGGCGCTCTTGACCTTGAAATCATGCGTCCCCACCAGAACCAAAACGCCGTCTCGTTCTTGGGCCGTGATATAGTCCGCAAAATCCAGACTTGCGTAACGCGGTATTGCCGTAGCGGCCAAAGCATCGTTGATATCCGCAACCAGATCGACAATCCCCGTATTACCTGAGGTGCTTGCCACTGTTACAAACACCGCCCCGTACAAAATGTCATCAAGATCAGTTTCCTCAATACGAATTACCAGGATCACATCCCGCACCAGTTGGCCGGTGGTGGGCACTGCCCCGCTGGCGGTCAATTCCGACAATTCCCGGTACTCGGTGGTCTCCCAGTCGCCTCTGAAGCCTAAAAGATTGATATGCTCGGAGGTATCGAGTATCTCGAACTCATACCCCAGACTGGTAAACATCAGTTTATCGTCGTAAATCACCGCGTCGATCGGCGCGAACGAACTGGCGTCGAGTGCGGCGTTAACATCATCAATCAAATCATCAAGGCTGGCATTAGTAGAAGTTGAAGCGGCGGTTATGGTAACCGAATCTTCAATATTACCGCCCATCAGATCGTCCATTATTATATCAAGGGTTACATCAACAATCAGTCGGCCCGTGGTCGGCAGAGGCTCATCGGCGAGAAGTTGAGCCGCCGGGAAATATTGCACTGAACTGATAACCGGCACCAATCCCAAGAGATCGATATTCTCAGAGCCGTCAGCCAGGATCGCGAAATCATACCCATAACCCGTGAGCAACAAATAACGGCCTTCCTGGTCTACCTCCATATCGCTGAAGTGGGTGCTGCCGGCGAAAATGGTTTCAATGAACCACAGCAGCATTCCGTCGTTGTCCATTTCAATAGCGGGGATGACTATTACTTCTTCAACCTCAGTAGCCCCTTGCCTCTTCCACATATGAAGGGTAACGGGCGACGGCAGATAACCATCCGTCGTAAATTGGCCTTCTCCGACGATGCGGCCTATCTCGCCTTTGACCCATTTATCAGGCTCGATTTCCTCAAAATGGGTGGGCGTCATCACCTTGATCTCGCCGGGGCCGTCCAGAACAATCCGGCTGTTCTCACCCCAGGTCTCCAGCAGGGCGGAACCGTAAACAAGGACGCTGGCGCCGGTAAAGTTGAAGATATCGTTGGGATCACCCTCAAAGGGATCCTCGCCGCCGGTCAATTGAATTCGTCCGCCCGCCTTAATTACCGTACCTATTCGCACCTGATGTTCGGCGGTTATAATAATCTCCGTATGGGCGGCATCGATCCCGTAATCATGATATACCGAACCGATATATCCGCCGGTCTTGGCGTCCCGGATATTCTCGACCTCGCCGCCGGCGATTATGTGCCCTTCGATCTCGGCGTCATACTTGGAATCGACTTCGACAAAGCTGTAATCCAGGTGGGTGGTGATCTCGCTCGATCCCTGGATGCGCACGCCGATATCCGTACCCGTATAAGGATGTTCAACCGTATCAACGTTCTGCAAATGAATCTCGTCCTTGGCGGCAATATACCCGCCCGTAACCAGCACGTCGCCGAACAGGGAACCTATAGCCCGGGCCTCATAAGTCGATGGATCCCGCGCCGACGCTACGGTGCCAACGGCCACGTCGGTCATCCCTAAAACACCCACATTACTTGAGCTTTCATCAAACTCAAAATCATAAGCGTTGGTAAATACCAGATACCCACCCTCGGAGATCACCCTGAAATCATTCAGGACCGAATCATCCAGTTCCTCATTGAGAAAATCAACCAGCTCCTGCAGCGTTAAACCGGGTTCAACCGTGAAAGTCAGAGTGCCCCACTCAGTACCGTCGCCTTTATTAACAACCAGTGTAACCTCTTCTGCCGCCCCTATGACCGCCGGTACGGCAGGCGACGTGTATTCAGCATTAGGTAAAACTTCATTGGCGTCGTAATCTCCGCCGGGCATCCCCAATAGACCCACATTGATTGAATCGGCGCCGATCCTGAAGAAATTATCACTGTAGAAAACCACCCGGTTATCTTCCGCCTTCGCATTGATCGCGCCGCTATATACCAGATCAAGCGCCGCCTGGATCTGGCTGATCAATTCGCTCAGACGCTCGTTTCCGGTGGTGTCTTCCGCCTCTACCGTTACCGTCGCCCCCAAAGGATCGCCCAGGGCATTCTTAAACTTAAGATCAACACTGGCGCTGAGCACCACCTGGTTGCTCATATTTTTCGTCCAGCCGCCGATGAACACCTGCCCCGGTGATTCAATGATCACGTCGCCGCCTACGCTGGTATCCCAATCCATCATCTCCTTGATCAGGTTGCCCGCGGCGTCAAACAGAAGTGATTTGTTGGCCCCGGAGTAGATGTGCCCCATCATCTCCACACCTGATTCGCCAAAAATATACGCCAAACCGTGCGTGCCGTCCGAAGTGCGTCCCGCCGCCGTTAGACCGCCCGCCGTATCGATTACCACGCTTAGCCGTCGCTGCTCTTGAGCGGAAGTTACGGTGCCGCCGCTTACACTCGTTAAACCAATCAAATCGGGATTCATCGAACTATCAGTTATCTTAAATTGAGTCGGACTCTTGAAACTGAGCTTGCCGGTCGGGTCTCCTTGAACTTCTTCTATCACGGAAATATCATAAAGCCCCGCGTTGTCCAAAGCAGTATTAAGTAAGGTAATAATCTCGGACAGGCTTAAGGTATTATCTACCGTAATGAGAGCCGAACCCAGTGATTCATCGGCTGCATTTGTGAACTCTAATATCACCTGTACACCCACGCCCTCGCCGAGAGCATCGTTCTGCGGCGTGTCGGCGGCCGTATAGGAATATGCTCCGTTGCTGGAAGTGTCCTTTGATAAATCATCATCTCCCGCCGCTCCCCCGATCAGGGTTACCGTATCGCTGGCCAGAATCCCCGAATCCAGATACAACTGTTGACCGGCCACTACAATAGCCTCGGAATCCGTTCCCGACCAGGTCACGCCGATGGGGCCTATAGCTCCCCCGGCCACAATCGAGCCCAAAATATCAACGTCATAGGCGCCCCAGATGTTGATGTTGCTGCCGTTCTGGAACGAGGTGATTACCGCCGTTGCATCCACAAAAACACTGGTGTATTCGCCGGTCTCCAGATCCTGCGTCTGGCCGCGACCGAACACGTCAATCCCGTCTTCAACCTCGACAAACGAGGTGGCGAATTTCACCCGCTGTTCGTAAGAATCAATATAAAGACCGGAATTCTCCCCTCGGACAAAAATGCTGCCTTCAACGATAATATCCTGCGGACCCTCCAGCCGCAGCAGGCTGTTATCCGCCAGCGACGTTAACTGTCCCGTCAGATGGATACTGGCGCTCACCGCATCACGCTCGTTATAATCCTGGTCTATCGCGCCCTTCAAATCCATCACGTCGGTGGAGGTGATCGCCCCGAATATCCTCAATTCATGCGGCGTGTTGACAATAACGTCAGCCCCCTCGGCGACCTTAACTTTCACCCCGCCCTGCCACTCGGCCCCGGCCAGTATTTCACCGTTGATATATATCGCTTCCGGTGCATATATTTCAACCAGGCTGTTTTCACCGGGCGCGTACATGGCCCCGGCGATCTGCACCAATTCAAAGAACGTCCCCGAATCAATGGTTATCCTGGCGTTATCCCCGTAAACATAACTGCGGCCTTCCATGACGATGGAATTATTGGTGACGATCTCTATTATGCCGCCTTCCTTATTAGTCCGCAGAATACCGGGAATACCCTGAATGAAATTATTCAATCGCTTGCTGTCGTCGGTTACTTCCTCCATCATCGGAGAAACGTAGGATTCGCCCGTCCCCTGAATATCGACCATGATGTCCCCGTAATTAGTTATCACCCAGCCGTCCACTATCATCCGCTCGGTGATGCCCCAGAGATCCAGAATATCGCCGGTAATCCCCGAATCCGTCCCGCCCAGCGGATTGTTGATGTTCTTGTCCTTGACCTGCAGCCGCTCCGTATTCATCTCCACGGTTACTAAAGGATCGCCGCCAAAGGCCTGGGCTTCGACCTCGCCTTCAATATAAATGCGATCGGCGTTGAGCACCACGTCGTCGCGGAAAGATGAATCCCGCACCCGCGGCTCGCCGCTCTTTTTGACGATGGTGGCGTCCATCGCGTCGCCGAAAGTCATCCTTTCTAATTTACCGTCTCCGATAGTAATAAGGGTAAAGCCTTCCTTTAACGCCGATAAATCCTGTGTGGAAAGATGTACGGTATTGATAAACAGCGTGCCGTCGTCGGCGTATTTTTCCTCGCCTTCGGCCCCTTCAAAGTTGCCGCCGACGTGGTCGGGATAAGCCAAAAACGCCGGATAATTCTCCCGGATGTAGGTCCAGCCGTTACCTAAAGGATGCTCCGCGGCGGTACCGGCCACCATATGCGTGGCGTGCGATGTCACCAGAGTCAACTGTCCCGTTCCGATAACGCCGCCCCGCG
Source organism: Phycisphaerae bacterium SM23_30 (assembly GCA_001303695.1). GTDB lineage: Bacteria > Planctomycetota > Phycisphaerae > Sedimentisphaerales > SM23-30 > SM23-30. The sequence goes on from LJUC01000038.1 coordinate 4,757, forward strand.
GCCTCTCCGGATCGGCATCTCGCTCTTCTGGTCCCGGTATAAACTCAAAATCATCCGCCTTAAGGGTAATATCCATCCCCGGCGAACGCGTAATAATGCTTCCCGTATCCAGCGTCAGTCGTGCAATCTCCTCGGAGACGGTAGCAACCATGCCGAACAACGTAACATCGATAATGCCGTACGCGCTCGACAACCCCACCGGATTGGAATTCGGAGCGCCCGGCAAATCGGTCAAGCCATAGACCACCAGGCTGTCGGTCTCCTCCATCACGATCTCGCTACCGTCGGCAATGCCCTCATCACGCGTTAAAACAGTCGCTGCGCCCACCGTAGTCTCAATCTTGTTCGAGCCGCCGTAGGTATTGTTATAAATGTTATCGCCGGCCAGAATCAAATGCGAATCGGCCCCTAAAAAGTGCATACCGTTATCAAGATTAATCACCCCTTCAGCCACGAACCGCATAATGCCGCCGCCCTGATTATCGCGGTTATCCCCCGACCCGGAGGTAACATTGGCGTTCAGGTTAATATATGCCTGGGCGGCAGCGTTGGCCGTATAAACCACCAGGTTGCCGTCGTTAATAGCGTTGATCTGAACGTTCACCTCCAGGCTGCTCACCCGGATATGCCAGTCCATATCATTGGCGTCGATCTCATGGTCGATCGTTCCCACCGCGTCGGGATTATCAAACACCAACGGATCGCTCGAACCATACTGGGCCCCGATACTGTCGGCGTTAATGTCAAAATCACCGGTCGCGTGAATTGAGCTGTCCAGAACCACGTCCTCGACGACATCTATTACAATATTATCGCCGGCAAAATGCATGTTCCCGCCGTCAACTTCCGGCTTGATGGTCAGGTTCCGCGCCGAGATATAAATGTCCGAAGCCCCCATATTAGCCCCGCCCGGATTCGTGGAAATAATCGTCAAATCACGCGGATGGAAGGTAGTCTCGCTGTCTTCTGCGATCTCGGATTCCTGACAAATAAGCGTGAACTGCTCCACGTCGTCGGTAAACCAAATCACCTCCCGGCCGTTACGTATCTCATGATCGTTGATCGTGAGAACATCGGCCAGGTTGGGATCCATCTCCATACCGATAAGGTTCTCCAGAATCACCTCATCGAATTGCGTATCGTTATCAATAATAGAGATTATGCCGTCCAACTTAGTGGAGGTATTTCTGCCCAGCGTATAGGCATAGGTGCTGGCCCCGCCGGCATCTTCTATCTCGATCGTACGTTCCGGCGGATCGCTTATAAGAATCGTATCCTTGCCCGTCCCCAAAATAATCTTGGTAACTACCGACCGCCCCACCCGCAGCTCCTCATTAGGCGTGTTAAAGGAAATACTGGAACTAGATATGTTCACCGCCATATCGTCGGTGACGGCGCTAAAGTCTAATATCGTATCCCCATCGGTATCCCGGAACCGGTCCTCACCGAAACCGGTGGCAAAGTAATAGGTATCGGTCCCGTCCATCCCGGTCAAGGAATCAACCCCCGACCCTCCGTCAATCTCATCATCGCCGTCGCCGGCCGTTATCCGGTCATCCCCGTTGCCGCCAAATATTTTATTTTGTGCCCCTGATCCTGTCCCGCCGGTAATCCGCTCATCACCGTCATTACCTTCAATATATATCTCGCCGGTTGCCTCGGCCGCGTATAAAGTGTCATTACCCGGTCCGCCGATCAGTCTGGCCGCCGCATTGGAACCCGCCTTCAACGTATCATCCTCGTCGCCGCCCTCGAAATCAACGGCTACCCCGTCCAGACCCGAAGCGTCAAGCACATCCTTGCCGGCCCCGCCGTCGGCAACAACCTTGTCAAAGCTGCCCTCAAAGGTATGCTGCCAATCGTCAAAGGCAACCGTAATCGAACTGGAATTACCACTGATGGTAAAGTTCTCCCCGCCGTCTTCGGTATTGAGATATTCCCTCATACCTGCCCGCTTGCCGGAATGAATAATCAATTCCGTGCCCTCAATATGGGCCAGCACCGGCTGTACTTTGGGAGCGAGGTATTCCCATTCGGCTAGGGTGATTTTTGGTATAATATCCCAGTCCACCACCCGGCTCATAATCTTGCCGATAATCGGTATTGAAATTCCTACATCAACAAAGACATACGCCTTAAAATATACCTCACCCATTAGATTGATAAGGTTCAAGAGGCCCCCGGGCGCATCATAGCCAGTGTAGTTCCACATCGTCACGAATTCAGACGGATGTATCCTGCCGTCATCATCAACATCCTGCAGATCAAGGCCCATCTCAAAGCCCACCACGCCGCCTAAGCCCGCCTCTACCAATAACAACCACAGCGTGGCTTCCAGGCCCACCTCTATACCAATTGTGAACTCAGGCTTTTCCTGGCCGCTGGTAACTCCCCAGTCGGCAACGTAAAATCCGTCAAAGACATACCACCAGTTGCCCGTATCTAAAGCTTTCATGATACCGTAGGTATCCATCCCGAAACCCAGATCAGCCGTGACTTTAAAATTGCCCACTGCATAGACATTTATTACCGCCGGCCCCGCCGTGATGGTGGCGATACCCTGCTTGAAGCCCAATTCATACTCTAAAAATGGCAGCTCATAAGTAAATAAAATCGCGTTGCCCCCTGTCATCAGCTTCATCCAGTTGCCGATGTCCAGGATATAATCAACAATTTCAAAACCGCTCCGCTCCGTAGCTGTCCCGCCGCTCTGGAAGCCCGTTGATCCGCTGCCTCTGCCGGTGCTCTCCACCGCCAGATTATCTAAAAACGACTGCAGCTTCTCCGGCAGCACCGATACCGCCTGCCGCGCTTCTTCGTTGCCCGTCCCCAGATTCAAAATATCGCCCAGAAGTATCTCACCCTCGGTGCCGATCATGGCATCGACCTGATCCACCACGTCGATCATGGTCTTTACCGCGTTGAAGAATTCCACCGGAATCTCGTTATACCCCAGCGTCCGCAGGATCAGGTTGATCAGCCCCAGCAGGGTGGGCGGATCGCAGAAAACATCCAGCCCCGACACCTCCGTGGTGAACACATCGACGATAGGCTTAAACGGAGACAAAATATCGCTTATCTTATCAGTGATCGGCTTTAATATATCAGTGATAAAGGTGCCGACGTCTATCCGCAGGTTATACAGACCAAACACCGGTTCCCCCGCCCCATTCTCCAGATCCCACGACCAACTGGCCACAAAATCGGCTTTCAAACGCGGCAGACCTATATCCCCGATGTCGAGCGTCATCGTCAGATTCAGCGTCGCCTCTACGCCCAGGTTTAAGTCAAATAAATCATCCAGAGGTGTTGACATAATATGATTTAAAGTAACCCTGCCTTGGGCATTTCCCATGATATCCAGCTCTAAAAAGCCAAACAACCCGCTGGGCTGAAATCCGGGCCGACCCGTATCGCGATCGATATCTTCCACGCTCAGTATAAAGAAAAGCAATTTCCCCTCCGCATAGAACGGCGTAATCGCCGCGTTGTTAAGAGGTTCCCCGTCCAAAAATACCCCGATCTCCACTTCCAGTTCCGGATCACTCGGAGCTGTCAAGTCGTTAGTGCCCAGGTAGAAGAGATGCTGGACGCTTAAACCCACAGCAAAATCATAACTCCAGTACAGCTCCACCGCAAATCCCCCGTCCACCTGCAGACCGAAGCCCGGTACGTCTATAGCCAACGGTATATCAATCCCCGTGCCAAAGGCTACTCCGCCCAAGGGAATATCAAACTGAATAGCATCGGCGTCCTCGGTCAACTCCATACCGCCCGGCGGAACCGGCCCCGAATCGGATACATAATCGCCGTTGGAGTCATATATATACCCCGCCATCGGGACTCGTTCACCCTCTTTCCATTTTTTCAGGAGATCTCCCTCTTCATCGTACCAGCCCACCTGAATATCATCTTTTTCAATACGACCGTTACCGTCCGCATCCCGGATAATATTCAGCCCGGAAGTACCGAAGACGTCCCACATCGAATCCCGAACAAACTTAATCGCCGCCCCCGGACCGCTCAGCTTTTCTCGCAAATCCTGCAAAAATCCCACCCGCATATCCCGTATGAATGTCGCCGCCTTATAAAGCTTATCGCCCACTATGGGAATATCATGGGCGAAACCTGAACCCAGCACGTCCTGCACCGCCCCTAAAGCCAGGTCTATTCCTTCAAGTATATAGGACGAATCGTTCAGAATATTCAGCAATCCAAAATCGGGCATCGTTATCGTCGGCAGATCGACTATCACCGCCTCCGGTGATGATGAACCGCCTCCGGCCAACCGGCGCAGCGCCTCCAGCAAAGCCTCATCGCCCCAACCTGTTGGATCGGGCGCATTATTTGTATAGACGTGCAGCGGAGATACGCTCAACAGAGGAATCTCCAGCGGCAGAAAGATATCAAATCCCCCGATCAAATCATAGGTGAAGTTATCCCCGATACTCTCCGAGAACATATAATAGCGCCCGTCGTCATCCGGACCGGTCTGCTGGTCTATCCCTAAAGTAAACGTGGCGAAGTCCGCGCTGCTGACGCTGTAGCTGGAATTATAATAATAACTCTGATCGCCGCTGTCGCCGCTGTACGTTAGCCTCCCCAGATACGCCGAACCGCCCTTGACGCCGATGCCGAAGGGATTGAACATCAGTTCCAAATCAGTCCCTTCCACTTTCAGACCGATGGTCACGCGCGTCCCGGTGTCGTCGGTTGTAGCGGGTGTATCATGGTCGTCCCAGTCGTAGAGGAAGAAATCAATATCGCCGCTCATTATCTCGCTGAAATCTATACCGACTTCGACCGTCATCTCCAAAAACGCATCCCAGGAAATATGAGCGCCGCCCGAGACCAGTTCATTGATGAAATCCCACCCATCGCCCACCGTACCCCCGAATATCCCGATAATATCGCCCAGGTTAAACGAAAAACTGATGTTCATATATTCTTCGTCAAGAAATTCCGATAGAAACTTGTCCCATTGAATATGAATCTTCAGCACGTCGTCGCCGTCCAGCGAAAGTGAGAAAATCTGATCTTCAACCGGCAGCCCGTTATCATCGTTTATCCCCAGCGCCTCTTCGATCAACTCTTCCACGTCCTGGAAGATTGAGGATGGATCATCGGCGGCTTCCTCGAGCCTGTTCAAAAAGTCAATAACAAACTCAAACGACTCTGAAACCCGGCGGTTGATGATCGGGATCATAGAATCGTAGAACGCCGTGCCCTCCAGGGCCGTTTCAATAAACTCAATCCCGGTGCGGATGGCCTCAATTATCGAGGCGAAATCCATATCCTTGAGATTGAAGGCATCCGAAAAGTCAGGAATGATAATTACTACATGATCCTGCTCCAGATGGGCGTCGATCTCCGCCTGGGTGGCCTCGCCCTGGGTGATAACCTCCACCACGTCCCAATTCAATAGATCGGGAATGGTGATGGAAAGCTCCATCGCGTTCAGGCCCGTCTCGTCCAGTCCGGGAATGTTAGGTTCTACGTCAATCCCGATAAGACTCGCCCGGGCAAATCCGGTAAAGTCAAACAATAGATGCTCAAAAAGTCCGCCCGTGATAAGATCGGTAAAGGAAAACTGACGGTCATTGTCAGTCGTTTTATCCCCGTCCTCATCCAGCAATATCTCCAGTTCGGCAAACAGATCAAGTCCGGACCCCGCCCCGCCTGCCGTCAGCTCAATAAAGCCTAACCGCGCCGCCAGCTCCAGATCCGCCAGGTTCAGTGAAGCCCTCCCCCCGATGTGGGCGTTATTGATGAGAAACTGTACGCCCTCTTCCCCGGTCAAACCGTCAAAATCAATCACCCATTCAAAGCCGGCCTCCACCGTCACCTCCAGATCGGCGGTGGTCGTCAGGCCCATCTCCAGCACGTCGCCCAGATCAAACCCCAGATCAATGGGAAAATCCTTGATATTAATTAGATCGTATTCGTAATTGACGATGTCGCTCTGGGTGAGCATCCCCATGTCAACCAGATCGTAAAGATCAAAACCGTCAAAGCCCAGGTTCTCAGCGGCGACTTCGGCCAGGTCGCTCAAATCACCGCGATCAACCAGGTCTTCGTTGATCAGATCGGCTAATTCTACGCTCACCAGATCCGAATCAAGAAGATCGCCCAGCGATATATAATCGTTCTCGTCCAATCCCAGAGAATCCAGGGCATTCTCTGCGATGAGTTCTTCTTCCAGATCGCCGACGAGAAGCATCGTGCCTGCCAGGTCAAACTCGTCCTGGGCGATAAGTCCCATCTCCAGAGCGCCGGTCAAAGAATATTCACGCTGATTCAGCAAAGATGACAAACTCACCAAAACCGCGTCCGAAGGCTCTTGAACTTCGGTTGTCCCATCCGCCGCATACAAGGGTATCCCCAGCTCGATCAGGTCGCTTAAACTGAGCAGCCGCGAGGCCATCAGGTCGTCAAAGTCGATCATCCCGCCCGCCGCAAAATCGCTTTCTGATAGCAGATCGACATTAAGCAATTCCTGGAGGCTGACATTTACCTCATTCGAAGCGAGCAGGTCGGCCAGTGAGATTGTAGTCCCGACCAAAGCGCCCGGCTCAATCAGCTCCAGGTTCTCCAGATCGGATATGGCAATAGTCGTTGCCGGATTAAAGAAATCTACATCAATCAGCTCCCACCGCGCCAGTTGATCCAGCGGCGAGGCGAACATCCCCAGCAGCCCGTCGAGAATGGTATCTTTATCAAATAAGGCCTCCGGATCAATCGCGGCCATGTCCAGCAACTGTTCATAATCAACGTCGCCCAGGTTCGCCAGATTGCGCAGGTTCAAATCGTTGAAGTTAAAATCAAAGTTGACCGGTAAACTCAAGGCCCGGCTCACCGGATCATAAACCACATTCATCCCCGCCGGCAAAATACCCGCATTGATAAACTGCTCAATGAAATCCTGTACGTTATTGATACGTTCAAAATCTATCTGCGACAGCACCCGGTCGCTGAACGAAGAGGCAAAATCAAAAAATTCACCCAGCGGCCTGTTAACGATGGGAACTACATATGACATGAAGTCCGTGTCGGTAAAGTCGCTCAACCAATCCAGGGTGCTATGAATGATGGCGATCAGCGAGCCCAGGTTAAAATCACTGAAGTCCAGCAACTGCTCCATATTCTCGTGAGAGAACTCTAAGGCGGGCCCGCCGGCCGATGGGAAGATCGTCCCGCTCAACGAAAGTCGCGGCGGATCGTCGCACTCCCCGAAGGTCACATCCCCGATGGAGGCGTAAATCGGAAGCTGAACGTCAATATAATTGTTATGTTCGGTGGGAGTATTGAGGGTGGGGGTAAAATCTACTACCCCGTCTATATAGGAAACCTCCGCCCCCAGATCAAGCGCCAACACTCCCTTCTGACAGGTATCGCTTCCCAAACTCACGCTCAAAGGCCCGATACTGGCACCCACCACAATATCATCAACAGAAGCATGACCCTGGAATATCAAATGGTCTATATCGAAATCTACTTCACTGGTATTCCAGTTGAAGGAAAAACTCGCCATCAGGTCAATAAGGACTTCAAGGTTCAGTTCCATGTCCCCGTCAACCGAAAGACCGATGCTTTCCGCTTCCTCTCCAAAATTAAGACCGATTACCCTCTCAAACGGAAAATCCTGCGTAAAGGTAATATCTATCCCCACGATATCTTCCCCATCCATGATCGGTTCCCAGCTTAAACCTCCCGCTTCGCCTCCCAAAGTCTTAATCCAGGTGTCCTTCAAATACTCGAAGAAACCGCCCAGCGTCGGCTCATGCGCGTCGGTATAATAGCTGGTGCCTTCCTCGCCCGCCGCCTCCGGATCACCCAGAGGAATAGTATAGTCACGCTCAAAACCCGGATCATCCACACTCAATTTAGGCCTGAGGTAATGCCTGATATACTGACCAAGATTAAGCAGGCTGTCCAGGCCCAGAATACGATTCAATGAAACGTCCGTACCCGGAATGGTCCGCGTCAGGAACTCATTGCCTTCGCTGATAACGCTGCCGTCCGTATCGTAAATAGGAACGAGATCTCCTTTGAGGTCGTTGATCTCTTCGCCCAGCCAATCAAGAATCAAAAATGCGGCCTCCGTCAGAATCCCGCCGATCTCCCGCAGATCCACCTCAAAGCCGGGCTCGAGCACCCCGTCATAGAAGTCCGAATCGCCGAAACTGATATGCCCCAGCTCTATGCCGCCCCCGCCTATCACCAGAGTGAGGGGCAGGTAAAGCGAAAAACTGTTCTCGAACGCTATATCCCCGGCCTTATTGTGGGCGTGATCAAAGGTTAAGCTGCCGCCCTCCATGTAAATGCTGCCGCCGATGCTCAGGCTTATTACCCCATATTCGTCCGGCTCCGGACTGGTCAAATGCGTGGTCAGCTCCACCGTATCTTCATAGCTGATGCTCAGATCAAGATCATCGGCGCTGACCGTGGCGCTGAAATAGAACTCTTCAAAATTAAACGCGCTGTTCTCTCCGGCCAGATCCACCGTAAAGTCAAACGCCAGCCCCGTTGCAATGTCAAAAGCAAAATCCAGCGCCGCGCTCAACTCAAGGCCGGCCGCGTCTAAATCGGTCCCCAGGTCTATAGGAATCGTATCGCTGATCGTATAGGGAATATCCACCGCCATATTCAGTTCGTCGCCCACAATATCGACCGTGAGAAAGCTGGGACTGCCCTGGGCTCCGATACCCGGCAGCGTAATCATCCAGTGATCTCGCAGGAAAGTCGCTAACCCGTTCCAGATGTCTGCAACGCTCACCGAACCGTCCGCCACCGAATTCGTTCCCACCCAGGTAATCGTTTCCAGGTAGGTGAATACGTATGTATCAATATCCAGATAAGCTTCCAGCCCCGTCGCTGTAGGAACACCCGGCAGTCCGTTATCCGCCGACGATGCGCCATCAATGAAACTACTTACGGTGCGCCCCGTGCCGGGTATCTCCAGGTCCAGAAAACCGGTGCTCAAGAATTGATCTTTGAGATCCGCGATTAAAGCCGCCAGATCCTCCAAAAGCCCCTTGATCACACTATCCACCAAATTCCCCAGCTCCGCGACAATATCCGGCGCATCAATGATCACCGGCTCATGCGGCCCCGGATCAATCCCGAACATATGCCGGAAAATCTGCTCCAGGCCTTCATTAGGATCCGTATCATACAAAGGATTGGTTCGTATCCACAGCGGCGTCGTCAGGTCGATCTCCGTACCGAAGACGTCGATGGTCAGCGGCATGAACAGCTCCAGCCCGCCGTCCACCCCGGTAAAGACCACGTTATCTCCGATCAGGGTTTCATCAAAGCGATACCGCCCGTCATCATCCACCCCCGTTCCCGGCTGCTGATCCAGCACAAAGGCAACTGTAACAAAATCAGAATGATCGTCCGGATCAATCAACTCCGGATTAGTGGTTGCGTCGGCGTCGGCGTCAATAGTTGCATCAGTAGTATAGAGTACCCCATCCGGCCCACCAATCCCGTCCCGGTCCCAATCAAGCCCGTCATCGTTGGTACGAAGACCGATCGAGTCAAATATCTCAAATCCTAACGAAATATCCTGCGCCAAAAGCTTAAACCCGGCCGCCACCCGCGTCCCCTCTTGCAGACCGTCATCCCAGTCGTACAGGAATATATCGACCGGTAAGCCTCCAGTCCTGCCGGATGCGTCCACCCCCGCCTTTATCACCACCTGGGCAAAGGCCTTTACGCTTATGTTGCCGCTGCCTTCCAGCGCGATCAGATCATCAATCCCTTCAAGCCCCCCCACTCCGCCGCCCACTAGATCCGTAAACGCCGACAGATCAAAATCAAAAGGTATGTCTTGGCTAAACTCCTCCTCCAGTTTCAGAGTCATCACCAGTACGCCCGCTTCAATGGCCACCGAGAAAATATCGCTGTCCGTCTCAAAATCCAGCCCCAGCTTATCCATTATGAAACCGATCAGCTTTTGCAAATCGTTCTCCGGATCCAACAACGCCTGCTGCACCCGATCAACCGCGGCATTGATATTGCCTATAAATTCCAGCAGTTCCCGCGGCGATTTATTGATAACGGGAATAGTAACATCCGCCAGTGTTTCGTAGATCGGATTATTCGGATCGGTCACCCAGAAGGGAAGCTGATCCAGCGCTTCGAGCACATAATTCCTGCCCCTCAAAATCGTGGTCATCAGGTCATCCAGACGCAGGAATTCATACACCCGAAACATCCCCGGCACATCCTTCATCTCCAGCGTTATATAGTCGCTGTCCGACTTCGATCGGCCGAAATCTTCAACCGTAAATTGTATCTCCGCTCCGTGCGCCACCCCCAGTCCGCCCAAACCGGTATTCACCGTGATACCGCGTAATATGGCATTCGCCTCGCCGGTGAGCTCAACCGAGACAACTTCGTCAAACGTTTCCGCGAGAATTTCATCAATGGTAAAGGTGCGATCATCGGTCGTACCCAGGTTCGCGTCCTCATCGAGCACGATAGTCCGCGTCAGTGTCACGTGCACCAGGTTATCAAACCCGGAGACATTGGCTAACTTAACGCCGATAAACCCTAACCGCGCCGGCACATCCAGATCAATAATGTCATACCCCACCGTCGCCGTCAGCGTGAAATCCTTCAGGCTCAACACTACCTCCCCCTCCGTCGGCCCGCCTAGCTCGCCATCGACATCAATCAAAAGATCAAACGACCCGCTCACCAGCGCCTCGAGTTCCGCCTCCGCGTCGGAAACCAGTCCCACCAGGCTCAATCCGTAATCCCCCGCCAAAGACACCGTATGACCGCCCAATCCAAAAAGATCAAGATTATGACCGTCCAGACCCCTCTCACCTATCAATCCCAGACGCACCAGATCAACCAAATCGAACATGGGCTCGCCCAGCGCGGGGATGTTTTTATCCAGCAGATCGTCCATATCGACCTGGTCTTCAGCATCCACCAATCCCGAATCCAGCAGCCGGTCAATATCAAGCCACACCAGATCAAGCACGTCATAATCCACCAGGTCCAGATCATCCAGATTACTGCGGACAATCAACGGCTCAACGATAAGACCGGCATCCTCCAGATCGGTCATGCTAACCAATCCCGCGTCCACAATCCCCTGCGCGTCGATTCTGTCCCAAAGCAAACCCGCCCCAACCAGATCAGACTCGGTAATACTTACTCCCGTCGGCGCCGCGATCAGATCGTCCTTGTCGATGACCGCCTCGATCAATCCTTCCGTCGCCAGCTCTTCGGGAGTTACCAATCCGCTGGCGATCAACAGCCGCGGATTGATCGGATCAACCCCGCTGAATCCGTTATCGTTCAGTTCCGACTCACTCACCAGCCCTGAACCAGTTAATTCAGCCCTTACAATATCCGCCGAGAAGAACCCATATGCCGCCATATCTGCTGCGGTTGTCAGCGTCCCCGTACCATCTGCAAAAACCACTTCCGTACTCAACAGGTCAACCACATAGGGACCTTGAAAATCGGATGCGTCGAGTTGGGCCTGCGTGATAATGCCCGCCTCAACCAACTGCTCGCCCGTAACCAGATTCAGCAGAATCAACTCTTCCAGATCGATATCATTACTGATCAATCCCCCATCAACCAGGTTCTGAACCGTAACTAACCCCGATGTCAAAAGTTCGGCGATTTCTATATTAGGATTAAACAGTTCATTTGTAACCAGTTGCTCCTCAGTAATCGTCACGTCACCGGGGAATGTCGTAGCCAGAAGATCGGTCTTGTCAATCCCGTCCTCTACCAGATCAGGCAGCGTCACCAGAGCCGATTCCAGCAGCTCATCGATCTCAACGGTTGAGCTGACCACCCCTTCGCTCTGCAGATCGGCCAGTGTCACCAGTACCGGCATCGCGTCGAGCAATCCCGCCAGCTCTACCCTGCCGCTGCGGTCGTCCAACCCCGCATCTTTCAGTTCGTCGATAGTAACTAACCCTGACGCCAATAGCTCGGTCAGATCGACATGGGTTTCAAACAGGCCTGCATCTACCAGATCATCTTCGGTTACCAGATCCGAAGCAACCAGATCACTGCTATTTAGCACCCTTAGACCATCGACCTCTTCCGCCGTCACCAGCCCCAGAGCAATAATCAAATCCAGAGAAGTCAAATCACTTATAGATAGCGCCCCCGTCTTATCCAGCTCTTCAATATCGAACGAGATAACCGCTATATCCGCCGCCGCTATCAATCCCGCGTCGATCAGTTCGGATAGCTCCGCCAGTTCCTCGTCAATCAGGTCATCCTTGTCAATGGTAGCCCCCTCGGCCAGATGCGCTGGCGTAACCACCTTTTCCTTCACTAGATCCGTCAGCAGGGCAATATTGGTGCTCAACAGCCCCGGATCGGTGCTGTCCGTCAAAACTACTTCATTATTATCAGCCCCCGTGATCAGTGAATGATGCCCAATCAACGCCTCATCAAAAATATCCGATCTGTGAACACGCTCCACCGTAGCCGCTATCACATCGTCCGCCAGATCATTTTCATCCACCAAACCGTTGATTATCAAATCTTCCAGAGGAACCAGACCGGAAACTATTAAATCTTGCAGCGAAACATCATCGCCGTCAACCAGGTTAAACGCGTTAAGATCGGCGATGGTGACCAATCCACTGCCGTCCAGAGCAGTCGCGCTCAAGGTCTTATCGACAAAACTATTCCTGCCCAAGAGCCCGTCTTCGACAAACTCAGCCAGCGCGCCGAAGTTGCGGATAATCAAATCACCCACCGCCAACTGCCCCAAATCCACCAGATCCCCAATATAAACCCTCTCGATAAGATCTAGCAGATACACGTCATAGGAACTGATGTAATTATTCAGGTCCCCAAACTCAAACAGGATCGATCTCTCCAGATCACGAATATCCAGCCCCATCGCGGGATCCGTCAGATCGCCGTCATCTACAAACCCCTCGTTAATTAAGTCAACCAGCGTAATCTCATCCAGATCGAGTGCGATCAGGCTGTACAGCGGTATGGTCCCCACGTAGGCGTCGTCTATATCGACCGCAAACTCGGTTTCCAGATCGGCCACCGTAAGATCGATATTATCAAAATCAAAAACATCAACGAACTCTTCCTCTACGTACTCCGCCAGCGTTACATCATATAAAATCGATCCCAGCAGCGTATCCAGCCCCACCGTCCCCACGTGCACGATATCGTCGAGTTCGCCGTCCTCAAACAAGGGCCGCAGCGACGGAGGTTCGCCCTTCATCACCTCGATCGCCTCCAGCACGCTCAGCTCGAATATCTTATTGATAAAGTCCTTACCCCGCAGAATACCATGTTTGACCATCTCCGCGAACGGGCTGAAACTATCCGGTAAAAGATCCTCGATCAGAACGTAATCGTCGTCATCCGGATCAAGGTTTTGATCGTCCAGGTACTTCTGGCTCACTACGTCCGAATCCAGCAGAACGTCCAGATCAACCGTGGTATCCGTCCCCAGCTTCGTCTCATCGACTAGCCCCGCATCTACCAGTTGCCGCAATGTCACCACGCTGGTTTCCCAGAAGTCGCTCGGATCCACCAGCCCCGCTTGAATCAGATCATCCTCCTTAACCAGACCGGTATCAAAAAGCCCTTCCAGATCAACCGGGCCCGACTCGCCCAGACCCGCATCCCGCAGGGCGTTGATCCCCACCACGTCGGCATCAAAGAGATCAGCCTGGTATAACTCACTCAATAGTAATTGCAGCTCGCCCGGCGATTGCCGCTCCGCCATCTCCTCCAGCGTCACCAGCCCTAACGCAATGAGATCCGCTGCGTTCACGAAATCAGGCGTGCCGTCCTGAACCAGGTTGTTGTTATCAAGTTTGTTCGGGGTGACGATTCCCCAGGAGAGAAGCTCGTTCTCCGAAACCGTTACGCTTGATAAATCAAAATCTAAACTGGTCAGCAGGCCGTAACGCACCAGATCCGCCAGCGTCGCCAGTGAGTTGTCTATAAGATCACTGATGGTCACTATGTCCTCGCCCCGGGCGTCCTGCGTAACATAGCTCTCTAAAACCTGCCCCTCCAGAATATCCGATTCCAGCAAATCTTCTCGATCAACCATCCCCTGTACGAAAACATCATCCAGCAGCACCTCCGCCAGATCGGCTACCAGATCACCCTCATCGATCATCCCGAATATGAGCAAATCCGCGATCGTAACGTCGGTCTCACTCAAAAGATTCGCTATGCCGATAGCATCCCCGTTAATAATAAAGCCGGCCAAATCCTCAATTATGCTCTGAGAAAATCCAAACACATCAAGATCAGCCGCAGGCAGATCCGCCAAATCTGCCCGTTCCAACTGCCCCAGGTCTATCAAATCGCCCACCGTGAGATAGCCGCTCTCGACCACCTCCGCTAAGATATGCTGGTTTAATTGGCTCGAGTCGATAACGCGCGATGCCTTAAGATCGTTCGCATCGACGTTCCCCAAAGGCCGCACGTCATTGTGATCGATAATCCCGAAATAGACCAGATGATACAACTCAATCGGTAAATTATTTAACAATTCATCCAGGTCAATAATCGAGCCCGGCCCGATCAGACCGCCGTGGGCCGTAATATCCGAAAACAGCGATGCCGCCTTATCAGCAATATCGGATGCCAAAAGCTCGTCAATCGCCATCTGCGCCGGCCCCAGCAGACTCTCCCGCGCCAGATCCCCCAGATCCGCCAGCCCTGATTCAATCAAACCGGGAATATCGATCTCATCTAGAATCATGTCGGCCAGCCCGACCAAACTGTTATTCACCAGGTCGGTAAGACTCACCAAGCCGGAACTTAAAAGCCCCTCCAGATCCAGCGAATTGGTTGCCAGATCCGCCACCTCCAGCAGCGCCCCCGTCACCAGTTCGGCTACATCCGTTATCCCCGCCTCGATCAGGTCCGATAACGTAAATGCAAAATCAAATACCAAATCGGTAAATGTAACCCGCCCCGCATCGACCAGCTCTTCCAGACTAACCACCCCCGAATTGACCAGATCGTGCAGCGAAACATTATCCAGCTCGTCCACCAAATTGTGGTAGTCCAGCTCAAACGCCGTCGCCAGACCGTCCGCTATCAGATCCGCCGCCGCTATCGCGATATCCGTAAAATCTGTCACCTCAACCAGGGCGCTATCGACCGCCTCTGCCAAAGTCGCGATGCCTCCGGTAAAGAAATCCGACGCGTCTATCAAAGTTGAAGCCACAAAGTCCGCCGCTCCGAGGAGTCCCTCCGTGATAAGCCCGTTCAAATCGGCCGCTGTGGCAGCCAACATATCTGAAATATCAACCAGGGTGGATGAGACAAAATCGCTCGCGGCGACCAGCCCCTGATTCACCAGGTCCGCCAGAGATGCCAGACCGGAATTGATCAGATCGGTTATCCCCAGCGAGTTGATGTTTATGTCGCCCAGATCCACCAGGTCGTTATCAAAAAGATACTCTAGGGTCGTCAATCCGCTGCCCAGCAGATCATCCAGATCGACCAAATCTTCAATACTAGCCTGACTTGCCAGATCCGCCCCCAGATCAGCCACATTAGTCGCCATCAGGTTAATATCGCGGATAAAGCCCAGATTCCCCACCAACGAGCCCGCCGTCACTACCTCCGCTTGCACCAACTCCCCGAAAGTGACCAATCCAAGGTCGATCAACTCATCCATATCTACGTTGCCGCCCACAATCAGGCCTAACGCATCGAGGGCGGCTTGGCTGATTACCCCCGCATCGATCACCGTTTGGGTATCAATATCATCCCAATTTTCTACGGAAATGGCACTTAGAACGCCTGCCGTCCACAAATCCGCCAGTGTAGCATACCCATTATCGAGCAGATCATCCGGGTCAATATAGGCCCCAATCTGGATAAGTCCTTCATTTTCAAGAACTTGAAGATCGATTCGGCCTAAAACGTCAAGGTCCCGCAAACTCAGATCGCTCAGATCGATCTCAAAATCAAACGGCACGGTCAAAACGCCGGTTGTGGGATTGTAGGTAACTGCTTCCCCATCGGGGATCAGGCCGGATAAGGTAACCTGTGCCACAAAATCCTGCAGGCTCTCCATCTGGTCAAAATCTAGCTTGTTCAGCACGGCCAGATCGAAAGCCGCCCCCAAATCCAATACGTCAGCCAGAGAGGCGTCAATAAACGGTATTTCAACGTTAAAGTTATCCGATATTTCCAACGCGGTGAGCCAGTCATCGCGGAGGGATTCTAAATTAGCCTGTATATCAGAGAGCCGCAGGTCCGCAAAGGGTGTAAAACTATCAAGATTGGCTGAGCTGGCGGTTACCTCCGCGGTCCCCCGCCCGCCCTCACTGGTCAAAAAGAGGTCTCCCGCTATGCCGATCGTCCCCACCGGTCCCTGATTCACGTCAATCCCGGCCAGCGACGCATAAATCGGTACGTCCAGATCAACGTTTGAAACAACATCACCTACCGGATCATAGGTGATTGAATACTCGTCCTCCAATTCATCATAAAGGACGTCCAGATGAACCTCCAGGATGATAGTGCCCTGTGAATGCTGAGGATGGCCGGCCGCTGCCTCGAGGTCGCCGATGGTCAGAGGAACCACCAGATTAGAAGTACTCAGACTTGCGTCCAGCTCCATTTGACTGACAGAAAACTCATACGCGGCCCCGGCCCCAGACCAGCTTAATAATAAGGTAAAGGCAAAGGTGGCATCGATGGCGGCCTCGATATCCGTATATGCCGGCCCGATACCTTCAACCGCCTCGCTGATGCCCACTGGGATCTGCTTGCTATAGCTGGCAGATCCCGAAAATTCCACTTTTATGCCGCTGATCCAGTCATAATCGCCGATAAACGTCTGATCAGAAAAGGGTATATCATAGGCCTCCCCGCCCAAAAGATCGTCAAGCCAGTTCCCCCGCAGATAA
>LJUC01000231.1 GCA_001303695.1 Phycisphaerae bacterium SM23_30
GGTTGACGTAGTGGCGCCGGGATCATCGATTTACAGCACCTACTTTGACAACAAGTATGAATATCAAAGCGGCACGAGTATGGCCAGTCCGATAGTAGCCGGAGTGGCGGCGCTGGTGAAGTCGGCTCACCCTAAATGGAGCGGTCAGGAGATTATAGATCAGATTATCGCCACGGCGGACGACATTGATGAGGTGAATCCCTATTTTGCCGGTAAGCTGGGGGGGGGCAGGGTGAACGCACAAGCGGCGGTGGGCGATAGATTTTCCGGGGTGAGACTGAATCTGGTGAGCTATCTGATTCAGGATCCCAACGGGGACAATGACGATGAGTATGAACCTAACGAAGTATTGAATTTATATACCACCATTAAGAATTACTCGGGCGTACAAGCTGTTACGGCGGCGCTGACTTCCAATGATCCCTGGATAACCATACTGAATTCAACATCTGACCATGGTATAATCGAGTCGCACAGGTCCCGAACCAACTTGGAGAAACCGTATAAAATTTTCATTGAGCCCAATATCCCGGCGGATCATAAAGCGGTTTTGCATCTGGAAATCCGGGCCAATGGCATTTCCGCGGCGAATGAGCGGATTGATTTGACTTTGGCATCGAGCTGGTCGCGGCCGCATGTGTTCTGGCATGATGAATCGAACCAACAGGTGGTAGGTTTGATGAAGGACGGTCGGCTTTTGACGGTCCTGGATATGGATAACAATCCTCCTTTGTACGACGGGATCTACGCAACTATCCGCGAGCCGGGGGGGACGTTCAGCCCTTTGGAGAGGCTCAGCGGCACGACCGGGTGGACCCGGCCGCCGGATATGGATTTCGATCCCAACGGCAACGCCCACGTGATCTATTCCCGGAATGATCCATTTCCCGACGAGGAGCTGTTTTATACTCGTTATGATGTTATGAGCGATAGCTGGACAGACGAATTGAAGCTTACCAGCGGGGCCGACATTGTAACTATAAATTCTGTTACCGGGAAAAACACATACATTGCGGCTGATTCGTCGGGCCTGCGGCACGTGGTATGGGCGGATCAGCGGTCCAAGCCGGCGCTATATTATACATATCACAACGGGCAGGCCTGGCAGCCGGAGACAAAAATTTATGATCCAAACGGACCGACAATAGTGCCTTTGGCGTTGCTGGATAAAAAGGATGGTACGCGATATTTGTTTTTTGATTTACGGCCTGAGGGCGGGGGTGACAAAGTTACGTACTTTATAAAAGGCAGCGGCTCTTCTTGGCAGGAGCCCAATCAGCTGACCACCTTCGCCTGGCAAAGCCCGCCCGTGCTGATTCATGATGAGATATACCTGCTTTTTCAAGAGCAATGTTTTGACGATTTGAAGCTGGCGTTGTTTAGCGGGATTGACTGGGTTTTTCTGGAAAAGATTATGGATAATCCCTTTGGTACGATGTGCAGCTGTAAGGCCTCGATGACCAGAGCCGATGATGGTTCCTTTCGATTAGCGTATGACCGGTTCGACTCTGATGAGACCTGGATTAGGTATGTGGACTGGACGGTCAAGACCCAGGATGGATGGGCCGATCCTGTGACCTTAAACCGGTTCAACACTTATTTGGATCATCCGAAGATTGAGGCCGATTTTAATCTCGATGATCATATATTGGCCAAAAACTGGGAGCCCTCCGGAAGCGGCTGGTACGGTAATGCCAAACCCGCCTACCTAACCACCAGCTCCATTACTGCCGACTTGTTACCTCCCCGTCCGGAAGTTACCGACGACGGCGTTACCACCACCAATCCCCGCCGGCTGCACACGGAGTGGTCGTCTTCGCATCCCAGTGGGATACATACTTATATGTACGCCGTCGGCACGGCGCCGGGTTCGGCGGACGTGGTGGACTGGACCCGGTTTACCGGCGCCATCAGCTACACTAGGTCGATGGAAAATTTTCCCCTGCTGGCGGGTCAGGATTACTATGTTTCTATCCAGGCTCATTCCAATGCGGTATATACCAGTTCATTAGGAGTTAGTGACGGGATCATCTACTTACCGGGCGATTTCAATCATGATGGCATCGTTAATTTGCCGGACTTTGCCGTATTCTCCCGTTACTGGATGGAAACCAACTGCTACGCCATGAGCCATTGTGGCGATGCCGATTTTGAACCGGATGGAGATGTTGATTTGGAGGATTTAGCGTTTTTTTTAGCATATTGGCTTAAGCACTATTAAGGCAGCGGTTGATTTAGCAAATATGGATGGTTTGGTCAATCTTAAACGTGATAATCCTTCAAGCTCATCCTGATTAGCCTTCACCGCATTTCGACTAGCATCGTAACTCATTATATTTCAAAGACATATGAACGACGGAGCTAAAATGCGGCATGGGGAGCGGATAAAAACTGCGGCACTCAGACCCTATTTACCCCATCCATCACATGGTAATTTATCCGAACGTGTTTTTCTTTTGATATCAAGCATTCTTTACCAAGAGTTACATACCCTAATCTGAAAAATTCTTATTTCACATTATACTTAACACTCTTATAATTATAGTTGAATTAATGTTTGCAGTTGATTAAGTTGCTAATGCTAAAAAAAGTCGTAAAATATTTATTATCAGAGACTTGCGCCCGTAGCTCAATTGGATAGAGCGTCGGTCTACGGAACCGAAGGTTAGGGGTTCGAATCCCTTCGGGCGTGTTTTCGTAAGCCCTTGTCAATCGTAGGTTTGTTTATAGGGCAGGCAGATTTATAAAATTTCAATTTTTATACCGGTTTTAAGATTTAATTTCTTGTTGGCGCTGCCGTTTTTCAAGCTGATTTCCAGGGTATTATGGGAGCCTTCGATCAGGAATAATTCGTCGTCCTGGGCGGCGGAATAATTGGGATAATACTCCATCTGATATTTCTTGCCGTCTATTTCCACGGAATATCTGCTTTTTCCCTGGCTTCTCAAGTTAGTTATGATGTTGCCGAACCTGTCGATACGCACCACCAATCCTTCTCTTTCATGTTGATGAAGTTCCAGTCTTTCAATTTCAACAATTATTTCTCCCAGATCGTCAAAACAACCCTGATTAATTTTAGCGGCGGCCACGGCGAACACGTCTCGGCCATGAAAGGTGTTGCTCGCCTCCGGAGGAATGAAAAGCTGCCTTATCTCAACAATCCGCTGCTTTTTAAGGGTTTCCCAGAGTAAGCCGTTGTCAGGGGCGACGAAATAATAAGTATCGGTTTTCACGGCCAGGGCTTTCCTTTGGGCGCCCACGCCGGGATCGACCACGCAGCAAAAAACGGCGCCTGCGGAAAAATATCTATAATTGTTCTTCAGGATCCAGGCGGCTTCGATGATGTTCTGGGGCGAGACGTCGTGACATAAATCCACTATAATTGCCTGACGGTCGAGGTTAAGAATTACTCCTTTCATCACGCCTACATATTCGCCCGGCCCGAAGTCAGTTAATAAAATAATCATATTATACTCCGGTGATTATTTATTATGAATTATTGCCAATATCCTACTGATTTAGTATCTTAAGTAAAGTAATTTTTAGAATACGTTTTGAGTTAATATATCCCATCAGGAGAGATAAAGGAGCGGCTGACATGAAAAGCGTAGCGAAGAAATATTTCCGTTTGGTTTTAATCACCATATTATTTTGGGCACTGAGCGGGCCGAGTTCCGGGCTGGGGGCCCGGGTGGAGGAAAAAGAGGTGCTGCCGCCGGGGATTCTGCCGGTGGTGATTTTACAGGGATCGGACTACCAGATGGGCTTTCAATACGGCCAGCAGGCAGGCGCCTATATCGAAAAGAACAAAGAGGCCGCCTGGGCTCAAGCGTTAGAGAGCTTTGATCGGGCGGAGGTGATCCGCACCTTAAAAGCGAATCAGCATTATATATATGAATATACACCGGAATTGATCGATCAGTTACGCGGCATGGCGGACGGGGCGACGGCGGCGGGGTATGAGATGTCTTATACAGATGTGTTACTGTTGAATTGCACTTTGCCAAATCCCAAGACCTCTACGTATCCGGCCGGCGCCGAAAAAGATACCCTGCCTATTAAGAAATGCTCGGTGTGTTCGGCCTGGGGCAGTGCGACCAGGGACGGGCGGTTAATAGGGATGGATACGCTGGATTCGGGGGAGTCGCTCTACGGGGTAATTATCGCGGCCTTTCCCGATAAGGGAAATAATTACATGTGCGGGGCGCAGGCGGGTGAAATCGGGGATCATTTTTTGATGAACAACAAGGGATTCTTCCTGGGCAACAGCGGGGGCGGTGGTTCGCCGCGGCCGGAAGATAATAATTACGGTATCTGCTGGTCCTGTTCCTTGCCTTATATTGTTCGTTTTGCCGACAACGCGGTCCAGGCCCGGGATATGATCATGCAGTGGCAGATCAACGTTCCGGAAAATTTTCATTTTGTGGATGTTCACGGCAATGCCTTTGTGGTGGAAAAGACAGCGGCAATTCAAAGCATGCGGAAGCCGGGCGACTTCGGGGAAAAAGATTTTCTTTATTCTACCAATACCTACCTTAACGCGGTCATGAAAGTTACCAAGGAAGGCGGATTTGTTAAACAACACGGAGGTTTTGGGGCGTATGCCTCCCCCCGCAATATGATGCTGTGGGATATGCTGCATAATTATCATGGCCATGTCGATGTTGAATTTATGAAGATGATTCTGCGTTTTCCGGGTGACCCGCCGCCCTATCCGCCGGTGAGCGGCTGGGACGCCAAGATATGTCGGCCCTCGAACGCTTGGGTGTCGGTGTTGATACCGGATAATGGTGATGAGGGCATAGCTAACATTTGCACCGGTCCGGCGGGAAAGGTGATTCATTCTTCGATGGCCTCCGACGGCAGCACCATGCGGACCAACTATCCGTTTATCGACGGCACGCATACCTTCTTTAAATTGAAGTTGGCGGCCAACCCGAAAGCCATGGCGAAAGCAGCGAAGAGGCAGGCTAAAGATGATATCGCTACCGCCTATTCGGCCTTAATGCATTTGAACTACGATGACGCCGGCTATGCCGCCCTGAATGATATATATTCCCAGACCAACGCCGAGTATTACCAGGGCAACAGCGCCTTGAATAAAGCCATATTAGCCGGCGGAAATGAGGCCATAAAATATCTTGCCGAAGCAGTTACCGCTTTTACCTGCTCGCAGGCCCATGCGATGCAGGTCTATGAGGCGCTTAATCCGCCTCCTACCAGCCCTTCGGATTTGGGCCTGAAACCTTTCGGCGGCGACTGGGCCTCATGGGAAACCAACGTAGGTAAAATCAAGTAATATCAATTATAAATAAAACCATACCTCTGTCGCAAAAAGAACACCTCCCGTTTGTTATGGTTTTAAGGTTCCTGCAAAATGAAGTTAAGCATACTTGGAAAAGAAAAAATCAGTTTTTCATTGTTTTCAATGAAGAATCCTTCACGGGAAAGTTGATGATCGAGATTAGCGACTCCATAGACTACCAAGGCAATCACCAGCGCGGAGTGCTCCTGGTATTCGCTGACGACCTTATTATAGCTGTCGAGATTAGTATGCCAGGTTTCGCCGTAGGTTACGCCCAGGTCAAAAACGTCCCGCGTTTGCCAGCCCAGCGAGGGTACGCCCGCCATTAAGAACGAGGAACTGTCGGAGCCGCCGGCACGAATGGGACGAGAACGGGGTTTGCTTTTATTAAGTTCGAAGGGGAAATCAGGATTGAGATTGTAGAGCGGTTGACAGATCTTTTCGAAGTCGGCGTACATGGCTTCGG
Organism: Phycisphaerae bacterium SM23_30; assembly: GCA_001303695.1. Lineage (GTDB taxonomy): Bacteria > Planctomycetota > Phycisphaerae > Sedimentisphaerales > SM23-30 > SM23-30. Next base: position 5,772 of record LJUC01000231.1, read on the forward strand.
AGACGCTCAGGCCGACGATGGCGTTGGTCCCGCCGTCACGGTTGAAACACGCGGCAATACGGGGAATCTTATCGGGATTTCGGCGGATCCAGTCTTGAGAACCCACCAGACCTCTTTCTTCGGCGGCCCAGAGGTGGACCATGATGGTGCGCTGGGGACGACCGCCGGCCTGGGCGATAAGGCGAATCGCCTCCATGGCGGGCGTAAAGCCGGAACCGTTATCGACGGCGCCGGTAGCGCTATCGAAAGAATCAAAATGACCGCCCATGACCACGTATTCGTCAGGGAATTTACTCCCGGGAATCCAGGCGATAACGTTGTGGTATTTAATAGGCCCTTTTTTGAAATGGTTGCGAATGTCAAATTCAAGAACGACTTCTTCGCCCTTCTCAACCATTTCCTTGATTTCGTTGTACTGAGCATCAAGCAGCTTAATATCAGCCAGGGTAGGCAGGTTATCCCAGGAATCAACCTTTCCTTCCAAAAGCCGGATGGGAAAGGTGGTTAATTGTATGGTGCCGAGGGCGCCGGCCTGTTTTATCTTGATGGTCATCTCCGAGGGCTCGTGACGGCGGCCGCCATCCCGGGCCCAGCCGTTGTTTTTCCCTTCAATCAATACCCAGGCGCCCTTAATCTTATCTTTCATATCCTCCAGCTCTTCGTCGCTGGTCGGGGCGATAACTACATGCCCCCGCTGAACGCCCTTGGTGCCGGCGGTATAGGATGGGGTGCCGAAGATCAGGTGTTTTTCTTTGGGCTTGATCATCTTGCCGAAAAAGGG
>LJUC01000232.1 GCA_001303695.1 Phycisphaerae bacterium SM23_30
TAGACTGACGCCCTTTACAGACGACACTTGGGTTCCTTTAAGCTAAGGCTGGCAAATACAAAACTTTAGCCTCTTATGAGTTCCTGCTTGATAGTTAGCAGGTCCAAGAATCTTGACGCTTAGTTACTAACACCGATGTCCAACCGAAGGTATTTATCCAAATAACCCGTTCTATTGCCAAGGGAAGCCCGATGCCTGCGTTGTCGGTGAAAAAACGTTCTCAACGTGGAGCAAACCACTTCTGGCGAGCATTTTTGGCCTTCCGCCTTGGCCTCGGACTCCGCCATAGGCGGACAAGTTTTCGCTCGGCCTCATAACGAGACGGTTATTCGGATAAGCTCCTAATTTGTGTTTCGTTGATAACGACATTTTGGGTATAATGCGAGAATTGCTCACTCTGATAATCTGAAAAAAGAAAGTAATTGTTTTTATACATGAGATTCACCGAACTTAACTTAAAGCCCCAGATATTAAAAGCCCTTAAGCAGCTCGGGTACAGGGAATTAACCCCGATACAGGAAGAAACATTTCCACACATTATAGCAGGCAAAGACATGATTGCCCTGGCAGAGACCGGTTCGGGAAAGACTGCTGCTTGTGGAATACCAATCGTCCAATCGGTTGATGCTGCCAAAAACCAGATACAGGCATTAGTCTTGGTACCCACACGTGAGCTTGCTCTACAATACGTAACAGCCATCTCAGATGTCGCCAAATTCACTCGTATCGCTCCCTTTGCAGTCTATGGCGGTTTTTCCATCGAAATCCAGAAAGCAAAGCTGTCCCATGGTGTAAATATCCTTATTGCCACTCCCGGCCGTCTTATCGATCTTCTCCGTAACAGCCCTTTGAACCTGTCGCAGGTCCAGACCTTTATACTTGACGAAGCGGACGAAATGCTGAATATGGGCTTTATCACTGATATCGAATTTATTATTTCATGTCTGATACATGAACACCAGACGCTGCTCTTTGCTGCGACAATGCCGAAAGAGATTAAACGCCTGGCAAAAAAATACCTCAAGAATCCTGTCACTCTTGAACTCAATGTCGTTCAGGTAGCCCCCCTAAGTCTCTGCCACCAGTTCCAGCAGACCACCTGGCGCAAGAAATTTGCCTCGCTGCTTCAATACATAAAGGACACAAAGCCAACGCAGGCAATAATATTTTGTAAATCTCGAAGGAATTGCGAAAATCTGTTTGATAAATTAAAAAAGGAAATTAATTCAGTCGATATGATACATGGAGGCATGGAACAGTCGAGGCGGTCGTCACTTTACAATCGATTTAAGAAAAAGCAGCTCAAAACAATTGTCGCCACCGGGATTGCAAGCAGAGGTCTCGATTTTAGCCATGTAACACATGTGATTAATTATGATTTTCCTGACAGCCCGCTGGCATATACGCATCGGTCCGGCCGAACCGCCAGAATGGGAAGAAAAGGCACTGCCGTTACATTCTTCAGCACACATGATTTGCATACATTAAAAACGATTATAAAAAATAACAATATTGACCCCGTCTGGCTATCTGCCGATCCCCAACTGAATAATATCAGAAAGCCAAAAAATAGACGCCGCCGATTCAATACCAGCCGCAAAAGGCAGTTAAAAGAAACGGACAGACGGCGTCACGAACGCAAAAACCGTTAGTAATACGTTAGTATATTGTTCTGGATGAGTTATTGTTTTATAAACGAGATCAGACTCCGATGACTTTTGGGAACATGTTAGGTGGATACGAAATATATACGAAACTTTTCGATTATAGCACATATTGATCACGGCAAGAGCACTCTGGCGGACCGTATGCTTGAGCTGACCGGTACGATTTCCGACCGTCAAAAGACTGAACAGCTTCTTGACAATATGGATATTGAGCGTGAACGCGGAATAACCATCAAGGCTTCAGCGGTAACGATGGATTATCAGTACGAAGGTAAAACCTATATGCTGAACCTGATCGATACGCCCGGACATGTTGATTTTCATTATGAGGTTTCACGGGCATTGGCTGCATGTGAGGGCGGGCTGCTCGTGGTTGATGCCAGCCAGGGCGTTGAGGCGCAGACTGTGGCGAATACTTATCTGGCGATCGAAAATAATGTTGAACTTTTAAGCGTAATCAACAAGGTTGATTTGCCCGCAGCGGATACGGATTTGGCAGCTGAAGAGATAAATCATATTATCGGGGTCGGTGCTAATGAATGTTTCAAGGTAAGCGCAAAAAGCGGATTGGGTGTCGAAGAGCTTCTTGAAGCAATCGTGACATTTCTTCCTGCGCCGGAGGATAAAAGCGATCAGCCGACCGCAGCGATGATATTTGATAGCCATTGCGCCAAGGAATGTTGAGAAACCAGAAAAGGGTAGAGTCGTTTGCATTCCCAAGGTTAGTGTCCTGCATCATCTCTATAAGCGAGCTGCGTAAATAGCTATCTGCTCATTTCAAATCTCCGGCAGCACCAAGAAATAGCTAATGTCAGCGCATACAGCAAAAAAACCGATGATTCTACGCATCGAGACAGCCAAATCTCATTGCTCAAATAAATAATTCTTGTCATACAACACTATAAACTTCTCAAAGAACGCTACGCAATCCTCGCTTTACTTGCCCGGATGTAATTTTCGGCAGGCACAGCTGTCTGGCTGAAGCTCTCCACTACATCGGGCACCAAGGTCAAATCGGGCGATGTGAGATCGAACTCACCAGGCCGCAGTGTCACCGGGGACACGATGACCGCCCCGCCAAATGGAATCACAACTGGAATATCCGCACCATCAGTCATGCCGATAAAGCGAATCGTGTTGACGATTTGCGGGATGTCAGTCTCGAACGGCACGACATTGGTGGCTGTATCGCCAATGAGAAGGTCATCGTCGCCGTCACCATCGAGGGTATCATCGCCGCGCTGGCCGAACAGTACATCCTCACCGGCCCCGCCAAGGAGCATATCGTCATTGGCGTCGACAATATCAATCAGAAGCACGTCACGGTGCCACGATTTGTTCTCATTGATTCGTGGCAATCCGTTCTCGTTGAACGCACGCTCGATGCAGCCTACGTCTGCGATGAGGATGTCGTTGCCCTGCGCTCCAGCGATGGTGTCGTTGCCCAGTTCACCGAAGAGCTCGTCATCGTCGGTCCCACCGTCAATCACATCGTCGCCTCGTTGGCCGTGAATGATGTCTTGGCCGGCATCGCCGAAGATGGTGTCATTGCCACAGGTCAAATCAATGTCGTCAAAGCGCTGAATCTCACGTATCACATCCTCGAACGGAGGCAGGTATGTCTGCCAGCTCTCTGGACCGAGAACCGTCCGGGTGATCAGACCGTTGTCACCCAGAATCGCATCGGCGTCATCACCTGGCGTTACGTCACCATCGGTGATCGTCAGGCCGCTCCCGTTGTTGGTAATGGTGATATCGTCGCCCCCGTCAATGACATCGTGGCCGTCGGCACCGAAGGGCACGTTGTGGCCGCCAGTTATGTCATCTTGGCCCGCGCCGCCGAACAGGAAGTCATCTCCCTGCTGGCCGAGGATGAAGTCGTCGCCGCCGTCGCCGTGAATGATGTCGTTACCGCCGCTGATGAAATAACAATTGAACTGCCGGAAACACTACCATATACAGAGATGGTAGAGCCTGCAGCATCGTCATTGCCGTAATCACCATGAATTTCCACAGTACCAGACGCTGTTACCGTGGCGCCCTTCTCGATGATCACATTATCTCCGGCTTGGAGGATCACATTCGTCTCGGAGTCCAAAAACGCATTGCCTGTCACCTTGAGGTCGTCACCAGCGCCGGGACTCTCTCCCGCTGTCAGGACGATATCGGCACTCTTCGATATTATTGTATAGTTGACTGTTAAAGGACTATGGGTGATAATTTCGACGTGCCCTTCGGCGTCAATCCCGAAATCGCCTTCTCCGACTTTATCGATAAAGAGTTCCCCGTTATTTTCAATCCAGATGGCACCGTTCAGAGACCAACCCTGAAGTGTGCCGACCGATGTTTTCAGATGTTTGTCATCGGCTCCGATATCTGAAGAGGCGTAAAGTCGCGTAGAACCGGAAAGAACATTATCTTCACCTTCATCCGAATTTCCGTTTAAAATTCGTCCCGCCAGGGCGGCAATAAACGCGGTCCGTTCCTCATCCGTTGAAATCTGATTCAGATACAAGGGACCGATGGGTTCAACAATGTAGGCATTTAAGGCACTGGTTGCCGACAGCGCGCCATCGCCCGAATAGGCGGTATCCACATCCAAATCATTACCGCTCTCACCGATGCCGCCCAGCAGGGCGTTCAGGATGATGCTATTTCCCGCCACATCAACTTCGAGATCATCCAATTCAACTTCATCCAGGATCGAAGTCGGTGAGGTCAGTGACACATTGCCGTTTGTGGAAATGACCTGCCCGACGTTGAGGTCGCCCGCTGTTTCCGCGATAAAGATGTCCCCTGCGGCTGTGGCGTTGATAAAACCTTCCGCGTCCAGGTCGATATCAAAGAAATCATCCTGGGTCCCGATGGCGTCACCTGCTTCCATGTCAAGGGTCAGCCCCTTGATATTCCATTGATCACTTCCTATCCCATCATAAATGGAGCTCTCGGAGCCAAGAGCCATATGGCCGGATTCGGAGTAAACCGTGTCAATATTCAGATCCCCTGCCGTCTCATAGAGGTATATGCCAAGCCTGGCGCGGGCGGTGAGGGCCCCCGCATCATCCAGATCGATATTCAGGGCACTCTCTTCGGTTCCGATGGTCTCACCGGCCGCCTCGACGATAAGTCCGCTGCCGGAGATATTGGCCCAGTCTCCGGTGGCAACATTATAGATTCCCTCGCCCCCCTTGATGCGGATCATATTGCCACCGGTGATCTGATCGATATTGATATCCTGCTCACCACCCAGGTAGACATGGTCCCTGGCGTTTATTATAATCGCGTCAGCAACTTCAATATCGATATCTTCACGCAGCTCCACCTGTATGGTCGCTGCTGCTTGGGTGTTGTCGCCAGGGTCAATAACATTGCCGTCCTTGTCAAGGAAAGTCAGATCATCACGGTCCGCGGCCGCCAGATCGATTTTTTCATCCTCAGTAAGGTCCTGACTGAGATCTATGGCCCTGGAGCTCTCAGTTATACCAACCCCTCCATTCAGGACATCCACAAATATCCTCTGTCCTATGATGTTGGGCTCTTCGATCCGTGTTTCGGTATCTACTTTAAGCCTCAGAATGCCGCCGCTCACGGCATTTTTAAGCTCGCCTTCGGTCCAGGCATAACCTGCTGTGAGCTCTTCATATTCCTCTGGATCCTTATCAACATCAACGGAATAGGCATAATCAGTATCATGCTCATCACCCATCCCGCCGTAAATCCCATGCAGGTTGTGGTATTCATCCGTGCGCTTTTGTTCAAGGGTGGCAATGGCATCGTTTATCTGATCCTCATCCATTCCCTGCTGGTCATAATAATCCCGGTAAGAGGCCTCTTCATCCGCTGAAAGTGTTACCTGAAAATCGGGATCGTATATATCCGGATTGGCCTGCTGATTACGGTATTTCCAGTATTTATGATACTCCCGGGTCTTGATGCCTTCGTAGGCCTCGATATTCTGCTGTAAGGCGTCCGCGGCCCCGTAACTGTCGGTCAAGTGCATGGCCTCCCAAATCCCGGTCAACTCTTCAATAGCCCGGGTATCCCGTGTATCATTGGTATTGGCATCTCTCAAATCACCGTCACTCACCGTGAGATGCACATCGCCGCCTATGGATTCGATCTGATTGAGATAGAGATCCCCGGCTGTCTCCTCCAGATAGATATGCCCCGAGGCACGGGCAGTCAGACTGTCCCCGCTGTCAACCCTGAGCGGTTTTCCGTCTTCGCCTATATCCCCAATTCCCGCCATCAGGTGGATATGATTACCGCTAACAACCACTGTGTTATCCGTGGTGCGGATATTTCCGTCCGCGACCAAGCCGATGTTTCCATCCCCTGTGGTCATCTGCCCGATGATCATGTCACCCGTCATTTCGGTGAGAAGGATATCCCCTGTCTCGGTCGTAGCATCGATAATTCCGTCCGCTTCCAGATCCATCAGGATCCGGGCTTCGATCACTTCGCCCTGATCGTCGGTCATGATCCCGATACCTTCCTTGGCAGACAGTGTAACAGCGTCTCCCTGCAGGAGGGCCGTGTCGGAGATCTGGGCAATAACGCCGGCACTGGAGATGTGGGTGTTTCCTTTCTTATTCACAATGGCGCCGCCGATCAGGACATCTGCATTGGAATCCACTGTGACCGTGCCTTCATCCTGACCAATAAACTGTATCTGGATAAGATGATCGGCCTTGATGCTGTTGTTCTCGAATTTCTTGTCCGTCCGCTGGTATACCTTTTCCAGGTGATGTTTGGTCGCGGAAAATATCCACCAGCCGTGTTTCGTGTCCCATCGACGGGTGGAGATCAGATACTCACCACCTGTCCCGTCACCCTCAACCACACTTACATTGTCAGGTTGCTCTCCCGGATCCTTTACCAACCAATCTATTTTCCATAAGTCTTCCGTGATCCACTCCTTGGTGGTGGTGACCGACATGTCCGTTCCTGTGACGTAGACGTATCTCTGGCCGGCAAGAGGTTGATAGGTGTCTGTTCGGGGGCCATCCCCTGTTCTTTCAAAAATCGTCGTGCTAATATTCGGAATTTTGACATTCCTTGTGGCTGTATCAACAATCTCTATCTTTCCTTCGATCCCGTCACCGCCGGTATCCAGATTGTTGAT
>LJUC01000233.1 GCA_001303695.1 Phycisphaerae bacterium SM23_30
CTTCTGCGTGTGCAGCGGACGCCAGAACCGCCGGCACTCGATACCCCGCCCCCCCAGATATTGACACAGCTCGTCGGGCTCCTCGACTAGAACATCAACCCACTGCGGCGACTCGCCTCCGTCAATGTCAAAACCTAAAAAAGTTACTCCCTCAACCTCCCCCAGTTTCTCGCGATAACTTTTATATACCTGCTTCAGCTTTTTCAGTCGCCCCTCCAGCAAATTCAGTTGCCCCAATCCCACCGCCGCCTGCAGATTGGTCAACTTAAAATTAAAACCAATACCATCGTGAATATCATCGCCCCCCGTCCCCCGCACCGGCCGACCCTGATCCTTAATCTCTCGCAAGCGCCGGTGCAGTTGCTCATCGTCGGTAGCCGCCGCCCCCCCCTGGCCGCACATGATCGTCTTGTTCGGTGAAAACGAAAAACACCCCGCCGCCCCCAACGTCCCCAGGCATCTGCCTTGCCGCTGGGACAATAACGCCTCCGCCGCGTCTTCTATCACATATAGACCGTGCTTATCCGCCAGCTCCAGAATCCCGTCCATCTCCACCGCCCGACCGCTCACATGCACCGCTATCACCGCCCGCGTCCGGCTGGTGATGGCCCGTGCCGCCGCCGCCGACTCGATAGTAAGCGTCTTGGCATCCACGTCAACCAGCACCGGCCTGGCCCCGGTGAGCGTCACCGCGTTGGCCGTGGCGATGAATGTAATGTCCGGCACGATAACCTCATCCCCCGCCCCTATCCCCAAACCCGCCAGCGACGCAAACAACGCCATCGTGCCGTTGCATAACGCCACCACGTATTTACACCCCAGCCGCCTCGACAGCTCCCTCTCAAAACGCGCGGTAAAATCACCATCGTTCAGAAAATTACTGTCCAAAACCTCCCTGAGCAGATCATATTCCTCCCCCCCGACCTGCGGCTCCCACCACGGTATCTTATATTCCATAGCAATACTCACCTACTCATACACTCACACGCCAATCCGCCAACGGGGGGCAGCCTCATGCCCGTTAGGACTTGCCGATGCTTTTATTCGCCATCCAATTCACCGCCTTCCCGCCGAAACACAAACACCTGTATCGGTCCCAACGCCCGGCATCCCTTGATCTCAAAACGCTCCCTCAATTGCTCATACAGCCGCCGCGCCTGCGCGTCCGATAGCTCGAAAATCGGATCCTTCACCGCCTGCGCCCCGTAGCCCGTAAACTCGGCGAACATCGGCACATACACCCGCGTCAAAAAGTAATAAAGCCCAAAATCCTGAAAATGCAGCAGTTGAAACTTGCCCTTCATAAATGCCGTCAGCTCCTCGTAATCGAAGAACCGGTTATGCCAGTGCTGCCCTATCGGATCGAGCCCCGCCGCCGCCCGCATATCATTAAGAGCGCCAAAGCCGTCGTTGGTGTTTTCGATCATAATATAGCGCCCCCCGGGCTTCAACAGCCGGTGTATGTTACAAATCCCCTGCTGCTGATCCTCCCGGCTCACCAGGTTAATCAACAGCCTCTGGGTCACCGCCGCATCGTAACGACCCCAATCCTCCGCCGGCGCCAGTATGTCCCCGGCAACAATATTTATATTGCTCCGGCCCGACCGCCCCGCGTTCTCCTCCGCCCGCTTGCGCAGATGCTCCGAACGCTCCACCCCCATGCATTCCTTCACCTTTTCTGCGTAACGCACGGTCGCCGCCCCGTCCCCGCAGCCAAGATCAATCAGCCGATCTAGAGGCTGCAAATACCGGCATACCGCCTGCATCTCCAGCTCATGCAAATTCCGGTCGATTATCGACTTCGTCTGCGGATCCTCCCAGTACGCCGCCACCGCCGCCGAAAAATCTCCTGCCGCCTTCATACCGCATCCTCTCCTTAATCAAAACAACCCGCCTCTCCCAAAATAACTCCACACGTCCACCAGAATCTTGGCATCGTCAATCGCCAGTCCCGCATATTCCCCATGAGGCGTCGCCACAATAATCACGTCCGATTTCTCGATTAACTCCTCCGCCGACACAAATCCCGCCTCCTGAATATATACGTCCGTGCAGAGCACCTCCTTCGCCTCGATCTCCAGCATCTTCTTCAGTTTATACGACAACGATTCACGTTTGTCGTCGTTGTCCGGCTTGAAAGCCATCCCCAAAATCCCCACCCTCAAATCCCCCAACGAATATTTGTCTTTGAGCTTCTGGATCACGAAATTCGGCAGCCCTTCGTTGATCAGCATCGCCGCATGACCCAGGAAAAAACAGTTGTTGCTGAAGGCCGCCAATTGCATCGTGTCCTTAAACAAACACGGCCCCGCCGCAAAACCCGCCCGGCTCAAACCCGCCAGCCGCGGATACTTCGACGTCAACGCCTCATATACCCGGTAAAAATCAACCTCATGCTCCGTCGCAATCTGATAAAACTGGTTGGAAATGGCAAATTGCGTATATCGCCATGCATTGCAAAACAGCTTGCCCAGCTCCGCCTCCATGGGCCGCAGCGCCACCACGTCTTCAGTCAAATGTTGAAACAGCTCCGTCACTTCTCTTATTGAATCCTCATCGAACGATGACACAATCTGCGGCATCGAACGCAGCTCCTCCAACGCCTGTCCCTGTACTATCCTTTCCGGACAGAATGATACCCGCGTCCTTTTACCCGCAGATTCCAGATAATCCTTAACCTTTTCGGTGGTGCCCGGATATACCGTGCTCCGCAGGATCAAATGCTGCTCGTCTCCAATCAAATCAATGATCTCATCAAGAAAACGCCGAAACGCCGAAAACTGCGGATTCAAATGCTCATCCACCGGCGTGCCGATCACCACCACCAAAAAATAACTGTCGGCAATAACCCCCCTGTTCCCCGAAATTATCAATCTGCTGCCCCGCACCCTGTTCAAAACTTCCTCGGCCCCTGCTTCTTTGAAAGGCATACGGCCCTGCGATACCTGCTCCGCCGCCTGCCGATTGGTGTCGTAAAGCACCACCTTCTTACCCGCTTCGGCAAAGCTAATCCCCAGAGGCAGCCCCACGTGTCCCAGCCCCCCCACCACGCACATATCGTAAAGAAAGGTCCTTTTCGGCCCCCCTTTTTGCGGAAATCGGACCCGTGCCAATATACTATCCGCCCACCGGTCTAAAGTATCGACCGCCCCTGGCGCCAAAGGGCTGATCGCGCCTGTGGGCCTCGAATCAACCGGCTCGCACTCGGCAAATTCTATCTCTAAAACGTTATCAGGATCCTGAACTAATATTTCCGCCAGCTCCACGTTGATAAGGGGCAGGGTATATTCCGCCAATCTTACCCAGCGCCCCGGCGGCAGGCCCTCTCCCAGCCAGGTCTTCTTGCCCTTTCGCCTCTGACAGGAATCACCGATTATCTCGACGCCTTTGCTCCGCAGCGCTATTAACTCGTCTGCCGCCAGATATACACATCGATCCCGGCCGACGGCGACATACAATAACGGACGACTTTCAGGTGCATAATCATCGGCTAAGAAGTCTCTCGTTTGACTTGTTTTATAGCCCAAGGCCTTTTCGACGTCCAAAAGCCATAGACGCTCCCTCTCCGCGTCGGTTGTCTCTCTAAAGTCGCTATTCTCCTTGGCGACAGACCTCAACTGCCCCAGCCTGCCCATGCCCCCCGCCTCCGTCGATCTCAGGCAAAAGGTCAATTCCCCCCGTCTCAGAACCAGGTATTCGTCCTCACGCCCCGGCGGCAAACGATACGACCGATACCCCGCCTGCTGGGCCGCTCTTCTAAAACGCGCCGATTCGGTATTATCAACTCTTTCTGCTATTTCCGTCCTTACCATCGATTCGCCTTCTATGGTTCCGATAATGTAAATATCGGCCCGGACTGGGCTTAAACTCCAACATCGCCCGAATTATGCACGCACCAACTCTTTACCTGCCGATAATTATTCCCGGATATAATGTCGATCCGAAACCCGTAAAATGAGAACTAATCCCCGGCCCTGAACCTTTTATCAAGCCCCGCCGGGGCACACACGAATATTTTAGTGTTAAACAACAATAACATATCGGCCGCCAACCCGCCGGCATATTCACCCGCCAAAACCGCCCTCCTCCTCTTCGCCGCCGTCTTTACCCTGGGTTTCTTCACCTCCCAGGCCTCCATGACCCTCGATCCCCCCGCACGCTACCTGATCACCAAATCCATGGTCGATCACGGCGATATGCAGATGAGGCTCGATGAAGACGATCCCGTCATGATGGCCCGCTACAACGTCGAAAGATTCCCCGGACCGGACGGTAATTATTATTCCGCCTACTTCAGCTTCGGTCAGGCCCTGATCTTTATCCCCCACTATATCATCCTCCATCATCTGCTCGGCATCCGGTCCGATAAAATCATCCTTGCTGTTATCTCCGCCACCCTTTTTCCCCTCACCCTGGCCCTTACCGCCGTGGCCTTCTTCGCCCTGATGCGCCAGTTCCGTTTCTCCCCCAAACAAAGTTACCTCGCCGCCGCCCTTCTCATCTTCGCCACCGGCCTCTGGCAGGTCTCCAAGGAAGGACAGGAAGACTCCCAGTTGGCCTTGTTTTTTACCTTGATCGCCTACTCCCTCCGACGCTACCAGAACACCGGCTCCTTCAAAATGCTCGCCTTATCCGCCTTGCTGATGGGCTTTTGCTACTGGATAAGGTCCGATATCGCCCCCACCGTCCTCTGCTACACGATCTTCGCCGCCTGTCTGATCTATCAAAACAACCGCCCCCAAATCCCTTCTCCTGCCGCCCGGCCCCCAACCAAAATTCATTACCTGGTCGTATTGATCATTCTCTTTTTATTCTTCCTCGTTCATGCCTATGTGGAATATAGCCACTACGGCAAACTGGGAGGCTCCTATGATATACCTTTTGCATGGTCCAATCTGTCTCTGGGACTACCGGGCCTGTTATTCAGCCCCGGCAAGGGCATGTTCATCTATAACCCCTTCTTCATCCTCGCCCTCATGGGTTTGATCCCCCTTTGGCGCACCTCGCGCGCATGGGTCGTTTTTATTATGGCCGCCTTCTCCGGCTGTCTCCTCCTCCATGCCATGCTCTCCTCCTTTCATGGCAACTGGTGCTGGGGTCCCCGATACTTATGCCGGCACATCCCCCTGCTTTTTATCGCCGCCGCCTTCTTCGGTTTCCGGCGACCCGCCTCCGCTCAGGCCCATGCCGCCCCGGTCGGCAAAGGTTTTTCCCAAACCCGCCGGATCGTCTTCAACCTCGTAATATCCCTCAGCCTCCTCGTCCAGATCGCCGCCGTCTCCGGAAACCACAGCCGCGAACTCACCGACATGGCCTACCAACGCGGCGGCTGGAGCGTCCACCAATGGACCATGTTCGAACCGGAGGCCCATATCCTCAAATCCCGCCTTATCAACCTGCGCAACGGCGTCAAAGACATGATCAACGGCGACATCCCTCCCTGGCCCAACTCACCCAAACGCCTCCGCACCCCCGAAGAAAACATCAACGCCCCCGTCCTCCACTACTTGGCCTTCTGGCCCTTCCACCTCACCTATTACCTCCCCGCCCTCAAACCCCGATACGCCCTGCCCCTCTGGGCCTCCACCGCCCTCCTGATTGCCGGCCTGCTCTGCGGCTGTTACCTCCTCTACCGCGGTTACCCGTCCCGACAAAAACCATAACCAAACCGGATGCCAAGGTGCCATGCCCACGTCTCCGTGGGCATGTCTTACCCTGCCCCTTTCACTTTATCAATATATTACAGCACTATTATTATAAAACCTGATACACACTATCCAAAACCGTCCCGTCCACCCACTCTATCACCGCCACTACCTTTTCCCCCAACTTTGGTTTGGCCGGCGCCCCCCCGCAAATCTCCTCCACCTCCTCCTTGATCTTGCGAATATCTCGAATCGGCAAATCCGAACCCCTCGTCGCCTCGATCAAATCCTCCCGCCGCGGATTGATCGCCAGCCCCCGCTCGGTCACCACCACGTCCACCAGCTCCCCCGGCGCACATACCGTCGTCACCTCCTCCCGGATCACCGGCACCCGGTTGCGAAACGACGGCATCGCCAAAATCGTACACTTGGTGAACATGCAGTTCTGCCAGCCCCCGATCCCGTGCAGCAGCAGACCGTCCGAATGCGTCGCCACGTTGGCGTTGAAATCCACGTCCACCTCCGTCGCCCCCAGCACCACCGTATCCAGAAAGCACATAAAGTTACCTTTGGAATGATTATCATACAGATGATATATGCTCACCGGAACGTGACTCTTGTGCGCGCCGATACTCTTTACCCCCGATAAATCGAAATCCTGGGCGTCGATCAGATAATCGGCGTCCCCCGCCTCCAGCATCTTGACCATAAAATCGCTGATCCCCCCCGTGACCAGTCGGGCCTTGATCCCCGCTTGTCTCATCCGCTCATGCAAAAAACTCACAAACGCCAGCGATATCCCCCCCGCCCCCGCCTGAAAACAAAATCCCTCCCGCATGATCC
>LJUC01000234.1 GCA_001303695.1 Phycisphaerae bacterium SM23_30
TCAGTGATTTTTTTTAATTCGCCGTTGAGCAAACCCTCAACTTCTTCACTGCTCGAATATGCCAATATCGCCTTAGCCCCGGCAGCTGCATGTATTGGAAGGGAATCTTGAAAACTCACACTGATCGGCGGAGGACCTACCACGCTATAGATAAGTTTGGTGTGGCGGGATAAAAGCATTTCCAAACAGACGCTTTCGCCCACAGCGCTACTCAAAGCATCTATGTGCGGACGCGAAAATCGGGCCAATCGATCAATTTGCGATGTCTCAACCGCCTTTCCCAATAAGGCCGCGGTTCTGCCCAACGAATACTTTTTGGTTTCTTCGTTCTGCTGGATGAGTCCGTAATGCACAAGCACGTGAACCAATCTGCTGACGGTTGACTTGTTCAGGCCCAGCGATTTGCTCAATTGCAGAGTTCCGATGGCCTTATTATCGGGAATAAAAGACAAGAGAATGCCGATCGCCTTTTGTACTGAACTGTATTCCATATTTTTGTTTTCGATAAATTTATTTTGATTCAGCATTTCTCAATCCTTAAATTATTTCCAGCACCGGGCCAACATCCAGCCGGAATGGGCTTTTAAACGACCTTAAAAACTACTTATCATCATCATATTTAATGTACTCAAAATCATGGGCGGATTTAGACAGATTGAATGAATACATTTCCGAAATGACATGGACCCGCAAATCTCTCTCAACCATTGCTCTCCATGGCCGCACGCAGATATGATGCGTCATACGCCGGCATGAACGGGTCTTCTTCATGATATCGCGCGCCAGCTCCCACGCTCTTTCGAGCAGCTTTTCTCTCTCCACGATTTCGTTGACAACTCCCAGTTCCAGGCAGGTTTTGGCGTCTATGCCTTTACAGGTAAGCGCCATGTAGTTTCCACGCTTGATGCCAAGCACTTTTTGCAGGCACATGGTCATCCCGTCTCCGGGCACATGTCCGCCATGCATGCCGAAGTGGTCGTCCTTAAGGATGAAATCAGGGGTGCACAGGGTTATGTCGCTCATCAAGGCCATTTCCCAATGGATTCCCCTGCCGCTGATAGCTGTAATTGTCGGTATTTCGATATCGTTTACGAAATTTTCCACGACTTTGAGGGTGTCGTAGATCTGGACGTTGTAACGTTGGTCGTTGTCCGCTGAGTCTTCTACCTCTTTGAAAGAACTGGTATCCCATTTGTTGATCCAGTAGGGGTCTGTGCTGGTGAATATAAGCACTTCATTCTGCGTGTCGTGACCGACAAACTTCATTCTGCGTGTCGTGACCGACAACGGTCCACAATTCGGCGATGGCATGATGCATCTGGTAGCTCCAGTGAACGGGGCCTCCCTTTGTATGCATTTTGACCTCGAGAATCCCGTTTTCTCTCTTAAAATAAAAGAAATCTTTAAACCTCTCGCTATACTCTTCAAGTGTGGGCATATGGATATATTCGTTCATTGCCATTTTTTCATCCCTCCTCGTAGTGGTAAGGCTTACTAGATAAATCCTTTCGTAATCAGAAGGCACCGCCTGTTCATCGAACAGCGGCTTGAAAAGCAAGCGCCTAGCGTTTATCGCATAGACCTGACAAGCCAGAGGGCCGTATCAGGGAAAACCATAATGATCACTATGATCAAAGTATCCATCATCAAGAATGGGACGGCCGCCCTCCATATGTCGGTCATATTGGTATCCTTAGGTGCAACGCCCTTCATCACAAAAAGGGCCAGTCCGAATGGCGGCGTCATGGTCGCGATCTCCATATTGAGTAGATATATGACCGCAAACCATATGGTGTCAAATTCCAGCACTTCCACAACGGGCATAAATATGGGAAGGGTAATCATCATGATGGCCTGGGAGTTCATGAACATGCCCAGCATCATCAGGATCAACTGCATCCCGATCAGGATAACCATCCGGTGAGCGGGTACGGCGAGCACAAAATCAACCAGTTCGTTGACAGCGCCACTGTATGACATGATCTGGCTGAAAATGTCCGAAGTGGACACGATCATCAGAAGCATCACCGTAACCCTGACGGTGCCATTAAGGGATTTTATTGCCACCTCCCAGGTGAGTCTTCCCGTGACAAGGGCAAACAGGTAGCATCCCAAGGCCCCGGTGGCGGCAGCCTCGGTAGGCGTGGCGATTCCCGCGTAGATGACGCCGATCACCATAAAGATAATGAAACCCACAGGCAAAATATATCTAACCGTGGCAGATAATTTTTCCGAAAGCGGCGTGGCCTCGACCTGGTAGGAAGGCGCCAATGAGGGCTGGATCATACACCGGATAACGATATATGCGACATAGAACAACGCCATAATCACGCCCGGCACGATGATCGCGATCAATATCCTTCCGATGGATATCTCGCCGATGGCGCCTAAAAGGACTGCCAGGCCGCTGGGCGGTATCAGCAGCGCCAGGCTGCCGCTTCCCAGGATCGGCCCGATGGTCATCGGTTTTTTGTAGCCCCTGTTTTCCATCTCCGGGATAAGCGTTCCTCCCAGCATGGCTGTACTGGCAATGCTGGTACCGGTAAGGGTGGAAAACAGCATGCCCGCACCCACCGACATCAAGGAAAGGCGGCCGGGAAGACGACCGATCCATTTGTCCAGGGCATCGATCATTGCCGGGGCGATCTTTGAGTGGAATATGATTTCTCCCATGAGGATAAACAGGGGAATGGGCAGAAAGGAGAAATTCATGAGGTTTGCGGAAATGCTGAACATGATCTGGGTCATCCCCGGTGCGATTCCCCAGGTTAGAGGAGCCCCCACGATAACGATGATGAGAAAAGCAAAAGCTACCGGAATTCCCAACATCATCAACCCAAGAAGGCTGCCGAACAAAACAACAAGAAAAAGGTGCCAATCCACAGTATCTACCTCTCCGGGAGAATGGGTTGAATTTAAGCCGGGTGTTCTCCCGTTTTTTAATCACCCCTATCCAATTGCTGTTTAAGAAACCGTATCCTTCGCAGGTACTGGATCAGGAGCATGAGGAATCCGATGGGAATAACAACGATCAGTATCCATTTGGGAGGCTCCAGGGGCATGTCCGCATACAGATCCATTCGATGGACGGTTATGGTCTCCTTTATCCCGAACACGATCACGATCAAAAAGGTAATCGAACAGATGATGGCATTAAAGATATGCAGCTTTAGTTGCGATTTCGGCTTCAAATGAGAGAAAATAAGATCTACGGCCACATGCCCGTCTGATTTTTGAAGCCAGGCAGCCGCTAAGATTGTGATGAACAGCAGAAAGATCGAGGATACGTCAATCGTCCAGTTCAGCGGCTTAGAAAAGACATATCTCATAAAAACATGGGCGCATAAGAAGAGCATGGTTAAGAAGATCATAGCCATCGCCATGATACATGTAAAACCAAGGCATCGATCGAAAAGCGTTTTACGCTCCGCCGGCTGCTGAACTCCCCCGAGGTTCATGATATTCTCCTTGATCCGCAATTGAATAGCAGGAAAGGTGATGCGTGCCCTGGTCGCAGGACCGCTCCTGCGACCAGGATGAGATAGGAACCAATTGCATGCTGATTAATGTGTCAGCTCGTATATCTTCTTAGCGGTTTCAGGGTCGTCCTTTGCCGCGTTCCTATAGAGCGCATCGTATACGATCTTAAGGAACTCGTTTTTGTCCTCCAATTCCATAATCTTCATACCGTTCTTCAGGGCCGCCTTTGTCGCCCCTTCGATTATCGCGTTGTGCTTCCTTTCGGAGGCAGGCGCCATCGTATAGAGGCTGTCGACCAGGTAGTCCTGAAGATCCTTGGGCATGCTGTTGAATTTTTCAAGGTTAAGGAACAGCGAAGCCGGGGCTGAGCCGAAGCCGGGCTTTACGATGTAGTTCGCCACCTCAAACAACTTGAACGCCATTACGGAATCAAGTCCGCCCCTGCAGACTTCGATAATGCCCTTTTCCATAGCGCTGTACTGCTCGGCCATCTCCGTGGCCACCGGTACCATGCCCAGGGCCGGACCTATCTCATCGAATATCCCCGTGCCGGCAAGGCTCATCCCTTTAAAGTCGGCGACTTTCTTGACCGGTTTCTTTGTGAAAAAATGAAACATGGTCCCCTGCTCTTTGGGAACCATCATAAGGAACTGTATCCCCACCGGGTTGAATTTGGTGTTCAAATAATCATACAGCCCGATTTCCCTGTGCTTGAAGACCGGTATCCGCGAAAGGTCCAGCGCTTCAATTCCTTTGACCATCTTGCCATAGAAGTCAGGGGAGGTACAGGCCATGTCGACAGCGCCTGTTCTTACCCCCATGGCCTGGGCAGGAACCTTCATGGCTTCAGGTCCGCCTCTGTAGTTGAATGCAAGTCTTCCGCCGGATTTTTCTGCAATCTCATCAAGGTCCGCCTTGAGGACCTTGGCGATGCCGTGCATCCGGGGCACGAATGTAACGTAGTTAATGGTGATTGGCTCGGCGATTGCTGGAGCTGCAATGGCCATTGCCAGAAGCAGGACGGCGACGATTGTCAATGTCCTTTTCATGGTTCCTCCTTTGGTCTATAGGTTGATTTTGAATTTTATATGAATATCCCCTTGCCAAATATGCAATCTTACGATCACCATATCGTGGGCCGCTTGACTGCTAATTCATATTTGACCCATTGCTTCATAACGGTCTGAGACCTGCTCGGCAAAGCTTTTTGCCTGTGGCGGAATGTGCTCATTTATTGCATATTGATATAAGTCGTTGCTTCTGGTCCTTAATAGTTTTTTGGCCTCATCCTGGTTTCTTTGGTGAATAATTCTTGCAATATCCTTCGGTCTGTCTTCTTTGAACGACTTATATCCTTGTTTTCCTTGTCACAACTAGAAATTGTAGTACATTTCAGTACCTTGTTCCAGTCAAGATCCTAATTTTATTATTGGAAACCTGGCTATCTTTGCATATTTCTCAATACGGACGTTTCGTCTTCCAGTATTTGCATTTTCTCCGGGTCGATGATGACCTTGTAAACATCTTTTGCCATGTGAATCGATACCAGTTCGTTTTTGACATCCATTAAGACGTCTTGAGGATCTCTTTCGGCAGGGTTACCGACCCCAGCACCGCCGCCGGAAGCAATGAGAAAATGATCGCCGTGTTCAAAATGTATGGGCAACCGCGGATCTTTGACTTGGGTCTTTACCCCATCATGAATAACATAAACCTTGTTGAACGGCGTTGGTTGCCCCCCGTGCTCCCCAAGTCCCTGGGTGGAAAATCCGCTCATCGGGCCTCCGGTATTGGTGCAGTCGCCGCCTTCATTGACACCTTCCCAAACAATACCCGGGCTGCCGCGCCACTTTCCTGCCCCATGGGAATCGGTCTGGTACTCACACCTCAATATTTCCCAGGGAAACCGTGCCATCTCGTCTTCAGCATCGGACTTGCCGACCACACCGAGCGTGCCCATGTCGCAGGCGCACTGGTATCCGTCAAATCCATAAACAGCGCCTGCTCCGGCAACCGAACTGAAAGAACTGTATACATAAACACCGTCTATACTCTCATCATGTCCGACCAGAATCGGTGCTGCCAATCGCGCATACGACGCTATGGCCTTTTCAGGAAGGGCCTGCGATAAGACCGAAAGCACCGCTTCAATGGTCCGGCCGCCGGTAACAGCAGGTGAGCCTGCCGTTAATGCGTAGGGGCCGCAATCGACGAGCGTTCCTTTCCTGGTGATAACATGAATGGGCCGCATACTGCCTTCATTGTGGTACGCAGCAAGTTGCGCGTCAAGAAACAAAAACGTGGTGCACATAGTGTTGCTTAAGGTTTGGTGGTAATGGGCGTTTATGTTTCCACTTGTTTCTCTATCGGTATCCGAGAAATCAAAGGTCGCTTCTCCATCTTTAATGGTGAGTTTGCAGCGAATGGTGACAGGGACCCCCATGGTCCGACCGTCATCATCGATTTGCACCTCGGCGTACCACGTGCCTTCTTCCCATTTTTCGATCTCTTTTCTGACCGCCGCTTCGCTCCGCTCGACCATCTCCTCGATACTAGCATCGACTGCTTCTTTACCGTAGCGATCCAACAGTTCGATCATTCTTTTCTCCGCGACAGCCGTACTGCCCATAAGAGAGGACATTTCATGCCTCATCATATGGGGCAAACGATTATTTGCGAGGATAAGCTCAGCGATATCTTCTTTCCATTTCCCCCTTTCCATTACTTTGACCAAAGGGATGTTGAGCCCCTCTGCAACATGATCGATGGCCAAAAAGTGGGAGCCGGGTTGGGCGCCGCCCGAATCGGCCACGTGGGTTCCCATGCATGTCCAGAACACCAGTTCATCGTCATAAAAAATAGGCCGAACAAACACCCAGTCGGCCAAATGAACAGCGCCCTCTCTGGGAGAATTCGTCAGAAAAACATCGCCGGGATAGATCCGGCCTTCAAATTTTTTTTTGGCTGACCGGATGGGGAAAGCGCTTGATATCAGGCGAGGCGGAAAGCCTTCTGGAATGGCAATGGCACGGCCGTCGGCGTCCCAAATCCCGTAAGCCATGTCATGAAGCGTAACAACCAGGACATTGGTTGCCGTTCTTTCGGCAGTTTCCCGCATCTCGCGACAAACCCTCTGGATAAAATGCCAGGTCGTTGATAAGGTAATCGGATCCACTTTATTCATGGTTAAGGCTCTCTGCTAAGAATGTAATTTCCGTATGTATCGATGTTGCAGACAAAACCCGGCGGTATGACGATGGTGGTCGTTGGTTCTTCAATAATGGCATGCCCTTGAATACAGGTGCCCGCACGTGAGCGGGTTCCGTCGTAAATGGGCGTATCCATGAACTCCCCTTTAAAGAAACACTGTCGTCTTCGTTTTACCGGATCTTCTTTTGTATGGTCCGTTTTCTCGATTTCCGGAAGAGCGATTGGATCTGATTTTATCGAGGCGATCATTCTGAGGTTTCTCAGTTCGATCTGCGCATTCGGCAAGGAGAAAGTAAAAAGTTCATCGTGGTTTTTATGGAAATCGTTTTTCAAGCTTTCCAGATCATCTTTGGATATCTCTTCGGATGAAAAATTTAGTTCGAGCTCATGAAATTGGCCGGCATATCTGATATCGGCTGATTTTACAATGGTCAGATCTTCCCTGGAAACGTTCAAAACCTTAAACTCCTCCAGGGCTTCATCGATCATTTCCTGATACAGGCCATTGATACTCTTTGGATCTGCCTCATCGAGATTGCTGATATACGTCCGCAGATAATCCCTGCCGATGTCCAGGCAAAACATGCTCCAGGCACAGAATGAGGCGGCAAATTTAGGGACAATGCCATTCTTGGTATTCAACAGATCGCTCATAAACCCAGCGCACAGCGGGCCGCCGCCGCCACATGCCAACAAACTGAACGCTCTGACATCATACCCTCTGCGGGTCGTAATCTCAGTGATCCCGTCGGCCATACTTGAGCTTACCGTGGTAAAAACGGCTTGGGCTGCCTCCTCGACACTCATGTTAAGTTTATCCGCAATTCCCTTTAAGGCCTTCCTTGCAGCTTCTTTATCCAACTTAAGCTTGCCGCCCCAGAAATTGTCATCCGGGATATATCCCAGCACAACAGCCGCATCAGTGACCGTTGGCTCAGTCCCGCCACGGCCATAACAGACCGGTAATACTGCTGACTTCGACCACCTTGATTCCAAGCCGGTCATCATCCACCCAA
Source organism: Phycisphaerae bacterium SM23_30 (assembly GCA_001303695.1). Lineage (GTDB taxonomy): Bacteria > Planctomycetota > Phycisphaerae > Sedimentisphaerales > SM23-30 > SM23-30. The sequence continues at coordinate 7,707 of LJUC01000234.1, forward strand.
ATCCCCGATTTCAGACTTACCGTGCCGTTGGAGAGCAGTCCGGAATCCAGGGTTGTTCCCCCCATATCGGCCGTAATGATATTGTTCTCTCCAATAAATTTGCCCAAATAGGCCGCACCGGCAGGCGCCGACGCAGGCCCCGAACCCATCAGATAGGCCGGCTTTCGAATGACCGCGGATACAGACTGAGCGTACTGATTGGACTGCATGATTAACAGCTGACCGCGGAACCCGGATGTTTTCAGCTTCGATTCGAGACTAGTAAGGTATTTTCGGACAACCGGTCCCAAACAGGCGTTAATGACGCATGTGGATGTTCGTTCATATTCACCTATTTTAGGAAGTATCTCACTTGAGTAGGTGACAAATACATCATCAAGATGTTTTTCCAGAATCTCTGCAACAGTTCTCTCGTTTTCCGGATTGGCATAGGCGTTAATGAAGCATATGGCCACCGCTTCAATTTTCTCCTCCTTCAGGCGATCAACGATTTTGAGAATTTCCACTTCATCGATTCCTTTTGCGATTTCCCCTGTCCGCTTGGTTTTTTCATCGACCCCGAATCTTAAATAACGCGGCACAATAGGTTGGTAAGGGGGGATGAAGGCCTCGTACATGGAGCGGGTTTCGATTTTCAGAGAGCGTCTGATTTCAATGATATCCCTGAAACCCTTGGTGCCGATCAGCGCCGTACGGGCAACATTCTTGGTTACAAGTGCATTGGTTGCAACAGTGGTGCCGTGCATGATGAGTTCCGTCTGATCCAGAAACTGTTCTACGGGCAGTGACAGTGCAGACGCTGCTTCACCGATCGCATTGAGAACACCGATGGAGAAATCTTCCGGTGTGCTGGGCGATTTGAACTCCTTCTCACGGCCTGTGTCATCCAGGACGACACAATCGGTGAATGTTCCCCCAGTATCGACACAAACTTTAAACATTTAAAGGTAACTCATCACTAGGTTAGCTGATATTAAACATCTTTTAGGCTCTTCACGAATTCAACGCCATGGGTGACCCATTCAACCCGCAACGGATAGGAGCATCCGAACAAGATCCGGTCGGCGCCCATCACCTTCACGGCACACTCCACCTGCGGGGCTCCCCAAGCCGATGAAATGGTGATGCCGAAATAAATATTACGGAACAGACGTTCCCTCGCCTTTGCGGCACCCGAAAGGTCAAAGCGTTCCAACTCTTCCCTCTTCTTTTCTCTTGATACCTTCGGCGCGAGGATATCCGTTAATGCAAAAAATCCGCCGCCTAACATGCTGTGTATCAGTTTCAGATTCGGAAATTCTTCAAAAAGATCGCTGAATATTTCTCTGCCCACAGCGATTGCCTGGTCCTGGCATCTGGAAAACTGTCTGCGGAAGGTGTCATTAATGAGAAGCGCATCGTATTGAACCGGCAAGACGGTGTGGTGCACGCAGACCGGGACATCCAATTCAGATACTTTTTTGAAGAATGGGCGGAATTCATTGCGGTCCAGATAAAGATTGCCGTAATGGGCCGCCACCTGCATGCCGACGCATCCCAGCTCATTTATACATCGATCCATCTCATCGAGTGATCTCTTGTCGCCCAAAGGCGGAACAACACCCAGGGTGTGAAACCGACCAGGATACTTTTTGGCATAGGCTGCCATGCCGTCGTTGACTTGCTTGCACATGTCAAGAGGCAGCCATTCCTGGAAACAAGGCACCCGCAGGATGGCCTTGTCGATTCCGCCTTCGTCCATCGCCGCAATACGGCCTTTGGGGTCGATGCTTTCAGGGCCCATGTTGAGATTGACATATCCTCTGGGCTTTTCGATTATAATTTGATCGATATCGGTCCCCGGGATTTTACTCAGGTAGGCGTAGGTATCATACGCACGCGGAACGATATGGAGATATTGATCCATCAGATCTTTATCGTGAAGAAGTTCGGGCGGCAACCAGTGCATATTAATGTCGATAACCATAGTATTTTTCCTCCTCATCTATTTGATATTTTCACTACTGGGTTTGTGCCGGTTGTTTTCTAATCTCTATTTCCTGTATCTTCAACTCCTTCAATGGCCGGTATGACGCCGTCTTTAGACGTTAACTGCTGGTCCAAGACTTTCTCTGCAGATTCAGACCAGACTAAACGTGCGGTAGTAAATATATATCGCCTAAATGGATATCTACAGAGGTATTACAGCGTATTCTTTTCTCTTTGTAGCCTGGTTTGCTGATTTTTAGGGAAAAGGATTTACTCGCCTCTAAACCTTCAAACTCAAAGTCACCGAACCCATTGGTCTTTGTTGTTCTTGTCTCGGTCTTATTATGCAGCTCAATTTCAAGATCTTCTGCACACTCATTTTTGTCTTTATACACAACCGTACCCGAAATAAAACGCTTTGGAAGGCCGGTATAGGAGACTTTTTCTTCCAGGTTGAATTCCGGGCATAGCTTTTCTGAAGCAGTTTGTTTCAGAATTTGTGATATCGCACTCTCTTCATCGTCTAAATCCCCAAATATCAGGGCGCCTGTTGGGCAGGATTCGACACACCTTGGCTCTTTTTCGCCCCTGTCCAGCAAGTGTGCGCACATGTTGCATTTTTGGGGCACCTGTTCTTTTTCGTTCCATTCAATGACTCTGTACGGACAGGCAGTTACAATTTGCCTTTGACCAACTGCTTTTTCCGGATCGATGATCACGATACCATCGGATCTCCTGTATACGGCATTATCCTGCCCTGCCTCGATACATGTGGCATTCTCGCAATGCATGCAGGTTTTAGGTATATAGGCCATCTTAACCTTGGAAAACCGGCCTCTTTCCTTATCGATTACCCGTATCCAATTATGGCCTTCGATTGGGGCTGCTGCAGCATAACCTTCGTATGCATTGCCACAAAATTCATCCTGGCAGCTTAAAACGCAATTGTAGCATCCTATACATTTCTCGCAGTTTATGAGCATCCCATAGCGCGCCATTTTTATTTCTCCCATCTGCATATATCAACGAGGCATGAATTGCTTGCCATGCCCGGAGCGTTCTTGGACAAAAGCCTACCCGATGTTAAAAGGTTAATGCATCCGCCCCGGTCGATACTTCCGGCTGTTCCAGGCTCCAGTGGATCGTACTTGGCGCTGCCCTCATAGGAGTGAACAATCCCGGGGCGTAACCGTTCCGTTACATACGCAATGGCCAGCACAGCGCCACGGTCATTATAGACTTTGACGATATCCCCGTGGTTAATGTCTCGCTTTTTTGCATCCAATGGATTCATTCGTATCGGCCACCAGTAATAGCCGTCTTTAAGGATCCGGTGCTGAGGAATCCGTTCGATCCAGAGGCTCTTGTTATCATGATGTGTATGAAACGAATGTTTTGGGTGGGGTGATACTAACTGCAGCGGATAGCGCTTGGCCAGTTTCGTGCCGTGCCCTTCCCAGGACGGTATGTATCTTGGCAATGGGGGCCGTTCATTATCGTTGGCATCGAAATCGGTCAGACTTCTGGAAACGAACTCAATCTTTCCGCTCGGTGTCCCCAGGAGATGTGCCTTGTCGGTACCCAGATTGGGATTCAAGCGATCAGGCGTATCGCAGGCGCGACCCTCATAATACCAGCGAAAGGCAACCGGACTGTCCTTATCAGGCGATTTTGGCGGAACCACAAAATAGCCCTTTTCTTTAAACTCTTCAAACGTCAAATATTTCGGAAG
>LJUC01000235.1 GCA_001303695.1 Phycisphaerae bacterium SM23_30
AAGGAGGGGAAAAATACAATATTCTCCTTACTTAACCAGTAAACATTATAAGAAAGAGGAGGATTGTTATGGGAGGAAAAGTACGTTTACTATTTAAGTATTGGTTTTTATGTTGCTTGTCCCTTTGCCTTGTTCCATTAATACTGGGAACATCAAGCCCAGTTTATGCCCAGGAGGAGGACGTTGAAGAATTTATGCTGGAAGAGATCGTTGTGACAGCAGAGAAGAGGGAGGCCGAGATACAAAAAATCCCGATTGATATATCTGTTGTCAAAATAGAGGATATGACTCGCCTGGATGTACACCAAATATACGATATCGAAAAAATATTACCGGATGTTAGTACTCAATCACAGGTGGGTACCTTTATCCTTGTCAGCATTCGGGAAGTTGAAACCGGCCTATGGAACCCTATGTTTGAAACGACAGTCGCGATGCACATGGATGGTATTCAGCTGACGAGGTTCGGGGGTGCGGACAACATGTTCTTCGATCTCGAGCGGATGGAAGTGCTTAAGGGCCCTCAGGGCACACTCTATGGCCGCGGGTCTACCGCTGGAAGCATGAACATTATTAGCCGAAAACCGGTTATGAATGAATTCAGCGGCCGCGCTTCGCAGCAATTTGGCACTTACGGTCAGAGCCGATCCGACCTCGCGATAAATATCCCCCTCACGGATACATTGGCCATGCGTGTAGCCGGATTGAGAAATAAAATGGAAGGCTATAGTGACGTGGGTTATGGCAATTCTAATTCTAGGGCAGGGCGTCTGTCTCTGCGTTGGGAGCCGGGGGATCGCACAACCCTTACGTTGATCGGCGATTGGGAGAAGTTTGAGACCGAAGGCTACTCTATGTTTGGTGATGAGGGATATTATTTTGACACCTATGGCGGCACTATTAATATCGTGGAAAACACAGCGGAGCCGAACCCTTCCCATTGGACAAAAGGCGGCCCGGTACGTGCACGTTTTGAAAGTAAATGGGTGCTGGGCGATGGACTGGAAAATAACTTTAACGACAATGACCATTATGGAGTCACGGGTATTTTTGAACATGAGTTTGATATTGCGACAGGGACAGTCACGTTCGGCCATCGCTCCATGTTTGAGGAAAAAAACTTTATGTGGGGTGCTGCTACTCTCTATCCTCAATATACGATGATGGCTACCCCATGGGGCAACTTTCCGGTGATCACCGACCCTGGGCCTCCTTATCATAATGTCACTGTTCGTATAATGGAACCTTATCTTTTTGTACAAACAGCTACCAGTTCCGACACGGATACTATAGAGTTGCGACTAACGTCCAAAACAAACATACCCGCTGGCGACAAAGTGGAATGGATCCTCGGTATCATGTCACAAGATGATAAGGTTACGGAGGAAACTTTTACTCTAGGTTTTGCTGGAGGGACATTTACCGGCCCCCCATACTTTGTTAGAGTGGATACCAAATCAACCGGAGCTTTTGCCCAGGGATCATATACGCCTTTTGACAAATGGAATTTTACCGGTGGTTTTCGTATGAACTGGGATAAGAAGGACTATATGGGTATAATGCCTTTCGATGTCATTGAGGACCCCCCGCTTTCAGGTAATTACGTTATTGATAGAGACTTCACTCAGATGAACTATACTTCAAACAGATGGTCGGAGCCCAACTACAAGTTTAATGTCAGTTACTTACCCACTGATGACATTATGGCTTACCTCCAGTTTTCCAAGGGGTATAGAACCGGGAATGTGGATTTCGATGGAAGGGCAGCCCCGCCGGAATTCCTGAATGCCTTTGAGTTTGGCTGGAAGAGCCGGTTTTTCAATAATCGCCTTCAAGTCAACGCAGGGCTTTACTATTATGACTACAAAAACTATAACCGATGGGGCGGTGTCAGCAGTTGTATACGAGACACTGATGACGGGTTGATGCCGTATGGCCTGGCCGTCCCCGGCGATCATTATTGCGATGACGTTAACACTGCAGCTGGAGCTTTTAACCCTTTTATTGAGGGCGTGCCGGATGGTACTGTCAACAACGCGGATTATACGGATGTAGTCGGGTATGTAAGCGCCTCTCCTGGCGGAGCTGAGCAAAAAGGTATTAGCGTTAACATCATGTGGCTAATCACCTCGAATGATACTCTGTCAGTTAATGGTACATGGAGAAGCAACAAATATTCGGATGACTACAACTGGCGAAATGCCCTTCTGGCCCTATATCCAGACGCGGATAGTCCATACAGGGACTATGATGACGAGAGCGGTCGTGAATTTGGAGGAGCGCCCATCCGTGGTAATTTAACCTACATGCGTACATTTCGTTTTGGCGGTGGTGACATCCTATCTGCCTTCGGCACTCTCTTTTATAATGGCGATGGGATTGATATACATGTGAACTATGGTGATCCTGAACATTATACCATGCCCGGCCGTAAGGCCTATTGGACGGGCGATGTTGCGTTTTCGTATCTGTCGAGCAAAGGGTTGCCCCCCGGCATGTTCTGGAATATTCGTTTTGCCTGTAGCAATGTCTGGGACAATGATGCTCTGACTTCGATTAGCTACACAGATGATGGCGGTTGGGGTTCGGGAGAGAATGTTTACGAACTCGGGTCAGGAACTATTACTGGCAGATACATCAATCCTCGGACATACAGCATTACCTTTGGGATAGATTGGTAATCACCCAGCGAATCCGGAATCATCATTAGAAAAAGGGCCGGCGCCATTGGCGCCGGCCCTTTTTTCCTGAAGTGGAACAGTCAGAAAGCTTTCTTAGTGTTGCTGCCTATTCCCAGCCGTTTGTGATACCGGCATCTGCCATATACCCGATCGCTTCGATCTCGTATATCTTGCCGTTGCGGATCTTAAAGATATGGGCGGCCGGCAGATCGAACGCTCCCCAATCGTTGGGGAGTTCTGTGACTCCGGGCACGCCGGTAATTTTCATCACCTTTGGCTCGCCGCTGTGCCGGAATATGGAAAAGGCGAATGCCAGCCCTTTTTCTTCGTCAATGGCCAGGATGCGCCGGTCGGTGATATCGGTGATATAGCTCCAAATGCCCGTGTTCATCTGTTCCCCGCATTTCATTTTTCTGAAAGTCGAGAAATCGTCCTTTGCAATCTCTTCGGGCGTCTGCGTCTGATCGTTGACCGAGATGCCTCCGTTTTCCCTGCGCTGGCATTCATCGGCAAAGGGGGCGACATCACCGTTGCCCTGGAAAATCGACTCATAATAGGAATTGGCAATCTCCCGCATCCGTTCGTTAGGAACCCGTTCCAGCTTGGGCAGCCGTTCGAGCAGTGCCGGTCTTACTTTCGACATGTTGGGATGCAGGGGCTCGTCGCCCGCATGAACGACCAGGTGATCGATCTCCTTGATTTTGTGATCCACCACCTTGAGCCGTATAGCGGCGATGGTAGGCTTTTCATTCTCTTCGATCACTCCCATGAAGGCGACCTCTCCGGAGTCAGGATCGGCAACGTATATTCTGAAATCCGCCGGACCTCCCGTGGCGGTTTCCCAGAGTCCCTTGCCCATGGGAGTCTTTTCGGTATTCTCCACGAGCATCACATCATCGGCCAAGGGAACGCCGGAGGGATCGTTCTTTGCCAGAGCGTCCAGGTACTGGTCCATTATATCGACCAGGCATTTACGGGTGCAACTCCAGCCGTCGGAGGCCTTGTACGGTATGCCGACGCAAGCCATTGCTTCAATCTCGTAGATTTTGCCGTTTCTGATCTTGAATATATGGCCCGCTCCAACGCTGAACTGTCCCCATTCATTGGGACTTTCCGTGATGGCAGGCCCGTTTTTAATCGGCATGGGGTTCGGTTCACCGTCGTGATTGAACATGGAAAAGGCCATGACAAGGCCCATCTCTTCATCCACGGCAAACAAACGCCGTTGATTGATATCCGTAATATAGCCCATGATTCCGGTGCTGAGCTGTTCCCCGCATTTCATCCGACCGAATGCGGCCATGGCTCCAAAGGTCGTTTCTGCGTCCTCAGGAAGAGGTTCCTGATTATTGGCCGAGGTTATGCCGCCTTCATGCCGCTGGCATTCATCGGCAAACGGCGCAACATTGCCGTCACTCTGTTCTATGGCATCGTAATATGCGTTCGCGGCTTTCAGCATCTCTTCACGCGAAACCCGTTCCGATTCCTCTAATTTTTGTACCAGACCCGGGCGCGGTTTTATCAGGCCTTCCGGCAACGGATCGTTAATCTGCCGCCATATCATGTGATCAATCTCGGTAATTTCTCCGTTTTCCAGTTTCAGGCGGACTCCCAATTGGATCGGCTTGCCCTTTTCCTCAATAAGGCCCATAAATCCAACTTGTCCTGCAACTGGATCGGCAACATAAATTTTATAATCCGTCGTTCTACTGGTTGCTGTTTTCCACAATCCCTCGCCGATCGGCGTGACCTCGGTATTTTCCACAAGCTTTACATTGCTCGCGAGCGGGATTCCGGCAGGATCTTGGTTTACCAGGGCTTCGAGATAGCGATCCATCAAGTCAACCATGTATGCCCGATCGATCTGTTTTGCAGGATGTATTTGAAGCATTTTTGTAGAGCAGGCAAAATTGAAAGCACATACAAAAAGAAAAACAAAGAAGAGAAGAAGAATCGTTGTCTTTTTCATTTTCTACCCCATGTTTATGCTCCGTATCAAACAGAGCGGTTATTAATGAATCCCCTTGAGCGCTTGCCGGCGTTGCGATGATAAGAATTCCCTTTTTGGGGGCCGAAGTATAGGCGATTACGCCTTGTGTGTCGAGTAAAATCTGTAGGAAATAGAAGCTAAAAAATCGTTAACGTTCATAAGTGTTGGCACCGGTTCTATTAAGGATTATATGCTATATGCCCTGACTATCCGGTAATGCCAATTTTCTCAAAGCGATATCTAATCTTTACAGTGCATGCGGGTCACTGCGAAATTTCAGGGTAGGTATGAGGCATTACCTTCCCATTGAGATAGTTTAAATGCCAAGACTTTTGAACAATACCAACAGAGTTGGGTCTTATAGGTTTACTAGGAAGTATTTTTTGAAGGTGACAGACTATGCGTGAATACCGGAATAATCCCAAGGACCACAGGTTGAAACCTTTGCATAACTAATTTATCCGTCATTTTGGGGGTTTGACCCGGAATCTATGAATTAGCTGATAATACTGGATTCCCTGCTGTGCGGGAAATGACAAAATTACAGGCTTCACGCAGTTTTGCAAAAGTCTCGGCTGGATCGCCTGTGGCCCTTGGGATTAAGTGCAACACTCTTTCGGCAAGCGCAGCACAGCCACATTGAGACACTTGCCTAAGACTTTGAACCAGCATCAAACGGGAGATCAGAAATCGACTCTTATGCCTATTAAAAAGTTATTCATTGTATAGTTTAGCTCCGTGGAGCCATAATCCGGATCTGAGTACTCCTGAAAGCGATATCTGAAATCGAGGGTTACTTTTTCATTTATGGCATAGCCCAGTCCTATGCCTACCTGGTAGGTAAATATTGCGTCCTGACCTGCTAGACGTATTGGGCTTCCTGTTGTCAGAATAGTTTCAACAGTAGCATACCCTATACCAACACTTAAAAAGGGTCTATATACACTCTCCTCAGTTGCAAAGTCATAGTAGCCATTCAGTAGAATAGCAAGAGTAGAGATCTCACCAAGTGCAGGTTGAGCACCTTCTTTTTCAATATCATTTTTTTGGTATGTAATTTCTTCCTCGATCCTGAATTTGTCAAGAAAACGATATCCTATGGCCCCTCCATATAAATATCCTACATCTAAGTCAAGATCCACCTTCGCACCTTGTGTAATTACGTCATCGGTCAAATACGAATAGCTAATATATGGAAATGGAACACCTCCGATGCCGCTCACATATAGACCGTCGGCACTATGGGCAATAGGAGAGATCGCAAGTAGGATGGCGCAACAAACAGTAATTAAAAATGTCTTTTTCATCTTCTTTCCCCTCCTTTTTTTAAGGATTGGTGCTGTTCTCAGTTGATATTGTTAGAAAGCCCGACTGTATTTATAATTTTTTTTGATTTTACATTTTGTCTTATCACCACCTTTCAAATTTTTTATAATTATCCTTGCCTTGCTCAGGGGTTTATGTAACTTTTTATGATTAAGAAAAAATGAATTTTGCCAAATATTAGAAAGAAAAATCAAGTTTGTCAATAAGAATCTAAAGAAAAAATGTCAATATATTGTATCTTACTTTATGATGAAATAGGTCACGATTGCTTGCCACATGTCAACGAAAGTAATCAACGGGTCAGATCTCCGGTTGTCTTTTTCATTGGTTCTATCCTTATCTTTCTGTGAATGTTAGTCAATAACCACCCCTAAAAGGATCAGATTAGCAAGCAATAGCAAATTCGTATGAAAGGCCTCTATCTGATTAGCAAGCAATAGCAAATTCGTATGAAAGGCCTCTATCTGGGTATTATAGTCCGAATTTGCCGTCACTCCGGACTTGCCCGCCCTGGTGCGACTTGCGGGTAAATGGCAATTATATTTCTATATATGTGTACAAAACTTTAAAACGAACGTTCTTTATTTACGGTCCGGGCCAGGGCCCGCCCTGGCGCGACATTATAATGGATTATTAAAGTGCATTATATTTTTTATAAAGGATATTCCGAATTATAAAGAAATTTCATTGGTCGGGGCCAGGGATCCGGAATCCAGAAACTAGTTGATAATACTGGATTCCCCGCTGTGCGGGAAATGACAATATCGCTGGCTTCACGCAGTTTTGAAAAGTTCTCTATTCAAGACCCGGGTATAAGATCGAATCTTAATACTAATCCCTGAATAGTCTATAATGAAGGTA
>LJUC01000236.1 GCA_001303695.1 Phycisphaerae bacterium SM23_30
TCACCGCATAACTGTTCGACGCGATCCGCTTCAACCGCTCCTCTCTGCCCCTCCTCTGACGAAATGCGCCCTTAACCTTGACGCCCGCCCCTAACACCCCCCCCGCCGCCAGCCCCAGCCCCGACGCCGCCAAAAACTCCCGCCGACCTATCGCCGCCTGTTCCGCTTTCCTGTTCATATCTCTCTCCTGTATCTTTAACTGTTGGTTATTGGTTTTATCCGGCCGTATCTAAATCGCTCCTTATACAAGGATGCCGCTTATGCTTATTTATTAATCACCGAATTAAGCATATTCAAATAATCAGACAACAATCGCGTCGTTAAAAATTTCTTCCGCACGGTTTCGCGCGCGTTTTTGCCCAGGTGTTCGGCCTCTGGCGCATTTCTTAAAAGATGAACGATCTTTTCCGCAAAACCTTCGATATCCTTGGGGTCTGCCAGATAACCGTTTTCCCCCTCCACAATTTGCAGAGGTATGCCCCCTACCTGCGAAGCCACCACCGGTTTTCCTTTCCACATCGCCTCCGTAACCGCCAGGCAAAAACCCTCTCGCACCGATTTTTGAATTATCACGTCCGAAAAACGCTGCACGGAATTCACCAGTAACTCGTTGTTGCCTTCCACAAAAACCACTTCGCCTTTTTGCACGTACTTGTCCGCCTTTTCGCGCACCCGACGATAAATACGCAGCCCCTCCGGATCATCCGCCGCCAGGTTATAACAAAACACCAGTCGGCAATCGCATCTTTCTTTGACCAGGTTAAATACGTCCAGAACCCCCTCCGGATCTTTCCAGGGATCCAGCCGCGAAACCTGCGTCAAAAGCGGCTTGTCGGTGGGAATGCCCGCCTTTTTCACCCAGTTTCTAATCGTGTCCGCCGGAATTTCCTTGTTTTTCATCGTCAAAGGATTAATGGCCGGCGGAATGATCATTTGATCTATCGGCAGATCGGCTTTCAGATACTTCTCGCTGGATACTACCACCTGGTCGTACTTGATTAAAAATCCCAGCAGATAATCCCATAATTCCTCATTCGGTTCCGATAGATCTATATGGCAACGCCAGACCCACGGACCGTGCTTTTTGTATGATTTGATCAGCGGCAGGGGCTGGGGATCGTGTATGATAACACAATCATGATCGATATGCGTAAAAACGGCAAAATTTTCGTTGAGCTGATTATACATCTGCTTATTATATTCCGTCAGTTCTATCTTATGGCCTTGAAGGCCGTTATGAAAACTCTTGGTAACCTCAAAAAAATCCAGACTCCCGTGTAAAACCCGCCAGCCGGTTTTAATGCCTAAATCGTTCATCAAAGGCACCAGAGAATTTAAAATCTCGGCCACCCCGCCCCCCTGGTGCGTGGCGTTCACATGGACAATATGTTTGCCGTACAGCCGCCGGGCCCGGTAATAAATCTCCGATAATTTCTCATCCGGTACAATCTTCCTGAAATCATCCAATGTCAACATCACTTGCTCCTACACAACTTTGGCAAAACTTCCACCCCTATCTATACTTCCCGCAGGCTTTGAACGGATCTTTGTCTTTTTAATGCCTTTTTCAAATAGCCGCGTAATTTCCTCGGGCTGGCTACGCGATATTTTGCCTGGGTGTCTCCGGTTCCTATTTTTATGCTCACAATCTCCGCGTGAGAAAGACGAAACATGCTTTCATCCGTCTCGTCATCGCCCGCGCAAAGAACGGCATCATAATCATGACGCTGGATAAAATGTTCCACCGCCCGCCCCTTGTTAACCTGCGTGGAACTGACCTCCACGATCTTTTTGCCGTGATGTATTTCCACCGGTAAATTCGACAGCATCTCATATAACTCCCCTACCAGCTGATGCGCCTTCCACGAACCGAACTCCGGATCGGCGCGACGATAGTGCCAAACCACCGAGGAAGTCTTTTCCTCCACCGAACTGCCCGGCGTCATCTCCCCGTAATGTCGTAAAATATCGATAATCTGCTCCTTCCAGGACAAATCCGTTTTCTCGTCCAAAACCTGCCACTCCGCCCTCCCCGCCGGCCGATAATAATAACCGTGTTCGGCTATCAGCGTAAAGGGATAAATCAAAAACCAACGATCCATATCCTCCTTCTTTCTGCCGCTGATCAGATATACGTCTATGTTCTGGTGTTGCTCTAACAGCGCAAATATCTCCTTGATTTCCGCATGGGGATAAGCATCTCTCGGCTGAGGCTTAATTTCACATAACGTGCCGTCATAATCCAGAAACAAGCCGATCTTGTCCGCTGTGACAAAGGGCTTGATAGCGTCCAGAGCTATCATCTGCGTATCATAACGAATACCATCCTCTTTTTGTCTTCCTGCCGCCAGATCGCGAATAAATGTCTCCGCCCAATAGCGGGCGTCATGACTTAGCACCCGACGCCGCATCGGCTCAATCAACTCCTTTTTTTCCTCGCCCGATAAATCCAAGGCCTCGTGAATGCTTTGGGCTACCTGATTAATATTATACGGATTTACTATGATGGCATTGAACAATTCCTGCGCCGCTCCGGCAAACTCGCTCAAAATCAACACCCCCTCGTTCTCCTGCTGGCAGGCCAGGTATTCCTTCGCCACCAGATTCATCCCGTCGATTAACGGCGTCACAATCGCCACGTCCGCCAGCGAATACAAGGTGCATAAATCGCTGAAATCAATCGACTTGTTGATAAAATGAATCGGTACGTTCTTGATGCTCGAATATTTCCCGTTAATCCGGCTTACTTTACGCTCTATATTTTCTAATAAATTCCTGTATTCACTAACGTCTTCGCGCGAAGGTACGCTGATCAGGATAAACACAATATTATCCCGCTGGGGATAACTGGATAAAAACCTTTCTATCGCCTCCATCCGTCGGGGTATCCCCTTGGTGTAATCCAGACGTTCCACCCCCAGTACGACTTTCTTGCCCCGGTAAACCTGCTGGTATTCCTTCAGCTTCCGGAAATATCTCGGCGACTGCAGCTCCTGCAGAAACTTGGCCGCGTTTATCCCGATGGGATATACCCCCAGACGCGTCAGGTGATTCTCGTGGGCAATATAATTCATCTCCGATTCCTCCCCCAGCACCCGCAGCACCGTACTGCGAAAATGCCGCAAATACCCAAACGTGTGAAACCCTATCAAATCCGCCCCTAATAAACCGCGTAATAACTCCTCCCGGTTGGGATGACACCGGAATACCTCATATGAGGGAAAGGGGGTGTGTAAAAAATAACCAATCGTAAAATGCCTGTTCTTCTGGCGTAACAATGACGGTAAAAGCATGAGATGATAATCATGAATCCAGATAATGTCTTCCTCTTGCGCCTGATCCGCCACCGCCTCCGCGAAATATTGATTCACCGTCCGGTAAATTTCAAACCACTCCTCATCGTAACGCGAGTAAGTAGTCATATAATGCAGCAAAGGCCAGAGACTCGAATTGGAAAAATTATTGTAATAACCGTTGATCTCTTTTCGGCTCAAAAATATAGGGCTACAGTTGTAATTTTCATCCAGATCGCGGATAATCTCCCGCTGCCTGTCCGCATCGCTAATAACCCCTCCCGTCCAGCCGATCCAGCGCAGATCATATTTCTCTCCCATTCCCTCCAGCGCCGCTATCAGACCGCCGGAGGACTTCTTCACCGTCTTGCCTATCGTTATCGGCAGCCGGTTGGAAACGTTTATCAGCCTTTCCATGATGCCATCCTCCCGTCAAAAAATCCAACCTGATCTATCGTATCAAATACCTTTTATCATAATTAAAGCCGGATGATATAATATTTACGTATATATTGCCATAGCCTTACCTTTATTTTGGTATCCCAAGTTACGATTTCATATTATTTCCTGAATCCCGCAGGGGTTCAATATGTTAAAATTCGACCCCTTCAGGGTCGATCATTTTACACCCTACCGTCACCCCGGGTTGCGTCGCTTCGCTCCTTACCCGGGGCAATCCCTATTCGACCGCTGCACGGCCGGTTTTCTTCAATTGTAACTCAAATCGGGTGGCGCCCTCAAACAATTATTATCTTAGGCACTGCCTGTTTAAGAGTGCTCTTAACCCAAAATCAGTGTTGTTGCCATTGATATTCACTGCTTGATTAAATTCACCCGGTTTGGCCCATAACATAGCTTCAACTTCAAACTGACTGAGTATAATATCACAATAAACCATCCCCCTAACAAACATACTATCAATAATATCAGCCATGTATATAGCTGATTCAAGTTTGCCGTTTCGGGCGTAAACAATTGCCCATATGATGTAGGAAATCGAATTCTCATACAGCCAATCAATCATCACTTCAGTGTAATTTTTAGCATTTTCGAAATCTCCGATGCTGATATAATAAAGGGCTATCTCCCGATAAGCTGTATTTTCATCTAATGCATCCTTGTTATTCTCTATAACCGCTTTCGCCAGTTCTATAGTTTCTGCTGCTTTTTGTTTATTTCCCTTTTCAAATTGAGTTTGCCCTATGATGGCATATGTCCCCAGTAAATCCATAGGATTGTCTGTTTTTTGCGATGTCCGCACCGCTCCTTCGAAATCCTCGGATTGAACCTGATACCGAGACAACATACTATAAAATGCCCCTCTGTCGTCTATGTCGCTTATTTGCTCGATCAATCTCAAAGTTTTATCAATGTTGCCCATTTGCAACTGAACCTCTATTATATCTAAATAGGCCATTTTTTTTGTAAATGGGGATGTTATCTTGGCGGAGGTTTGAAATGCTTGCTCAATTTGACCGACTTGAGATTGAGCCCGGGCAATTTTTCTATACAACATTACCTTAAATTCATCAGAACGCAGTTTTTTCCCTGTTCGCAAAGCCGCCTCAATATCGCCCGCCTCCGCCTGCGCCACGCCGATTAAACCGTTTACTCTCTCTATAACCAAATAATTATGAATTTTTTCAGCAGTCTTCAAAGCCCCTGCAATATCTCCTTTTTTTACCTGTTCCCGTATTATATCAGCATACAGCATGTCCTTTAAAAATTCATTATCAATCCTTCCCGCCATTTGGTCTGCGAGTTTCAAAGCCTTCCTGATATCGCCGGTCCGCGCCCGCGCCCCGACAATATGTATTGCAACATTTTGAGAACCAACCTTATTAATATTTTCCTCCGCCCATGCAAAACATTTCTCCGCGTTCGCTTTGTTCCCTGCTTGGACTTGTGCATATGCAAATTCGCAATACGTAAAATATCGGTCCTCAAACGGCTGCAAATTCGCAAGGATCGTTAATGCCTGTTCAAAACTCTTCTCCGCTCCTTTTGGATCCCCCCACTTGGTTTGCACTAACGAAAGTTGATTGTAGGCGATAGCCTGCAAACGTTCCCCGTCCATCTGAGCCGCTATCCGCTCCACCTCTGGTAATACCTTTGCTAACTTTTCGCGCCTTGCCGGGTCTAATGTCTTGCTTGTTGCTCGCTCAGTTGTTTGATCTTTTTGCTCATCTCGCTCCCCCTGATTACTCATTATGATTTTGTTGTCGCCTGGAATCTGCTTATCGATTGTGTATTCGTCGCTATCATTCTCTTGCCGGCCGCATCCTCGCAAAGAACCGATAAAAAACATACCTAAACTCAAAAACACCGCCAATTGTCTGAAGAAAAATTTCTGTTGTGACGTCATTACACTTCCCCTTTCTAAACATTTTGACCATAGACTGAATTATTAGCCTGCCCTTAACCTGAATCATCTCTTTTTAGGCCTCCAAATGTTTATTTATGAATACCCGATTTTATTGCCGTATGCCTCTAACGTCCAGTATAAATCTTCAAACCCCCGGCTTCCATCCCACCTGCCATCAACTCTCATCCTCACGCCCCCTCCCTCTGCGACCCTGTCAAGAAAAAAATCCAAAATTTGCGCTGATTTTTGCCGCGCGCCGCAAAAATGGAGGCGGTTTTCTCGCCAACGATGACTTTTCATCAAAACCATGTCATTTGCCTATCAAAAGTGGTCAACTTCCTGTCAAAACCTATTAACTTCTAAGCAAAAATTCGCAAAAATTCGCGGTTTTTTGCAAAACTTCCATTTTTGCTGCGCCCGCATAATCCCTACATCTTACCCATCTTAACAGATTTGGGCCGCCCGAAATCCCCCCTCCGCGCCATTGTAGCGGGGTTTTTGCCCCCTTTTTCCCGCCCTTTTCACCCCGTATTATAGACCTGCCCCCTCCGGTTATTTCGCCTGTTAGCCCCCGATTTTACGTCGGGGGTCGCTTACCAACTCGCCCCATAACAGAGAAGCAAAATCTTGCCCCCAGGCTCAATTAAATAGTTAATTCTATATCCCGTTTATCCTTTTATCCGCCACCATAGCCCCCCCTGTCAATCAG
>LJUC01000237.1 GCA_001303695.1 Phycisphaerae bacterium SM23_30
ATGACGGGTATGGGATAAGCCCAGGGTATGATGACTACGGGCGGGCCCAATCAACTGGTGATCAAACAGACATACATGAATCACCGCATTATCACTGAAGTCTTTAAGGCCCTGCGCAAGAATTGGGGGGCCCAGATTTCGATAGAGACGCGTCTCTTGCAGATCAGCAATAGCTTCATGCAGGATATCGGTCTGGATCTTGATTTCGTTTTCAATCTGGAAAATGCCGGTTACGATATTAATCCCGAGACCGGGGCCTTGGAACAACGGGTCAATCCGGGTCCGTGGAATCGAACGACGCCGATTTCCTTGATCCAGCAGTCGATGGGTTGGGCCCAGGCGCCGCCCACCAACGTTCCCGGTTCACTGGGCGGGGGGACGGCAGGCACGGGATTTCAGATTTCCGGTTCCTTTCTGGATAATGTGCAGGTGGATTTTCTGATCCGGGCCACCCAGGCCCACCAGCGAAGCCGGGCCCTGGATGCGCCTAACGTAACGGTTCTCAACGGTCAAATGGCCAATGTTCAATTTGGCGATCATTTTAACTATATTTCAGGTTGGGAAGCGGTCATCGGCATCGGCGCCCAGGCCACCACCCCCCTCACCGACGTGGTGGACACATCGTTCACTATGATGATCATGCCTTATATTTCCACGGATAAGAAACACGTTTTCTTTCCGATGATGTCGATCCAGCAGACAGCGCTGATAGAACTCCAGACATTCGTCACCAGAGAGCTGGTATCCGATGATCCGGAAAATCCTATTATACAGGAATTACCGGTGCAACTGCCGCATACCAAGGACAATATGATCACGACCAGCGCTTTGGTCCCGGACGGCGGGACGCTGCTGCTGGGCGGTCAGAAACTGGTCGGGGAGACAGAAAGGGAGATGGGGGTGCCGGCGTTGAGTAAGGTCCCCATTTTAGGCCGCCTTTTCACCAATCGCAACAAGGTCAACGATGAAAGTATCCTGCTGATCCTTCTTCATCCCCGGATCATCTTTCCGGATGAAGAAGAGGAAAAGGTCTTCGGCAGTTTCGAGGAGGGCACCACCATGGATATCGACATTAGCATGCAACCGCCGGGTCGATAATGCTTGATACCCCATAAGCGATAAATGATTAAAACGGGCCTTGCCGAAGACGCACCTTCCGGCGAGGCCCGTTTTTCATCCTGTAATTGCCGGATAATATAGTTACAAGATATTGAAATATGCAGAACGACAAAATAGTATAGCAGTTTTATTTGGAGTCGATCCATGCAGAATCGAATGATATGCGCCGGGCGGTGTATTGTTATCATCTTTTTTACGACCTCGATTTACGGTCAGGCCCGCTGGCCTCAGTTTCGCGGCATCGCCGGCAGCGGGGTGGCGGCCGAAGAAAACGAACTGCCCGTGACATTTGACCAAAACCGGAACGTCATCTGGCGATGCCCCCTGCCTAAAGGCCATTCGTCACCTTGTATCTGGGACGATCATATCTTTCTGACCGGCTACGCCGACGGCAAGCTGGAGACGATTTGCGTCGATCGCGCCGCGGGAGAAATCCTCTGGCGAAAACCCGGCCCGGCCCGGCAAATCGAGCGTACGCATCAAGTGGGCAGTCCCGCTTCTTCCACCTGCGTCACCGACGGCCGGCGGGTGTATGTCTATTTCGGTTCCTACGGCCTGTTGTGTTACGACTTTCAGGGCGCTGAGGTATGGAAAAAACCCCTGCCGCTGCCGGATAATTTTTACGGCACCGCCTCCTCGCCGATCCTGGCCGGGGAGGTATTAATCCTGTTGGACGATCAGGAGCAAAAGTCGCGTCTGTTGGCGCTTGATCCCCAGACCGGCCAGACCCTCTGGGACAAGGAACGGATAGGATTTAAGTCCAACTGGTCCACCCCGATGTTTTGGAATAACCAGGGCGTCGATGAGGTGGTGGTTTATGGCCAGATGTATATGGTAGGTTATGATCTGAAAGACGGCCTGGAGCGGTGGACCATACCGGGCATGACGCACGAGCCGTGCATCACCCCGGTGGCGGGGGAGGGTTTGGTGTTTATCAGCTCTTACAATATGAGCAAGAATGCCGAAGTCATCGGGCCGCCGAAATGGGCCGAACTGATAGACAAATATGATAAAGATAAAAACGGTGAATTGGCCTATGAGGAGGTGCCGCCGAAACTGAGCATCTTGTCGCGTTACGATGCCGACGGAGAAGGCGATCATCCTTTGCGGGAACAGTTTGGCTTTTTGGACGTGAATCACGATCAAAAGCTCAGCCGGCAGGAGTACCACCGCTGGCAGGTGTTGCTGGACTCTTACTGGTATGAAAACGCGATTATGGCGATTCGGCCGGGAAAAGTGGGGGTAGGCCAAGGCGCCCAAGTCGTCTGGAAACAAACCCTGGGGGTGCCGGAGGTGCCCTCGCCCCTGTATTATCAGGGACGGGTATATACCGTCAAGGACGGGGGGATAGTTACCTGTCAGGCGGCCCGGACCGGCGAACGGAAATATATGGAGAAGCTGGGCGCCGGCGGGCCGTACTATGCCTCGCTGGTGGCGGGGGACGGTAAAATTTACGCGGCGGCGGCGCGGGGGGTGGTGACGGTGTATGAGGCGGGCGACGATTTTAAGGTATTGGCCCAAAACAATTTACGGGAACGGATAATGGCGACCCCGGCACTGGTGGAGGGAAAGATCTACCTGAGGACCGACAAGAATCTCTGGGCCTTCGGCGAGAAATGAATGTAAGTTACTTATGTAAAACATTTTATAAAAATTATCTCCACCGCGGCGCCTTTTTTCGGATCTCACCCAAAATGAGCGGAAGAGGCATGACTCAGGAAAAATTGCCATTTTTTAGGGAACAGGGCTTTTTTTTAAGATTATCCTGAGCCGGTTTGAGGGCTAATCGAGACGAATAAATGGTCGGGCTTTAGGGTTTTACAATGATTTTACTTGACTAACGGGGATTTTGGGGGTTTGATATATTAGAGAAGGGTAGTTAGAAGAAATCACGCCTGGCGGCCTGCAAAACCATAGTGGGGGCGGGGAATTGAATAATGAACTCATTCATAAAACACAGGCTAAAGCTGAAAAGTTTTGCTTTATTTTTAGATTGAAGCTAGCTTAGGGGCCGGGCCGAAAAAATGAAGAAAATATAGATAAGGATGTCAAGAAAATGGCTAAAACCACAAGAGTCGCCTGGGGCATCGATGTCGGCAATTGCACCTTAAAGGCCCTCAAACTGGCGGGCTCGGCCGACAGCGTCGAGGTGTTGGATTTTGCCGTGATCGAACACGAAAAGATTCTTTCGCAGCCTGATCTGAACCCGCAGCAGCGGGCCGAGCTGATCGGCAAGGCCCTGTCCAAATTTCTTGAAGAGCACGACACCGGCGGCGCGTCCGTGGTGGCGAGCGTCTCGGGTCAGAGCAGTTTTGCCCGTTTTATCAAGCTGCCCCCGGTGGAAAAAAAGCGGATTCCGGAGATAGTTCGCTTTGAAGCCAGTCAGCAAATCCCCTTTGACATCAACGACGTCGAATGGGATTGGCAGACCCTCCAGGCCCCCGACAGTCCGGAAGTGGAAGTCGGGATATTTGCCATTAAAAAGGACCTGGTAAGTCGGGCCTTGCAGCCCTTCACCAAAGCGGGTTGTCCGGTGCACATGGTGCAAATGGCGCCGATGGCCTTGTATAATTTCCTGTATCAGGACCAGTCGCGCCTGCGTGACGCGGCCAACAAGGAAGCCCTCGTCCTGCTCGATATCGGGGCCGTAAACACCGATCTGGTCATCGCCGACGGCATCCGCGTATGGCAGAGGAGCATTCCCCTGGGCGGTAATCAGTTCACCGCCGCCGTGCAAAAGGCCTTCAAGCTGGGCTTTGCCAAGGCCGAGGCCATCAAACGTAGCGCCAGCACCAGTAAATACGCCCGCCAGATCTTTCAGGCGATGCGTTCGGTTTTTGCGGATCTGGCCGCCGAAGTCCAGCGCTCTCTGGGTTTTTACAGCAGCAGCAACCGGGAAGTCCAGTTTCGGCAGGTCCTGGCGCTGGGCAACACCATGAAACTTCCCGGGCTGGTGAAGTTTCTCCAACAGTCTCTCAGCCTGCCGGTTAAACGTCTGAGCAACTTCGAGTCCTTGAAACTCTCGACGGAGATCTCCGTGGCCCAGTTTGCGGAAAATCTGCCTTCCTTCTCGGTGGCCTACGGTCTGGCCGTTCAGGGACTCGAGATGGGCGTTATCACCAGTAATCTCTTGCCCCGGGACCTGGCCCGTCAAACTCAATGGCAGCGCAAACGTCCCTGGTTCGTGGCGGCGGCGAGCCTCTTCCTGGTGGCCTCGCTGATATATCTGTTCCAGGTATTCTCGGAAAACCGCGATATAAACGCCCAGCTCACGAAAAACAACATCGGCAACATCGAGTCCTATAAGAAGACCATTAATGAGGCGTTCCAGAAAAAAGCAGGCGCCGAAGCAAAGATACAGCAATCCCGGGATCAAATCTCCCAATTCAAAAAGTACTACCAACAGCGCAACGTGATTCCTCAGATTATACAGGCCGTTCGTGACTGTCTGCCTAACGAAAATAACACCCCCAATCCTCAGCAGCAGGAACTTCATCAGAAATTCGCCCAGGGGGACCGTGCCGCCGTAATGAAAATACCTCGAAACCAGCGCCAGCAGGTTTTTATCAATCGGATCAGGATTGTGCCGGTTGACGATCTCAGTCAACCTTTTGGAAGAATTTTCGCGGATTTGGTGGGATTCAGCGGTGCTGCCGGAGGCACAGGGCTTACTGCTCAGCCTCTTGGAGGTGTGATGGGTCAACCCGGAGGAATTCAAGGGATGCCGTCGGGCCAGGCCCTCGATCCTGCCCTGGGAATGGCGGCGCCGCAGGCAACCGTACCCGGCTATGCCGTGTTGATCGAGGGCACCACCCCACATGGTAAGGGATTTGAGTTTCTCCAGCCTCCCGGCGTGGGGCGGGAAAATTGGGGATTTTTACACAAGTTACGCTATCTTGGTAAAACCGATGCTGATATTGCCGCCGATATAAAAGCACATGAAGAATTCCAAGCCAACCAGCAAAGCGCATCGGCCGGCGTCATGGGGAGTATGCCCTATGGCCAAGGCGCGCCTACGCCGGCGAGCATACCGGGCGGCGCTGCGGTTCCGGGCTCCCAGGATGCCAATATTCCGTTGCCTATGGATATGCCCCCCGGCCAAATCCAATCCGCCCGCAAAGCCCCGGACGAACAGCATCATCCCGGCCATATTTCACCCGGTTTGATGCCTTTTGAAACCTATGTAGAACCCGGGGCTGACGAAAATCAGTTTTTTACTCCAAGTTACGGGTGGCTTTCTTCCCCCGATGGCCTCTCCTACGACCCCGATCAGCCGGATCTGGCCACGATAGGGATTCTTAAGGTCGAGCAGGAACAGATCCAGCCCGCCGGCGGAGTAGGGGCCGGGGCAAATCCCCAGGCCCGCACCAGAGCCGCATCCGGCATTACGCGAGGCGGAGTGAATCCCTTAAACGTTTATCTGGACCCGTTTACCCGGGAGGTAATCAACGAGACCTACCAGTATGACGCCCAAGGAAACGTCATACTGGATCGGTCTGATAATCCCCTTACCGAAAGACATGACTGTTGGTTCCAGGTCCTGTTTAAGATAAAAATGAAATCCCCGAAACCAAAGGAACAAACCAGCGAGGGTATAGGTTAAATGAACTTCATAAAGGCAAAATTATTTTTAATCTTGTGTCTGGCCGTGGTGGCGCTGGGGATAGGGTTGTTCGTCGTCGGTTATTTGGTCAACGCTAAAAACAAGGAAGAACTCCAGAGAATAGAACAAGTGGTGGGCGAAGTTGATCAGCTCCGGAATAAGCTGGTGCATGACAACGAAATCACTCAAATCAATAATAACGTTGTCCTGGCGGATGAAGATCACCAGCAAGCCCTGAGCCGCATCAAAGAAACCACGGCCCGCCCCTTGATTCATCCGGAGGCCCTTGACGAAGGGATCCGGGGGGCCGACAGGATTATTCATTATGAGAGGTTCGCCGATTATTACTGCCAGTTTATCAACGATCTGATCGACGATATCGGCGGCGGAGACAGACCCAGCGAGGCCGAGGAAGAGCAAAGACGTCAGAACTTTTTTGGCGGGCAGAGAGGGGTAACGGGCGCCAGGATGGGGACCGGCGCCGCCATTGGGACGGTCGATCAGAACCTGGTCAATAAATGGATCGAGGCAGATCGTAAAAAACGAGCGGAAAGTATCGCTATATACACTACGCCGGAGGCTTTTTGCTGTTACAATCATTGGCTGGGAAGACCTCG
>LJUC01000238.1 GCA_001303695.1 Phycisphaerae bacterium SM23_30
GAGGCCCAAAACCGACCCGCTGGCGGCGGCCTCTTTACCGTCGGCATCCCTTTGCAACGTACCAGTTGGGGAAGAAGGTAAAAAACTCAACCATTTACCCTAAAATGGGGTGGCCAAAACAAGCACTCATTATTTCCGGCATGGCCGGAATCAGGGATGGTTGATAAGGGCATACTATAACTTGGGAATTAATATTATGGCCGAGCAAAAAAGAATCTTAGTAGTGGACGACGACCAAATTGTGCGCAATTCCCTCTGTGAATTATTGCGCATGGAAGGTCACTTATCCCGGGGCGCCGAAGGCTTCAACCAGGCCCTGAACGAACTGGAGAAACAACATTACCATCTCGTGCTCACCGACGTCAATATGCCCGAAATCGACGGCTTCGAATTATTACGCGTCATACGCAAACGCTATCCCGACATCGTCAACATCGTCATTACCGGTTATGGGACCATCGAAAGCGCCGTCGAGGCCATCAAAATGGGCGCTTATGATTACCTCACCAAGCCTATCGTCGAAGAAGAAATCATCATGCTGGTCACCCGCGCCTTGGAGCAGCAGGCCCTCATCCAGGAAAATCGCCATCTCAAAGAGCAGTTGCGCAGTCAGTATGGCCTCAAGAACATCGTCGGACACGATTATAAAATGCTCAAGGTCTTCGATCTCATTGAGGCCGTCGCCGACAACAAGGCCACCGTCCTCATCACCGGACAAAGCGGCACCGGTAAAAGCCTCATCGCCCGCGCCATCCATCATCGCTCCGATCGTATGGACAAACCTTTCGTCGAGGTCAGTTGCGGCGCCCTTCCTGAAACCTTGCTGGAAAGCGAACTCTTCGGACACGTCAAAGGGGCTTTCACCGGCGCCGTCAGCAACAAAGAGGGAAAATTCCTCGCCGCCGACGGGGGCACCATCTTTCTCGATGAGATAGATTCCGCCACCCCGGGTTTGCAGATGAAACTCCTGCGCGTCCTCCAGGAGCGCCAGTTTGAACCGGTCGGCAGCAACGACACCAAAACCGTCGATGTCAGGGTCATCCTCGCCACCAATAAAAACCTCCAGGACCAGGTCCGCACCGGCCGTTTCCGTGAAGACCTGTTTTACCGCATCAACGTGGTCAACATCGATCTGCCTCCCCTTGCCGAGCGTAACACCGACATCCCCCTCCTGGCCGAACGATTCCTGCTGAGCATGTGTCAAAAGCACGGCAGGGATAAAACCGGTTTCACCAAAGAGACCGTCCGCTACCTACAAAGCTACCATTGGCCGGGGAACGTTCGCGAGTTGGAAAACGTCATCGAGCGCGCCGTAGTGCTCGGCAAACACAGCCAGATATTTCCCGAAGACCTGCCCGAACATGTCCTCGACTACGCCGATCAGGAAACCGTCAACGGCTTCCAGCGTCTCAGCCTCCGCCAGGCCCTGGAAGAGCCGGAAAAGAAAATCCTGGAAATGGCCCTCCGGCAAAACAATTACAACCGTCAGGCCACCGCCGAGATGCTCCAGATCAACCGCACCACTCTCTACAAAAAACTCAAACGCTACCATCTCGACGCCGAACACCTCTCCCGCACCGCCAAATTATAAGCTTCCATTGCTCTGCACCTGCACGTTCGCAACACGCAGAGGTGCAAAATTTTAATATCGTCCTAAAGGTTGGGGTGCGATGTTCCGCTTTACGGTGCTGAGGACTACAACTGAATCATACGTTTAGCGCATAAAAGGCTTCCGGCGGGATTGACGTTTGAGGGATGTCTGCTGGTCGCACCAGGTAATTTTTGACCTGCCTGGGGCGGAAAAATAAAGTAACGTTTTCTCGCGGGCCCGGAGAATCTCCGGGCCTTTTATTCTATCCCGCCGGCAGCCCCAAAAGCGAAAAACGCATTTCTCAATTTCCCTTACTATCAATCATAGGCCATCATCATTTTGCCTGTTTTAATCCCCAGCTTTTGGGAAATTAGTAAATTTTGCATCTCTACCTTGTAAAAATCTGTTAGCATCTTTACCACGCCACCCCCTCCGAAGTGGCTTGCCCACCCGTATCTTACTGAAAATCAATATGTTATAAACACTCCCCTCTACTCATACCAATATCTCCTTGACACCCCTGCCACACTTTCTTAAGGTCTATAATTCGCTCAGCGACCCCTCGATGGGTGGCAGCCTCTATCCCGATTTATCGGGATTAGATATGCTTCCCACGCCGGGTGTCATGCTTGTGCCTGCCCCAGCATGCATCCGATGACGCTGAAAAACCTATATTCCGCCCTTTTGAATAAGGAGAAACGGTGCTTTCTTTCATCATCATCTGCGTCGTGCTGGCCGTTGGTCATTTTTTAAGAATGAAAATCCGTCTCATCCAGAAGCTCTATTTGCCTTCTTGTGTTGTCGGCGGGCTTTTAGCCCTTGCCCTCATTCAACTGCTTAAAGGCGGCCAAATCTGGTTCTCCACCGAATGGTTAGGCGGTCTGAATAATACAATAAATGACGATATTATCAGATACTGGCGTCCCCTGCCCGTCCTGCTGATAAATATTGTATTCGCTTGTCTCTTCCTGGGGGTACCGGTCCCCAAATTCAAGGAACTTTACCATCGCGCCGGACCCCAGTTCGCTTATGGCCAGATCGTCGCCTGGGGCCAATACGCAGTGGCTATCGCCTTTTGCATGATAGTCGTTTATGCATTATTTCCTACCCTGGAAAAAACCACCAAGGATATCTTCCCCGTCATATTACCGGTCGGTTTTGAAGGAGGCCACGGAACGGCCGGCGGCCTGACGAAGGTATTTGAAAAAAATGGTTGGGCCGACGGGAAAGACTATGCCATGGCCAGCGCCACCTTCGGCATTCTCAGCGCCATTATTGTCGGCATGGTCCTGGTTAATTGGGCGGCCAGATGCGGACATACCTTTCACGACATCAAACCCCAGCAAATCACCCAGGATGAAGCCATCGGGGTTATCCCGGTCGAAAAACGTCCCTCCGCCGGTAAACTCACCGTTAATTCCGATGCCGTTGAATCGTTGACCTTTCATATTGTCGTAGTGGGTCTGGCTTGTTTGTTCGGTTATTTAATCAGGTCCGGCCTGTTGTACCTGGAGGTTGATGTATTCGGACATAATCCGGACCCCCAGGAGGGTGGAAAACCGTTCTTTGACTCTTTCCCTTTATTTCCCCTTTGTATGTTGGGCGGTCTTTTCATTCAGTGGCTTGATGATAAATATGATCGATACAAACTGATCGATTTGGGCCTGATCCGCCGCATTCAAAATACCGCCCTGGACTTTTTAGTGGTGGCGGCCATCGCCACCATAAATGTCGCCGTTCTGAAAGAAGGCATCGTCCCCCTGCTTATGTTGGTGGCGGTAGGTATCCTCTGGAATATGGGCTGCCTCTTGTTTCTGGCCAAACGGGTCCTGCCCGACGCCTGGTTTGAACGCGCCATCGCCGAAATGGGCCAGTCCATGGGCGTCACCGCCACCGGTCTGTTGCTTCTGCGCGTGGTAGATCCCGACTACGAATCGCCCGCCGCCGACGCCTTTGCCACCAAGCAAATGCTCCATGAACCCATCAACGGCGGGGGCTTCTGGGATTCCTCCGTCATCCCCATACTAGTGTCTATTGGCATCTGGCCCGTATTCGGCATCACCGCCGGCATCACCATCTTTTGGCTGGCCGTCCTTTTTATCCCCAAATTAATCAAACGCGACTTGAGAGGTGCATGAGAAATTAGACAGTTGAACTTAATATTTATATCTAAAAGTCCCCTCTTGAGAAGGGATTTAAGGGTGTGTATATATGATAAAAATCTGAAACATTATTAGCGTATTCACACCTTTGCGTGAGGCATTATCCTACTTCTTCGCGTCCTGGCACTCTGGTGCTTTCGTTCCCTCGCCCTGGGCGCCTTTGCGTGATAAATTACGGACCTAATTTTATCGGATAGCAATATGAAAAAGCCTAAAATGAAACTGCACACCAAAATCTTTATCGGCATGGGCCTGGGCGTCGTCTTCGGCCTCCTCGTCGCCGCTCTCGAGGCAAGAGGCCTGATGCTCGGCCCAGAGACCACCCCCACCGACGCCCTGACCAGTTACATCAAACCCGTTGGTGATCTGTTCATCAACATGATCAAAATGATTATCGTCCCGTTGGTCTTTGCGTCTCTGCTTGTCGGCTCCGCCAGTCTCTCGGACATTCGCAAACTGGGCCGCATCGGGGGAAAAACCCTGCTTTACTTTCTGATCACCACTGTTGTGGCTCTTTCCTTTGGCCTGCTCATCGCCAATACCCTCCAGCCCGGCAAAGGCATCTCCGCCGAAGATAGAGATAAACTCTTGAAAAGCGAAGAAGCCCAGGAAGCCATGAAAAAAATTGAAGATGCTCGGGCCCAAACCGAGAGGGGAGAGGGGTCTATTAAAGAAACTCTTCTCGGCATTGTCCCCTCCAATCCCGTCCAGGCCCTCACGGAAGGCAACCTCCTGCAGATCATTTTCGTGGCGCTGATGATGGGTATCGCTCTGACCTTGATACCGCCGGAAAGGGCCCGACCGGTAATTAAATTCTTTGAAGCCATTAATGACGTCATGATTGTCCTGGTCAATATCTTCATGAAAGTCGCTCCCTATGGGGTTTTTGCCCTCATCTCCTACGTCGTTGCCACCTGCGGCTCCGGCGTCCTGCTGCTCTTACTCAAATATGTCGCCCTCACCATCGGCGGCATGTTCGTTATCGTTATTACCATGTACCCCATCGCCCTCAAAATTCTCACCAAAATGAGAGTCGCCGACTTCTTCCGCGGCGTCCGCCAGGCCATGATTATCTCTTTCAGCACCAGCTCCAGCGGCGCCACCCTGCCGGTCACCATAGAGTGCTGCGAAGAAAACCTCGGCGTCTCCAAAGACGTCGCCAGTTTCGTCCTCCCCCTCGGCGCCACCATCAACATGAACGGCACTGCTATCTATCAATCCGTCTCCGCTCTGTTCATCGCCCAGGTGTTTGGAATTCCTCTGGGCCTTAACGAGCAGTTAACCATCGTCCTTATGGCCACCCTCGCCTCCATCGGCGCCGCCGGCGCCCCCGGCGTCGGCGTCATCATGCTCCTGATCGTCCTCGACAGCGTCGGCCTGCCCCCCGAAGGTTTCGCTCTGGTCATCGGGGTCGAACGCATCCTCGATATGTGCCGCACCGTCCTCAACATCACCGGCGACGCCTCCTGTGCCGTCGTCGTCGCTTCCTCTGAAAAAGAATTAGCCGATATCCCCCCCATGAAACTCATCAGAGAAAACTGACAATAATTTACCTTTACTATAGAAAATAAATCAGCTAATTTATTTTGTCGTTCCAAGCGCAAAATGCCTTTAGCACCGAGCACGGCGAAGGGGAAGAATCTCATACCTTCGCATCACCTTTATCGCTTAATTGTATGGTAAACGTTAACAATAAAAATGAACCGTCCGACATGTCTCATCCGGTGATCCCCTCCGTAACTGCCGTTCGTTTAAGACGCGGCCGACGCCTGGGTAAATACCGTCTCGAGAAACGCCTCGGTCAAGGCGGCTACTGTGAGGTCTGGAAGGCTCGCGACACCGTGGAGGGCATTCGGGTGGCCTTAAAAATACCTCATCTTGACCCCAGCGGCCGCCGCGACAATCAGGCCCTCCTGCGTGAAGTGCGCCTGGTCGCCCAGCTGCGCCATCCCCACCTGCTGCCTGTCAAAAACGCCGACATCATTGAAGGTTACGCGGTCTTGGCCACCGAATTATCGTTTGGCACCTTGGCCGACCGCTCCAAACCCATGGCCCCCCGGAATATTCTCTCTATTATCGCCCAGGTCCTCGACGGTCTGGCCCACGCCCACCAGAACCGCCTTACCCACTGCGACGTCAGCCCTTCTAATATCTTTCTCTTTCCTGACGGCCGCGCCGCCCTGGGCGATTTCGGCATCAGTCTTGAGATCAAAGGCCGCATGGGAACTATCGATGATTATGGCACCCCCGGCTATGTCGCCCCCGAACAGGCCTATGGAAAACCCACCTACCGCAGCGATTGTTTCGCCGTCGGCCTCATCCTCTACGAGTATCTCACCGGCGTTCTCCTTCGCTGGCCTTTCGACTGGCCCGGTCGCGGATATAAACGGTTACGCCAACGTGCCAACCCTGCCCTGGTCGCCTTCTTAAAACGAGCCCTGGCAGTTAATCCCTCCCTACGCTTCGCCAACGCTGATGACATGCTCAACCAGTTAATTAAAGCCGATCCTGAAGCCGCCCGGCATCTCGACCGCCTCGGGCCCCCTTCCCCAAAA
>LJUC01000239.1 GCA_001303695.1 Phycisphaerae bacterium SM23_30
CTCGCCGGTGCTGATGCCGATCCGCATGGTCAAAACGGGAAAATCCTGATTTGTTTGTTGCTGCTGCCGGACGAGATGGTCCAGTTCTCGCTGGGCATCCAGGGCCGCCAGACAGGCCCGGCGGGCGTGATCAGGCTGGGAGACGGGGGCGCCGAAGAAGGCGAAGATGCCGTCGCCTTGAAACTTGTTGATGGTGGCGTCGTAGCGGTCCAAAGCTTCGGTCATGCGGTCCAGATAGATGTTCAGCACCTGAACGGTTTTTTGCGGTCCCAGTCGTTCGCTGATGGTGGTGAAGCCGGCAAGGTCGGAGAAGTAACAACTGATCAGGCGGGTCTCGCCGGCAAGGCTGACCGCCCCAGGGGATTCGACGATGCGGTCCACCACCGCCGGGGAGGCGTATTGTTTGAAACGGGCGGTAATGCGGCGGCGGGCCCGGCCCTCGGTGATCTGGCGATAGAAGGTAACGGCGGTGAAACTGAACAAAATCGCGTATAGCGGATTGACGATACCGAGCCAATAACGGCCGTATTGAAATGCCACCACAAAGTTACCAGATACGAGCACGACCATCAGCAGTAAGCCCCCCAGGGCGCTTTTGAGGGGGCTGAAATATACCGTAATCAGGGTCATCAGACCGCCCAGCATCACTATAATTATAGGATCTGCGTAAGGCGGCGGCCGGCGAAGGAATTGCCGCTGCAGGATGGTGCCCAGGATATTGCCGTGCACCGCCACTCCGGGTGTGCGCGTACTCATGGGAGTTACTACAAAATCGAAGGCCCCCGTCGTGGTCGAACCGACCAGCACGATCTTACCAGCGACGGTTTGACGCAGCAGTTCTCTGGCCGTGTGGTTTTTTTGCCGTAAGTTTTTATTGGCCTTAATCAGTTCATTTGGGTCGCCCAGCAGGGTTAATTGATAACGTATATTTTCGACTAATTGTTGTGTTTGTTCATCCAAGGTGGAGATATCTTCCGGGAGGGTGCCTAGTTGATAGCGTAAGGTGTCGATCATTTCTAGATGACGCTGATTTTTCTGGATCGCCTGTTCATTCTGCCAGATCTGCCCGATAGAAACGACGTTGATACGATGGGGATTTTCGTTCCAGGGGCCGGGCCAGGCGATCAGCATTTTGCCTTCCTCGTCGAGCGGTATTTCCAGATTGAGCCGATCCACCGCGATTTTGCGCGGTCGCGACAGGTTGAGTTCTTCATCGGCAATGCCCAACGCCCGGCAGGCGACCGTAAACGACAACTGTTTGTGCAACTGACCCTGGTGCAGCGTCAGGAGCGGCAGACGCCGAACCACGCCGTCTTTTTTGTCAGTGTAGGCAGTGGCGAAGCCGCTGTTTTTAACGGCCTGGGCGATCTGCGGGATGGGCGGCACCAGTCGGCCCATTTGCGCTAAGGGAATATGAGCTTTATCGGGGGGGAGTTGGTTAAAAAAACGACTCAGGTATTTGTACGATAGACAGTAGAGATAACTGCGATAAAGTTTCTGGTACTGCCAGTCTCGGTCCAGGATGCTTTTTTCCGGCCAGATGCGATAAAAAACTTCTTCAAAGGAAGGTGTAGGTTCGGCATGAAGGATTTTAGTTACTCGTTTATCAAGGTTTGGATCCTCCGGCGTTTCTTCGGCCCGGTGAGTTTCGTCATATATTTCCGCGTGATAAGGGACCGTTACGATACCGGTTTTCCTGACGGCTTCGGCCAGTTCGGCATCGTTGTAGATTTTTATTAGCGGGGATCGGCCGACTATCATCGGTTCAGGCTCAAAAGCCTTAATATCGGTAACGCCGTCCTGAACCAATTCCGGCTTGGTTTCATCCGGCATGATGATGTCTAAAACCACTTCCTTGGCGCCGGCTTGGTGACATTGGGCGATAAGGTTTGCCAGGTAGCGCCGGGGCCAGGGCCACTCGCCCATCTTTTCTATACTGGCGTCGTCGATATCTATATGAACGATATCAGGGCAGAAAGTCGCCCGCGAAAAGTGCCTTTGGCGGGTATTGAGCAGTTTTAGCTCAAGATAATTCGGCCAGGTCAGATGTCCCACCCCGGCAATCAACACGGCGACCATCAAGCCGATCAGCAGACCGAGGGACGCCCGGCCGCAAGAGTTTTTACACCCCTTCGGAGTTTGATCCGCAATCCCGGCGGAACTAAGACCATATTCAACCGAACAACATTTCACGTATAGACACTATTTTATGTTGCGAACAGTTGACTTTTGTGACGTATCAAACGAAACACCTGTATTATTTCGGCTCTGGCCGATAGGGATACCGCCGCCGGTGATCACTATTTCCGAAGCAATCTGGTTGTGACGGGATCGGTCGTCGTTAAATTGCAGGGCGCCTTGAGAGGCGTCACCTGCGCCAAAATGATCCTTATAAACCATGGCATGGGCCTCTTCGTCGGTGATGTCTCCAAGGGCATAATTGCCCGTGACCCAAACCGTCCGTTCAAAGATGGCCAGCTTCAGGAATCGACTCAGGCAGCAGTCGGTTTTCATTCCTTCATTCAACAGGTAATATCCGTCCAGGGCCAAGCCGAAACAATCGCGGGTAAAGGTGCTGGCGACGGCCGGTCCATCTTCGTCCACCTTCAGCAGGCAGCGGCGGGTGCCGGGGTCGTACTCGACATAAATAAAGGTGCCGCGGACACTCAAGGTGGAAACGGGGGTGCTTATCTTGGTGTCGGTTTTGATGCGGCCTTTCTCGACGCCGCAGCGGACGGCCCCATATTGCAGATTCGCCTGCACTTTTTCTTCTACATTCATAATGCCGGCGTAGTCGGCGATGCTCACCGACGATAAAGCCAGGATCTGCAGTATCGAATGATCGCCGAAATTTATCTCACAACTGCTGGCGAAACCCGTTCGGACGGCGGCCCCGCGGGTGAGGGCCTGGCCTTTACGG
Source organism: Phycisphaerae bacterium SM23_30 (assembly GCA_001303695.1). GTDB lineage: Bacteria > Planctomycetota > Phycisphaerae > Sedimentisphaerales > SM23-30 > SM23-30. Next base: position 2,921 of record LJUC01000239.1, read on the forward strand.
GCCGGCTGCCAGGTTTTACCTTGGTCCAGACTGACCTGCACATTCCGGCCCGTAACATTGGAAACGATGGCATCCAACGGTTGATCAATCTGGATGGTCGCTGCCGGTTCGGCAGCCTTCGTTTGCTCAGTCGTTTGCTCAGCAGCGGTTGTCTGTTGGGTGACGGTTGTTTGTCCGAAGGCATTTTCTGTCCCCAGAGTCAATACTAACACCGCCGCCGGCATTACGATAATTTTGTGTATCAGGCCGATCCTTTGATGTTTATTAATAAAGAACATGATTCGCTCCTTACCTTCTCCAACCAGCAATCCCGGGCATTTTTCAACCAGGATTAATATTACTCCTCGTTTAGTCGAGCCAATCGGCCCATGATTCCTACTACCTCCGGCGCCGTCAGCGGCTCAGAGGCCGAGCCGGGCGTTATAAGCCCGTGATAAACCGCCTCGCGATAGGCATAGCGGCGGCCGGGGATCAGCTTCATCATCACGCCGGTTTTCAGTTTTGCCGCCTGGCAGACCATATAAGCCAGGGTGCCCTTGGTGATGGGCTCGTCGGCCTGAAGCCTCCAGGAAGCATCGGCCAATCCTTTTACGCTCAGTTCGATCAGCCGCTCATTGAAATTCAAACAGCGATCTTCGCCCACCGCCATCAGCAGCATCAGCGAAAATGCTTCGTCATTGCTGCACCAGGTTTTTTGGTTCAGTTCATACGCCAGCATTGCGCTATCGATCACCGGTTCCGGCTGCTGATCGGCCGGCAGGGTTGTTCGGGTCAGATCAACGGAAGGCTGGCAGGAAAATCCCACCATGCCCGCCAGCAGCACTAAAAATAATTTGCTCAAAATATTCATCAGGCACCTCGATAATATGTTTGGCGGTGTTTTAAAATCCAAGTAAAAGTCCGGTGAAAAATAGGTGACGATCATCCCGGTTTAAGAAGGCATCGCCCGGCAGAAAAATCCCGTAGCTCAACATCCAGGCCAGGTCACTGGTAAGCCGCCAATTAACATTAAAGTCGAATTCGCTGCCCAGAAAATTGTTGTCTTTCAGGGACAGGTTGTCGGAGGCGGCCCCGGACGATTGCTGCTTATGATAAATATAGAAATTGGCGGCCACTTCCAGATTTTTAAAGGTTTCCATATAGTTCAAGGGGAACGTGGCGGCTCCCAGCCGCACCGCTTGCAGGTTGCTCATCCGCGGCGCCAGAACCAGCCCGGTATTGCGGAAGCCCCAGCCAGAGAAACTGGTGTCGATCGAATGGGGCTGATTGCCGCCGATGGTGTTGGTGGGGCTGAACCAGCGGTTGGAATCGCCCGAGGTCAACAGGTATTCTAAAGCCAGTTGCGAAAAATGCTCATCCGGAACCACATAGCGCAGCTCGGTATCGAAAGCCCAGGCGCGGATCCTCTGCGGATGGTCGGCGCCGATACTTTCGGCATGGCTCTCGCCATGTTCTCCGACTACTTCCAGGGTATATTGCAGGTCTCGATGAAGAAATTGACCCCGCGAGCCTAATCCGAGATACTGGGAATCATAACCGAAGGTCTGATCTTCGCGCACCGAGCCGGCATCCTGATCTTTTTGGGCAAAGAAATAGAAAAAGGGTTCGTGATCGCGTAAGCCTTGATACCGCAACTGGGCGCCCCAAAAGCGACGGCTTTCCTTGGAATTGCCCGGCCGCGCCCAGCTCCACGTATTGTCGACCGATTTTCAGCGCCAGATCAAAATCACCGGGTGTTTCCCCGCGGGCGTATTGGGCCTGAGAAAGGCGAAAGTTATACCAACCCCGCTCCAGATTAACGCCCTCCCAGTCGCTGTCGTTGTGATCGTAGCTGGTGCGGTGGTTCCAATCGTAATAGTTCAACATGGCCCGGGCGTAAAATTGATGCGCCTGATCAAGATTAATATTTCCCCACAGGCGCCACTGTTGGAAACGGAGGGCATGATAGCCATCGTCATGACCGTCGAAGTCTCGATCGACGTGCTCGTCGATGGCCCAATAGCTGCTGCGAAACCAGCCGCCCCAGTCGAAAAGGGCCCTTTTGGCGGTGGGTACTTGTTCGTCCATCCGCAGCCGAAACGGCTCATCCAGGAGTCGCTGACGCTGGGTCTGGTCGGTAATTTGGGCGTTCAGCCGTCCGTTCGCCGCAACGCCGAGTAAAAATAACAGACCCAAGGCGATAAATAAAGCCCGGCAACTTCCTCCAAAATGATAGCTGCTCGAAATTTTCCGCGATTGTGCTGCCATTGTCAATACCCTCAGCAGTTATCTTTGTATGTGATATGCTCCTAGTTTTAAAGACATAAGATCCACCGTTCTCCAAAACGAGATATACAATATTAACAGATATGGTAGGGCCGGAGCAAGAGAAAAATTTACTCAATTTAGCAAGGGTATTATTTGCATGATATGATAGGTTTTGCTATCATCAGGAGCATGAAGGGCGAAAATATGGAAAATCAATCCTTCTTTTTTATCCAGATTACCGATCCGCAGTTCGGAATGTTCACCGCCAACGCCGATTTTGACCAGGAGGCCGTGCTATTTGAAAAAGCCATCGCTCAGGTTAATCGTCTGGGGCCGGAGTTTTTGATAATAACCGGCGATCTGATCAACGAACCTGGAGACGAGGAACAAACCACGGCCGTGCTGCATATCGCCGGCAAAATCGACCCCGGGATCAAACTGTTTCACATACCCGGTAATCATGATATCGGCGACGCCCCGACGGTGAAGATGCTAAATTGGTATCGTCAACGAATAAGCAAAGACTGGTATTCTTTTGACGTCGGTTCCTGGCATTTTGTCGCCTTGAACAGTTGCATCATTTTCAATGGCGAAAATGCCCCCCAGGAGGTGCAAAAACAATGGGAGTGGCTGAATCAAGACTTACGGCAATCCCGCATCCACAGCGCTGATCGGATTATGGTGTTTATGCACCATTCCTTATTTTTAGAAGATCCCGAGGAACCCGGCGACGGATACTTCAACATCCCTGAGCCGACACGACGGGTTTATCTGGATTTGTTTCACCAATTCGGCGTCCAAGCGGTAATGGCCGGCCATCGACATATCAATTTTCTCGCCGCCGCCGGCTCCATGGAAATGATAACCACCGCCCCGGTGGGTATGCCCCTGGCTGAAGATCCCTCCGGCTTTCGCATCGTAAAGATCCATGGTAACCGCCTCGTGCACCAATACTTCGGCCTGGATAATCTACCAGAACACATCGAATTGCCCATCTCACAATGATACACCGTTGATTTCCATTCAAAATGGAATAACTATTCATTCATGAATAAGAGCTCCGTAATTACTTAAAATACATTGTGTTTATAACTTCAATGTCTCTAAAAAATTTTCAACTTAGTCGATAAAGACCTTTGGTCTCTGTATATTTTAAAGGCCGCCCAGTTTATTCCTGGTAAATAGTCTCCAGGATTGCTTATCCATTGGCTAATTTGTTATTTTGCTATTTTACTAAAAATACAGAATATATTGCTTATATATAACAATATAATTTTCGTAGTAATTTACGTAAATTATTAAAAAAAGAGGGGTGATAAAAATGACAAGACAAGCATTCATAAAATAATCTGGTACAACATATTGCTGTGTAAACACCGTATTCGATCCGGGCGGCCCTAACCTTGTCTTACTACGAAGCGTGATCAAGACAGGTAGTCCCAAAGAGAGAAGATACTTTCTTGATCCCTAAACAAAAATCTAACGAGGATTATCCGTATATTGGGTCCCCTGAAGTCGGATTTATTCTACACGCCGGATGGCCTTAGTTTTTTGTTGAAATAGTTTTAGAGATTGCTATGATGTGAATTGGTAAGCGGAACCATGGATGCGGCCCGTAAATCTATGGTGTCCGGTTATTTATTATTATGACCAGAACAGCCCATGACAAAAACGGCCAGGAGGGCCGCCCCAAAACGGATGTCGCCAAGGATATAATCGAAAAACTTACCGAAGAAGAGCGAATGCTCGTCATTCTGCAGAGTGAACTATATGAGCATTCCTGGCAGGCGATGCTTGACGACCTGCATAATCGCTTAGAGGGCAAACCTTATATTTTCAAGCTGGCCAACCGTATTCAGGATGACATCGCCCGGATTGAGAAGCTTAAGGCTTTTGAAGAAGAACATAACATAAAACTGGCTGATTTGATAACCCCCCCCCAGAGATAGCCATGCCTTTTCGGTTTTTATGGTGGGAATAATTTGGAGTTTCGGAATATGTCTAACACCACAACTACCTCTTTAATCCATGTTTTTACCCGATTGCTTTTTATCGCTATGGGTATCGCCCTTCTATGTTTACCGGCGGGCTGCCCCCCCCGACCGGATAAGATAAGCAGGGGAGGCATCGGGCCCACGGAGGCGTTACAGAGTAAGGATATTACCGATATATCCCTGATCATGCTGGAGGAAGCCGGACTTCGCCATGCCTGGCCCGCCGTTCGGCTGCCGTTGGGTGAGGATAGAACCATTAAGCGTATCTTCTATCATAACGGCCGACTCTACACCCTGACGGACCATAATCAACTGTTCGCACTTGACGGCAATAACGGCAATATTCTTTGGTCGCAGCAGCTTCCGGCGCCACTGGCGATCTGCTCGGCGGTGCAATACTATCAGGACAACCTGCTTTTTATCATATCCGACACCTTCTTGCAGGTACGAGAAACAAACGGGGAAATCCTGGAAGAAAGGAAGCTTGATTATTCGATCTCCACCAATGCCGCCCGTACGGGAAATTTGCTTTTCTTCGGCAGTAACAACCGGCGTTTTTATGGCCTGAGTCTGGAAAAAGGCATTACCCTTTGGCAAAATCTGTGTTCGGCTAAGCCGGTGGGCGTCGTCACCGTCAACGGCAATATGGTATATTTTGTCACCGAGGACCATATGCTCTACGTCTCCCTGAACAATAAACGCCAACTCATATGGAGACACCAGGCGTTTGGGGACCTGCCGGGGGTAGTGGTTGATCAGGACCAGTGTTTTCTGCCCAGCGACGATACAATGCTGTATTGCTTTGACGCCGCTACGGGAAAACAGCACTGGAAATATCCCGCCGGCGGGGGCCTGCGGGAGTTGCCGGTCCTGACAAAATCGGCGGTTTATCAGCATGTCGATCAAAAGTCCCTTTTGTGTCTCGAACGTCAATCTAATAGCGAAAACGGCCAACTGCGCTGGGAACTGAACCGGGGCCGTTGCCTGCTGGCGGAAAACGGAACGATCAGCTATTGTCTCACTATGGATGACGTACTAACCTTAAAGGACAACCTTACCGGCGGAACCCCATTATCATTTTATGTGCCGCATGTGGACCTCTATGCCTCAAACAATGAAAATGCCTTAATTTTCCTCGCTTCCGAAAACGGCACCATCCTTGCTCTAAAACCCAAATAAAGCAAAAATGACCTGGCCCGCCGCCGCCGATTCCCCATAAACACCTGCCAGCCGGAAAATTTTCCCGAAGCGCTCTGGGCCGCTTCCGCAGGCTAAGCGTTAAAATAAATAAATTTACCCGGCTCAAATCAATTGCAATTTTTAAAAAATATTTGCATAATCTTCTTCTTAGGTGATTTAAACCAGGTCACCCTGGTGATTCTAGACCGAGCCTTTACAGAAATGGAGTAGAAATGAAAGAAATAAAAATCAGGCGCGCTATTATTTCCGTATCCGACAAGACCGGGATTTTAGAGTTCGCCCGTGCTCTGGCGGATATGGGGGTGGAGATTATCAGCACCGGCGGCACCGCCCGGGCCCTGACTGAGGCGGGGGTCAAAGTGACGGGTATTGAACAGGTGACCGGCTTTGGCGAGATGATGAACGGCCGGGTCAAGACCCTGCATCCGAAGATACACGGGGGGCTGCTGGCATTGCGGGACAATATTGAACATGTCGAGGCGATGAAGAAAAATAATATTAATCCTATTGATTTGGTCTGCGTTAATCTTTATCCCTTTGAGCAAACCGTCGCTAAACCCGGCTGCACCCTGGAAGAGGCCATAGAAAATATCGACATCGGCGGACCTTCGATGGTGCGTTCGGCGGCCAAGAACCATAAATTTGTCACGATTGTCACTTGTCCGGATCAGTATCAAACGGTGATGGAGGAGATGAAGAAGAACAATGGCATGGTCAGTGAGGCAACGCGAACGGTTTTAGCCCGAAAGGCCTTTGCCCTGACGGCCGCCTACGATTCCGCGATCAGCAGTTATCTGAACGCTCAGGCAGGTGTGTCTTTTCCCGAAAAACTCACCCTCAGCCTGCAGCGCGGCCAGGAACTGCGATACGGGGAAAATCCCCACCAAAAAGCGGCCTTTTATCGCCTGGCCCAGAGCGGCAGAGAGCCTTCCGTCGCTAACGCCCGGATACTGGAAGGCGGCCGACAGATCAGTTTTAACAACCTTATGGACACCAACGCCGCCTTTGAACTGGTCAAGGAATTTGACGATCCGGCGGTGGTTATCGTCAAGCATATGAATCCCTGCGGCTGCGCGGTTGATCCCGACATAGTTGAGGCCTATCGCAAGGCATATATCGCCGATCCGGTCAGCGCCTTCGGCGGTATCATTGCCCTCAATCGGCCCGTCACCCAGGATCTGGCCGACAATATCGTTGAATGTTACCAGCGCTGGGGAAAGGACCTGGGGGCCGCCGGTTTCTTTGCCGAGGTGATCATCGCGCCGGTATTCGATCCCAAGGCCGTCGAATTGATTCGCACCCGCAAACGCTGGGGTCAGGAAGATGTGCGTCTTTTGGAAACCGGCGACATCCACAAGGAGGAGATCAACCAGGCCGAGCTTGACCTTCGCTGTCTGGTGGGCGGGGCCCTGCTGCAGCAGCGGGACCTGGCCGGCTGGGAGCCGGGCCAGATAAAGGTAGTGACCAAACGTCAACCCACCGGGGAAGAACTCACCGACCTGCAGGTGGCCTGGATTGCGGTCAAACACGTCAAAAGCAACACCATTGTGCTGGTCAAGAACCGGGCGGTGGTGGGGGTAGGCGCCGGGCAGATGAACCGGGTCGATGCCGGGATGCTGGCTATCCGTCAGGCCGGCGCCAAAGCCAAAGGTTCCGCCATGGCTTCCGATGCGTTCTTTCCCTTCCCCGATAACGTTGCGCAGGCGGCCGAAGCCGGCATCACCTGCATCGTCCAGCCCGGCGGCTCCAAACAGGACGCCCTCAGCATCGCCGAAGCCGACAAAAACAACATCGCCATGGTCTTTACCGGCAAACGACACTTTTTACATTAAGTTGCATTGATTAATGTTTACACAGATAAGCGCGTGGAGCAAATCCCCACCTTACCAGAGATACTCCAAATTCACATTGGGATTTGTATTAAATCAACTATCGACGGAAATTATTTAGACAGGTGTTTATTTGACCGTATTATTAATTCAGAGTGTTTAGCTAATTCTAACGCTCGCGCTTTTTGATCATCTTTCCCGTCGGGCCAACCGATAATATCCACATGATATTTTGGCCGTTAATTCCAATCAATAGACAAATTGGCTTTACTAACATTACGAACGGAAATGTCGGCTCTAATCCGAATAGGTTTATCCGTGGGTAAATGTTCATCAGCTAACTGCCAAATTTGGAATTCATTAATCCTTTGAGTATGGAACACCGAAAGTATCTTATTGGATGGCGGCATAAATGCATTTAGTTTCACTAGACGCTTCGTTTCAGCCACATGGCGTTTACTACGAATAAAACGACTTAAACGGTCGTCCGGTGAATGCTTGATATTTCCCGCCATATTTAGGTTTTATCAGAAAGGAATTTGTTTAATTGAATAATTATCGATTCTGGGATTTCGTCTTCAAAGATTTCCACGCCCCTGGAC
>LJUC01000240.1 GCA_001303695.1 Phycisphaerae bacterium SM23_30
GTCTTAATCCGCCCATGCCGCCAGTGAACTTACCGCCGCCCATTCTCCCCATGCCGCCCATACCACCGGTAATCTTATCGCCTTCCATTCTCCCCATGCCGCCCATTCCCATGCTACCCATCTTTTGTTCCTTGTTTGTCTCCGGGTTCTTGGATATGTCCTCGGCTCCCAATAAGGAGCTTTCCGACTCATCTAGAACAATCCCGTTTACATTGGAATCCTGGGTATAGACCAGCTTTACCCCCCCGATACCTGCTAGGACGATAAGTCCCGCCATTAGTGAAATGGCCACCCAATGACGGGCCAAGGGGGAAAAATTTATATGACTTTTTAATTTTTTCAGACGCTGAACGATATTAGCCGAACGTAACATGGCAACACCTCCTGCGGCCGGCATCTGGCCGGTCATTTTCAGGGCCACCCGGGCCAGGGCGACCGAATATAAATTCACATTGCCGACATAATTGGCGGCGACGGCGTCGCAGACCTCTTCACAGGATTTATTATGAGCGGACGAAAGCTTCCAGATGAAAGGATGAAACCACAGCAGGATCGAGAGCCATCGGCTCAGGAGCATCCAGTAAAGGTCGCGTGATAGCAGATGAGCCACCTCGTGGGCCAAAATTCCCGGCACTTCATGAGCATGTTGGGGATCGACCAGGTGTTTTGGCAGGACAATGGCAGGACAACGCAGACCGTAAAGAAAAGGTGAAGATAGTTGATCTGAACAACGAAGGGATACATTTTTGCGGCAGCCCAATTCATATGCCACTCGATTAAGCTGCAGTTGCAGATGTTGGGGCGTTGGCTCCGCGGCTGTGATTTTACTGCGTAGGTTAACCAGAAGTAAGAAAAAGCGTGTCGTTAGAATGACTGCTCCCGAGATCCAGATTATGGTAGCTATAATTTTAAAATGTTTTTTTATCCAATCGCAGAAAGAGAAAGTCAAGGCGGCGGCTTCGGCGGCGGCCGGGGAGCTTGTTTGGTAGTATGGTTCTGACGGGTAGGGCTCTATCCCTTCTCCCGGTAATGCGGTATAAGATCTGTGGGCGAAATCGGCAGGGATGACTAAAGGGGTTATATCCGGCGGCTTTGCTTCAGGAGGGGGTGCGATGGAAACCTGCCAATAGGCCCCTGCCGCCAATATCGGCACCAGAACCACCCCCGCCATGACCGTCCGCCACAAGAGCACCCGCCAGCGGGGATTGCGCCGGGCCAGAGAAAAATGCAGTATCCAGCCCACGCCCAGGACCGCCGTAATTTTTAGCAATATGGAAACACCCGGCGAAAGATTGACCAAAATTTCTGTTAAATTATTCATGGCGGGAACCACCTTTCCTTTTAGTCGCGGTACAGGCGATTTTCCCTATGCGGCAGGGTCGGCCCCCTCCTGGTGAGCAGGCCACTCATTTACTTATCTACTCATATACTTATCTGCCCATTTACGCTTCATCTTTGCTTTCGGCAAGCCGTTGCAACTGCCGAAGGTCTTGGGGGCTGAGTTTTTCCGTTTTAATCAGCTCGGCGATCAGACCTACCGTTGAGCCTTGGCAATAAACCTGGGCCAGGTGCCGGGCCATCTTTTTGAGGGCGCCTTTTTTTGCCGTAACTGCTTGGTAATAATAGGCTTTACCGACCTTGCGGCGGCTGATGTGTCCCTTTTGCAGCAGAATCTTGAGCTGAAAGCGCAGGGCAGCGTTTTTGATGGGGCGGGGGTGTTTTTCCTGGATCTGGGCCGGTTTCAGTTCGCCATGCTCCCACAGGATCTGCATGACCTCCAATTCACATGCGGTCAGGGATGATGTCATTTTTACCTCCGGGCAGGGGTCTTTTATGTAGAATATACTACACATTTGCGGAAGGGTCAAGGAAAAAGTGTAGATTTTTCTACATATGAGCGGGATCCACGGGGGAAATTTGGTATATGTTGCTGAAATATAAATATTTATGTCGCGAAAATTTTTTTACTTGAAATCAACCGCTCCTTTTGATAGGGATATGTCAAAAGATTTATGGATGAGATTGTTTCCAGGGATAGGAGATTTGTCATGAGAGCCTTCATATCTATTTTGGTAATTGTTGGGTTGGTAACATGCCTTTTTCTGGGCGGCTGCAATGCCACTTACACGTTAAAAGCGGCCCGATTGAACCAGCGGGGCCAGATCTATTTTCAATATGGAGAATATGACCAGGCCCTGCAGGCGCTTAAGGAAAGCTCAGATATTGATTTTGAGAACTCCGCCACTCATTATTGGCTGGGCCGGTGTTATCAGGTAAAAGCCGATCCGCAAAGTGCTATTGAGGAATATCGCCTGGCGGTTCGTTTCTCCCCGGCCCTGGAGGTTGCCCAGGTGGCCCTGATCACCGCCCTGCATCAGGTGGGCCGGCTGGATGAATCCATTGTGGCAACCAAGAGTTTTATGAAGTACAAAACCGGCCGGGCCTGTGACCTGGTTTTATTGGCCCAGGATTTTGCCCGGCAAGGGATGGAAAATCAGGCCATTATCACTTTCATACGGGCCCAGGAACTGGAGCCGACCAATGCCTTACCTTCCCTTGCCCTGGCGGATTATTATCTGGCCAAGGGAGAAAAGGAGAAAGAAAGAGAAATCATCATTCAGGCCGTGGCGATTGAGCCGTTTTATCCGGGCCTGGCCCGCAGGGCCGGCCAGCTCGGCATCAAGATCGAATCTCCCCGACCCCAACCCCCTCCCGGCCTCACGCCGCTGGAATGGGCCCTGCGCGGTTATGTTGATAAATAAAAAGTAGAGACGCAAGATTTTGCTAATGTCCCAAAAGCTGGGGGTTAAAACAGGCAAAATGATGATGGTCTATGATTGATAGTAAAGGAAGTTGAGAAATGCGTTTTTCGCTTTTGGGGCTGCCGGCGGGGTAGAATAAAAGGCCCGGAGATTCTCCGGGCCCGCGAGAAAATGTCACTTTATTTTTCCGCCCAAGGCAAGTCAAAAATTACCTGTTGCCACCAGCAGACATCCCCCAAACGTCAATCCCGCCGGAAGCCTTTTATGCGCTAAACGTATGATTCAGTTGTAGTCCACAGCACCGTAAAGCGGAACATCGCACCCCAACCTTTGGGACGATATTAAGATTTTGTGTCTCTAGCACTTTAGCCGATCCTTGCGGGGCGGTATGTTTTTGCAAAGCATAAGTATGCTTTCGGTTATAAGATTATTATGCGCCGCACCATCATTAAAGCCATCACCGGTGGTAATTGCTGTACGTCTCTTTGCGCTTTTAAGGAGCCTCTGAAAGGATCAACCAGCTCCTTCCAGAAAGGAGGAGAAAGGGGATTGGGATGGTGGATGACGAAATAATTTTCCGGGGGTTTGAGGCTGAAGAGCCTTTTATCCAGATCAATATCGAAGACAAAATCATGTATAGCTGCGCTTCTTTTTTTACCCTCGGTCACTATCGAAGACTCCATGCGTATAGGCCGTTGGTTGTCGGCATCGGCCCAGACAGTCATCTCCATAGGGGGATGGTTTATCCGGTAGCCGACCGCGGTTTGGCCGGCAATTTGCTTTTGGCCCAGAGATTCTACCATCGCCCGCTCATTTTGCTGCGCCTGCCGGAGTAATTCTTTGATTTTGGGGAAATTAAATTGATTTGACGGCGGGTTTTCCATTTTGGCCAATACGGCGAATCTTTGCTCCGGCGTCAGGGTCAACGTCTCGCCTTGAGTAAAATCCATGATCTGAATAAAGTCCGTCCACGTCTGGCGTAACAGGGCCGGATCCATGAACATAACGTCATGGGTTTGCAGCGGCGATCCTTCGATATCGAAAGTTACCTTAAAGGTTGCGGTCCGGGCGGCAAGCAGCGGCTCGACAATCCGGGTAAAGGGGGAACGGACCGGGCCGTGGGAGTAAAATAATAAGAACAAGCCTATCGTGCCAGTAACTATGATGAGCGCCGCGGCAATTTTAGTAAGGTTTTTCAGGATTTTTATTCTTTCGGCGAACGCTGACCTTGAGCGAATCTTAAAGTTCTCGGGCGCCGCCGTCAGCACGGCTTTTATGGCGTCGGCGGGTATCTCCTCCGGAATCGGCGTCCGGCGCAGGTCCCGGGTCGCCTGTTCTAAAAGATCATCATTCTCAAATGGTTCTATCGGGGCCATGGTAACACCTCACAGTCTATTGCCTGCCAGTTCCGAGGCCAGAAGCTGCTGCAACTGAGAGCGGGCCCGGTGCAGCAGTACCCCGACCGCCTCGGGTTTAATTTGCATATGTTGGGCTATCTCGCGATAGCTCAGATCATCCAGAAACCGCAGGCAAAAGGCCTGGGCCTGCTTGGCCGGCAGTTGGGCCAGGGCCTGGCGGAGACGCTGGCATAATTCCGATGCCTGCGCCGTATGGTCCGGACCCGGTCGAGAGCTGCTGACGGCGGACCATTCCCCTATTGTCTCACAGCACCCATACAGTCGCATACGTTGACGCAGCCGATCGAGGGCTCGGGTGGTGGCCAGACGCTGCAGCAGCGCCGGCCAATTGCGGATTACCTCTCGGCGGGTGAGCCGCAGGGCACTGATAAACGTTTCCTGGAGACAGTCCGCCGCGTCAGCGTCATTGCCGAGCAGCCGATACGCCGTCCGCCAAACCCGCTGACGATTCTCATCGACAATCGATGGCCAATCCGTCATTAGAGCCCTCTATTTAATGGTTCCGCTGTCAGTATAGTCGAAAAAGAAGCCCATTTTATTACAAAAATCTCAGAATCCCTCCCGGCAGGAAAATTAACCCATAAATCCCTCTCCAGAAAGGACTTAAAAGGTATCGTTTTGCGATGCTATTTTGTTTTTCAACTTTGTCCCAGCTTCACCGGGACTTGGCTTGAAATGATGGACGGTAACAATATTTTGTTGGAACAAGGTCTATAAAACTCCTGCCTAAGGATTTAATTATCGGTCGCCGACGGGCGGCAGCAGATCAACAATAAAGGGTAGATGGTCAGAACCAATCCAACCGTTCGTCCTGAAATTTATAACTTTAATACTTGAACTGCAAAGACAATGGTCCAAGGGGATGAATAACGGCGGTAAGATCGTCGGCCAGGTCGGTTTTATCCCAAACCCCTGACGGGCATTTTTCAAACCCGTCTCGGCTAGAAATTTGTCGTGATAATAGGACCACATCGTAAGATTGAGATCGCCGACAATCACGCAGGGCCGGGGATCATTAGACACATATCGAGCGATATGTTCGAACTGCTCATTGCGCCAGGAATAATATCCGGGAGTCGCCGGCGGGACAGGATGAGTGGCAATAAGTAAAAGCTCCGATTTTGGAATCTGGATTACAGCCACGATGCTGGGAACCATAACTTCGCAAAAACTCTTTACGTTTACATCTTTCAGGGGAATTCTGCTTAAAACCGCCAGACCAAAATTGTCACGGCGGGGACAGAATTCACAGAATTTATACTCATCGCTCAACTTTTTTTCTTTTAGTGCATTTACCCAACCATTATCCACCTCTTCCAGAACAATGATATCCGGTGTTTCCCTGCCAACCAGTTCGATCAAAGATGAATAATTGTTATTACCTGTATGTACATTGGAAAAAAGCAGACGCAACGGCTGACTATACGAGTCCGCACCTTTATCTCTGTCGGGCACATACCAGGGTAGTATAACTGCTACATTTGCGATAAAGAAAACCGCTGCTATTGACAGCAGAATCCATTTTTTCTTGCAACAATATATCACCCCGGCAATTAACAGGATGACAAAGTACTGCATCCTGAAGTGCGATGTGAGTTCAAAAAGCATGAAAAACCTCCCCAGAAAGCCGGTAGCGGTAAATATACATGTAGCCCAGAAAAGTATCTTTCCCCGTTTGGCTAATCCCCTCTTGATCTTGCCCCATTTATTTTCCCTTGATGCCATTATCGCATTCCAATCGCCGAGGTGTAGATTATAGTTCAAGAGTTAGATCTAAAGCTTATGAAAGCTTGCTTGGCGCTGGAGACATCGGATCTTTGTCTCTGTTTCCTCGGCTATTAATCCACCCGTTCGCTTATATACTCATTTGTTTTTCGGTGAGGCTGGCGACGAGGGCATCGACGGTGGCGCGGATATTATGGTCGTGGTCGCAGAGTTTGTCGATGGTGCGGTAGGCGTGCAGGACGGTGGAATGGTCGCGGCCGCCGAAGTGGCCTCCGATCTCTTCCAGGGAATGGTTGGTCAGGTCGCGGGCCAGATACATGCAAACCTGGCGGGGAAAGGCGATTGAACG
>LJUC01000241.1 GCA_001303695.1 Phycisphaerae bacterium SM23_30
CGTAACTCGCTGTGCGTTCCCTCCTTTGCGGATCGACGCCCGTCGCCGCCTCCATACTCCAGCTTAGTAAAAATAGTGCCCCGGCCATGGTCATAAATAATTGCTTCTTCATTGATTTGCCTCCTGAAGGTAAAGTCTTTTAACGTTGGTAAAATAACTGCTGTTATAATATAACCTTAAACGTCGTTTGACAAAATAAAAAGAAAGGCTTTTTTTACCCCGCCGCAGCTCCCGTAGAATGGGGCTTGGCCCCCCGCCCTGTCCGGCTTACGCCGTCATCTTGGTTTTGTCGCCGCTATCGACTATTACCCTTAAGCGGCCTTCATCCACCGGAGAATCTCTTTCACCCCGGGACGCTTGCCGTACATGAGTATCCCGATCCGGAAAATCCTGGCCGCCATCCACATCACCGCCGGCACCGACCCCGCCAGAAGCACGATGGTGGCGATAATCTGCCAGATCGAAAGCTCCGGACTGGCCGCAATCCTCAGCATCATCACCATCGGCGTTATCGGGGGGATAAACGAAAAAGTCGTCGCCAGAACCCCGTCGGGATATTGGGCCAGGATAAACCAGCACATCATCGGTAAAACAAATATGATCGTAACGGGCATCAACATGCTCTGGGCTTCCTTGGTGGTGTTGCAGGTGGAGCCTATCGCCGCCAGAATGGAGGTCAAAAGCATAAAGCCCAGCACGTAATATATGGCAAAATAGGGCAGGATTTCCCAACCCACCGGGATGTTTATCCCCAGCCGCAAAACCACCCCGTACACCGCCCCCGCCCAGATCGTTATCACCGTCAATCCCACCGCCGTCAAACCGCAAATCTTGCCCGCCATTAACTCGAACGGCGTCAACGCCGAAAGCAGCATCTCGATAATCCGCGAACTCTTCTCCTCCACCACGCTGGTGAGTATCTGCTGGCCCATCGCGAATATGCCGAAAAACATCATGAACAAAAATAAAAACGGCACCATCAGTGACGCTATAATTTGCCCTTCTTCAACTCTCTCGCCCTCCGCCGACGCCGGGTCCAGCCTTTCGTAGGGAATATAACGATCTAATTTGGCGAAAAATTCCCAGCTCACGTCATTCATTACACATCTCTGCTCAATAATCGCATTCCGCAAAAATCCTACCATCGTGTCCACAAAGCGCATGTTTACTATCCGCGTGGTCTGGGTGTAAATCTGCAGGCGCCCCTCCCCGTCGATAATATCTTTATCGATTATTACATAAACGTCGAGCTGGCCCTTAAGTATCCGGGCTTTGGCGCTTTCTTTGACCTGCTCAGGGTCCTGATCGTCTTCTGTCTCCTCGAGCCGGATCTGGTGTTCCGGATTAGCCTGGTTGTGTTTGTCGATCCGGGCTTTAATCCTGGGTGTCAATTGACCGGTCAGGTCGGTAAGCTGCACCTTGCGCACCGGCGGCTGGATCGGATCGCCGGCAAGCTTGGGCATCTTGCTGTTGATGAACACCATTACTCCGATAAAAAGCGGCGTCATTAACAAAGAAATAATGAAGGTCTTCGTCCGCACGCTGTCCAGATATTCACGCCGGGCTACTTTGTAAATCTTATGCATCCGTCTTCTTCACCAGATTAACAAAAATTTCGTGCAGCGTGGGCACCTTGATCTCAAAGGCCTTCACCCCCACGCGCCCTATCAGCTCCTGAAGAAACTCCTGGGGATCGGCCTCTTCGACCAGGGAAATCTCCAGACGTTTCCCTTGGGTGTTTACCTGCGTCACCATCGGCAGCGCCTTCATAAAGCTCGTCTCCCCCTCCAGCTCCGCCGAAATCGTATGCGACTGCCATCGCCCCCGAATCTCGTCCAGCGTCCCCTCCACCACCGCGCGGCCCTTGTTAATCAATAAAATCCGGTCGCATAGTTGCTCCGCTTCGTGCATCACGTGCGTCGAAAAAAGCACCGTCTTGCCCTCCTGTCGCTTTTGCAGAATTATCCCCTTGAGCAGATCGAGATTCACCGGGTCTAAGCCCGAAAAGGGCTCGTCTAAAATCAGCAAATCCGGATCATTAATCACCGTCGCCGCAAACTGCAGCTTTTGTTGCATCCCCCGCGAAAGCTCCTCCACCTTCTTTTTCGACCACTCGCTCAGCTCCACCCGTTCCAGCCATTCCGGCACCCGCCGCGACAATTCCGAAGACGACAGCCCTTTGATCGCCCCAAAATACCCCAGCACCTTCTCTGTCGTCATCTTCCGGTATAAACCCCGCTCTTCCGGCATATACCCGATCCGGTTGGTGGTCAGAGAATTAAACACGCCCCCCAGAATCTCAATTCGACCCCCGTCCGGACGGATAATATTCATAATCATCCGGATGGTGGTGGTCTTGCCCGCCCCGTTGGGTCCCAGAAAACCATATATGCTCCCCCCGGCCACCCCGAAAGACAACGAGTCAACCGCTTGGTGACCGTTAAAAGACTTACTGACTTTTTCCACTAAAACTGCCTGCATGGTTCTTTTAAGTATCTGAGCTTGTGTGCTAAAACCTCCGGCTCACACCTTTTACTGAGGGGTGCAGAAAATAATTTACATCGTCATTCTCAGCGAAGCGAAGAATCTCATGGTTCTGCACCAAAATTATGTTCTTCGGACCTCGTAATTTTAATTACATCGTGCTCCCCGTAGTAATTTCCTGCTGAACTTTTACCAAACTTTCGTTGCCGGTATAATTATGGTCGGTTTAACTGGCAGAATATTACACAATTTACCCCCTTAATGCAAGCCCCTTCCCCCCTGAGAAATACTGCCCCTCTCAACTGACGCGGCGCTTCATAAATCACTCGAATTTAGTCATTCGAATTACGTCATTCCTTCGTCTTTCGTCCTTCGTCATTAAAATAACAGCGAGCGCTGCTTTTCCGGCGCCGGATCTCCCTCCTCCTTTAGGGTTCATCGGGTGATTAGTTCCGTCGAAATACCCTTTTCAAATACCCCCCGGGCCTTGACCAACGCCTCCATCAGTTGTGATTGTCGTACCGGCTTGCACAGATAACCCGCGATCCCCGCCTCGGCCCTCTGCCTGGCCTCGCCCTTAAAACCCCCTGTGGTCAGCAATAGTAAAACCGTTTCTTTCAGGGCCGTCTCCCCCTTAATTTCACGCGCCAACTGCTCGCCGTCCATCTCCGGCATCTGCTGGTCGAGGATAGTTATCTGATATGGATCGCCCGCCGCCGCCGCCTCGCGTAATAACTGCAGCGCTTCTTCCCCCCCGCCGCACGCATCGTTGCGGATCTTCCAGGCGCCTATCTGTTCTTGAAGCACCTGCCGGCTGAGCGGGTGGTCGTCCACGATCAGTACCCGTAGATTCTCCAAATTTCCTGGGGGCCCTTTATCTTCGTCTCCTTTGCCGTCCCGCCCCAGCAAAAGACTGTACCAAAATGTCGAACCTTTACCCCATTCGCTTTCTAACTCAATCTTGCCCCCCATCAGTTCCACCAGCTGTTTGGATATGGCCAGCCCCAGCCCCGTGCCCCCGTATTTACGCGTCGTCGAGGTGTCGGCCTGGGTAAACTTGCTAAAAATGTTTTGTTGCTTCTCCTTGGCAATCCCCACCCCCGTGTCTTCCACCGAAAAACGAAGCTGTACGTGAGTCTCGTCCTTTTTCTCGCATTCGATATCGATTAATATGTGTCCTTCATCTGTGAACTTGATGGCGTTGTTGACGAAGTTGCTCAGCACCTGACGAATCCGATCCGCATCCCCGACGATGCGACGCGGAACCTCCGGCCCGCAGCGAAAAACAAACTCCACCCCCTTTTTCTGGGCTTGGATGGCCGTCATGTCCGCTAACTCTTCCACCGCCTCGCGTACGTCGAATGATATCGGATCGAGGCTCATCTTGCCCGCCTCTATCTTCGAGTAATCCAGCACGTCGTTGATGATGCTTAACAGCGACTCCGCCGAACTTTGCATGGTCCGCAGGTAATCTCGCTGCTCCTCGTTCATCTCCGTCTCCGCCAGCAAATCCGCCATCCCCACTATCCCGTTCATCGGCGTGCGTATCTCGTGGCTCATGTTGGCCAGAAAATTACTCTTGGCCTGGTTGGCGATAACCGCCTCCTGCGCCAGCAGACCGGCCTGCTCCGCCGAAACCTCCAGTTGCTTGTTTACTTGTGCCAGCTCCTCCTCCGCCCGTTTCCGCTCCGTAACGTCTTCCCCGGAACTGAGTGTGCCCATAACCTTACCCTCTTTGTCTCGCAGCACCGTGTTGTGCCAGGCTATAATCTTCCCTTTGCCTTTCCTGGTCAGAATAAAATTCTCCGCATATTCAAAGGATTCAATCTCGCCCCTCATCAACTTTATAAAAACCCCTCTTACCTCCTCTCGTCTCTCTGCCGGAAGAAAATTGTCGAACCAGTTCTCCCCTAAAATATTCTCTTGTACGTCCTCCAGAATCTCGCAGCCTTTCTTGTTGATCAGCGTGACTTTCTGACTCTTGTCGATGGCTAATAATATCACTCCCGCAATGTCCAGATAGTTTTGCACCTTGTCTTTTTCTTCGCTCAGCTTTTCTTGCGCCGCTTTACGCTCGGCCACTTCTTGTTCCAGATCGTACGTCCGCTTCGCTACCCGCTGCTCCAGTGATTCATATACCCCGCGCAGCTGCCGCGCCAGCCCGTTGTACCTCTCGGCCAAAACCCCGATCTCATCATCCCCGCCGGGCTCTATCGGGGTAATCTTCAAATCCCCTTCCTGTTCGACCGCGTCTTTAAAATGCCTGGAGATTATACCCAGACGCCGGGCCACCAGATAATGAAACGACCCGTAGATCCCCGCCAGCAGCAATCCCAGTGCCGTTATCAATATCAGGGAATTGATGGCCGTGTGTCTCAACGCCGCCGCTCTAAATTCGTCGCTGGGTATGGCAATCGTATCCAACGCCACCACTTCCCCTACCGGCCGGTGAAAGCCCGCTTGATCCCCGTAGCGCTCCCGCAGCGATTGCGGCGCATCTGCCGGCTCGCCGTGGCAACGCAGGCAGCTCTCCTCCATCCGCCGCGCCGCAAAATACGCCTGATATTTCCGACCCTCCACCGCAATCTCCCCCGTCCATTCCTTGGCCAACGGATTCGCGTTGAAATAATTGATCAGCTTGAGCTCCTCCGCACCCGCCCGATTACGCGGATTCCGCGGATCATCCGAGGAAAACTTGATAATGTAATCGCCACACTCCTGACGTACTTTCTCGAATATACTCCGCGCCGCGTAAGATGTGGACATGGTCTCCGGGTAAAATTCCTCCTCCCCCACCCGTTGCTCCACGAAGGGACGGATCGTCTCGCCCATGTATTCTCGTATAGCCAGATCAAATTGCAGCGCCAACTCCGCCTGCTTGGTCAATAACTTCCTCGTATGAAAATTATTCTGGGACCAGGTGCGGTAAAGCACCAGTCCAAAAATTATTACCGCCGAAAAACCCACCACCATTAAAAACTTGCTCCCTATACTCATTTGAAACCTCCCCCTTACCTGCCCTTTCTTGTCTCGTGCCTCCTCGCTCATAATATCTGCTCCTTTGTTTTAATCCCCCTCAAACCGACATAAATCTCTCCTGGCTGGCCTCCTCCGAAAACTGCTCGTGAATATCGTTGAAGATCTCCCTCAGCTTCTCAAAAGCGGCATATACCTCCGGATCAAATTTCCCCTTCTCCTCCTCTGCCATAATGGCCCGCGTCTTTGCCTCGCTAAAGGCCCGTTTATATGGCCTCCCCGAACGCAAAGCGTCGTAAACGTCCGCCAGACCCACTATCCGTGCCGCCAGCGGAATCTCCGCCCCTGATAATCGCTGCGGATATCCGCTCCCGTCCCACCTCTCATGATGGCCCAGTGCTATCGCCGCCGCCATCTCCAGGATCGGATTACGGCAACGCCGCGCCGCAAAGTGGTTCCGATGCCATCGCAGAAAAGGCTTTAATCCCTCCGGCTCCCGCATCAATATCTCATAGCCGATCTCGCAGTGACGCTCCATGATCTTGCGCTCCTGCGCCGTCAGCCTGCCCGGCTTCATCAGTATCCGGTCCGATATCCCGATCTTGCCGATATCGTGCATCGGACTCGATAAAAATATCATCTCCGAAAATTCCCGCCCCCTTTGCAGCTCCTCCGCAATCGCCCGGCAATAGCAGCCCACCCGCAATATATGATTGCCCGTCTCTTCGTCTCGGTATTCCGCCGCCTTGCCCAA
>LJUC01000242.1 GCA_001303695.1 Phycisphaerae bacterium SM23_30
CGATTACTAGCGATTCCGACTTCATGCAGGCGAGTTGCAGCCTACAATCCGAACTGGGACGGCCTTTTTCCGATTTGCTCCACCTCACGGTATTGCATCGGTTTGTCGCCGCCATTGTAGCACGTGTGCGGCCCTGGGCATAAAGGCCATGAGGACTTGACGTCGTCCCCACCTTCCTCCGGTTTGACACCGGCAGTCTCGCTAGAGTCCCCGGCATAACCCGCTGGTAACTAACGATAAGGGTTTCGCTCGTTAAGGGACTTAACCCGACATCTCACGACACGAGCTGACGACAGCCATGCAGCACCTGTGCAAGTTTCACCCGAAGGCAGCCCAAATCCCTTTCAGGCAGGGCATCCAAGCATGTCAAACCCAGGATAAGGTTCTTCGCGTTGCTTCGAATTAAGCCACATGCTCCACCGCTTGTGTGAGCCCCCGTCAATTCCTTTGAGTTTTAGCCTTGCGACCGTACTCCCCAGGCGGTCTACTTAGCGCTTTTGCTGCGGCTGCGATGGCGTCAGAACCTCCGCAACCTAGTAGACATAGTTTACGGCGTGGACTACGAGGGTATCTAATCCTCTTCGCTCCCCACGCTTTCGCACCTCAGCGTCAGAAGGCGTCCCTTTCATATAAATATGGCAGGGACACCGTACAAGCCCAGTGTGCCGACTTCTCTGCTGGCGTTCCTACAGATATCTACGCATTTCACCGCTCCACCTGTAGTTCCACACACCCCTACTTGCCTCAAGGAGACCAGTATGCCACGCAATTCCTCGGTTAAGCCGAGGGATTTCACAAGACACTTAATCTCCCGCCTACGTGCTCTTTAAGCCCAATGATTCCGAACAACGCTTGGACCATTCGTATTACCGCGGCTGCTGGCACGAATTTAGCCGGTCCTTCCTTTGGGTTAGATCAAAGGCGCCGGAGCGCCCCTTTCTTAGCCCTGACAGCAGTTTACACCCCGAGGGGCTTCATCCTGCACGCGGCGTCGCTGCGTCAGACTTTCGTCCATTGCGCAATATTCGTTACTGCAGCCCCCCGTGGGGGTCCGGGCAGTGTCTCAGTCCCGATGTGGCGGGTCAACCTCTCAGTCCCGCTACGCGTCGTTGCCTTGGTGAGCCGTTACCTCACCAACAAGCTGATACGACATAGGCCGCTCCCAAACCAGCCGAAACCTTTGATCCAAACACCATGCGATGTCAGGATATTATCCGGTATTACCGGCACTTTCGCTAAAGGACCCGAAGGCCCGCCGCTATCCCGGTGATCGGGGTACGTTACCTATGCATTACTCACCCTTTCGCCACTAATCATCCCTTCGGTTACCCAATGAGATGATCCGTACGACTTGCATGTCTTAGCCACGCCGCCAGCGTTCGTTCTGAGCCAGGATCAAACTCTTCAGTTTTTATCGTTTGCCGAACCTGAAAGGGCTTCCAACCGCGGCGAATCCGTTGCTTATCAACCTCGCCCCGGTTAGGGGCTTCCAGCCATGATAAGCGGAATCGCCAACCGCCACCTGCCCATATCAGGTTCGTTGGCATTCGATTTAGGCTCAACACTCACGTCTGTGCACGAGAATGTTGAAAAACACACCTACCGGCCGTGAGAGGCCGGTTGGATATTTACAGTCGCCCAGGCTGTCACAGGTTCCCGGGCAACCCACATTCTCGCTGCGTCACAACTGTTCACTTGTCAAAGAACATGGGGGCAACCGCCGTTTAAGCCGTAAACTCTTGAAAAACAAGAGCTTACAGCAATAAACGCGACTGCCTATAAAAAAGCCACCAGATAGAGCATCCAAACCCTACCTGACAGACAATTAAATCTTACCATAATTTGTCGGACTGTCAAGAGACAAAATTGAGAAATTTTTCCCCCGGCCCGATCAATCACGTACGTAAGTATATAATTCAAAGGTATTTGAAGAACAAAATAACCCATAAGGACGGCTCACCATAGGTCTCTAAAGACATAGACTCAACCTATAAAATACGTTATTATTAAATATTGGAGATTTGAAGTAATAATCGTTGGTATTATATACGTGCAGGGCAAGGTAGGAAATCCTCGCCAGAAACAACGGACGGTGCGTTTTCTTTTGGACAGCGGGGCAACGTACACCGTTCTCCCCCGAAAAACCTGGCAAGCCTTGAAACTAAAAGCTCAACGCCAGATGTCCTTTACCCTGGCGGACGGCACCACGGTCCGGCGCGACGTTTCGGAAGCCTACATTGTCTTGCCGCAGGGCCGGGCCCATTCACCTGTCATCAGGAATGACAAAATTCCTTATGTTCTTGTAATTAGGTTAGTTATAACAATTATCGTTGATTTTTCGGTCAGATTGAGCATTGGCTTATCCATAATTTTACTATCTTGCGGATTTTTTATTGACTAGCAAAGGGGGAGGGGTAATTTAATCCATAGTATTTCATCTTTGATAGGAATTCTATTTTAAGTTTATCAGCAGCATTTGCGTCCTGATCGACACCTTGTCGGCGACCGGGATGAGGATGGTATTCTCGATTTGACGGTGAAGTTTGACCGGCAGGCGCTTATTGGGCTGCCTCTTTTAGAAGGCGACAAAACTATTACTATTGAAGGTTATTTAATCACCGGCGAACATTTCAGCGGCAGCGACGCCATCCGGGTGATTGATCGGGGCAGGTGAGTGAAAGGAATTTTTAGACATGATTTACAAGATTGACAAGATTTGATTTTTGACACTGACAAACACGGCTATTTTTTAGACACAGATTTACACTGATTAACACTGTTTTTTTATTTCGGCATGGGCGGAGCCCATCCTACCGTTTGATTGATAAAAAACAAAAGTCCGCCGGTATTGGTTTTCGGGGTCGGCGGCCTTTTTTGAGTGGATGGGTGGATGGGTGAATGGGTGGATGAGAAAGAAAACAAAAGTAAGAATTTAAGTATGTTATTCGGTGAATTTTTCCGGATTTTAAGTTAGTTTACAGAAAAAAATTTTATTGGCCGCTGATTTTGATGAGGGCGCGTTGGCGGCGTGGGCCGTCGAATGCGCCCTGAAGTCATTAACCTTTATCCGGTTGGCGGAGGATGTTCCTTAACGATTTGCCGATAAAAACCCCTAAAATCAATACCGCCAGGACCAACAAGAGCCAGAACAGAATCTTGTGTTGCTCGGTCCAGGGCACGGTGGGTGCGGGCGGTGCGTCCCATAAGGGATTGGCTTCGATGGGCCCCAATTCGGCGGTATCGGCCGGGACGTTCTGGGGATTGGTCAGGCGCAGGGCCAGATCATATTTGGGAGGCGAGGCTTGGTCATATCCCAGGTACATTAGACATGATTTTGAGGGGGGCGAGGGAAATATCAGGGTGTGAGGCAGCATTTGACCCCAGGCGGCGGTAACAGTTAAGGATTTGTCGTCGTAATTTTTGATGGTTATTTTTAAGAAACGGGGCGTAATCATATTCGGCAAAGACAGTCCCAAGGATTCATAATCTTTACCGTCCTGGCTGCGGTACCTATAAACGGCCTGCGTAGATAAGTGCCGCCAGGGGACCTCTTCCCGGCGGAAGCGAGGGCGATTATCCTCGCCGACAATTTCGACTTGTCGCCAGGCCCGGTCGCGGCCCTCGATAGTTACGTAACGGTAAAACGCCTCATCGTCAACCTCCAGTGTAACCTCCGTTAAGGGGATATTAGCGAACTGCAGATCATAAAGGTAAGAACTGGCCTGCTGTTCCTTATCTTCCTGTTGATCTATATGAACCAAAGGCACGGGAAGCCGCTGTGCAGTGGTCCGTTCGTGCCGTTCGATAGTTACCTGTTCGATCTTTAGGGGCTGGGTTTCCGAGGCCGACGGTGTCACGGTGATTTTAAGATAACGAAAATCATTTTGGGGCAGCGCCACCCGGCTGAATCGTTTGACGCCTTGGGGGTGGGCGACGGCAAAAATATATGCGTTCTGCACCAAGGTATAATAATTTTGGTTATCCGGCGAACCTTCCACTTTCACCGCCCGTCGGAAAATAAAACCATCAGTTTCGACCGTAATAGTGTTTTTAACCACGTCGGCGCCACAATCCACCGTGATGCCGGCGGCGCCGGCAGGGGCGGCGGATCGGTCAATTATAGCCGGTTCAATTTTTTTTCTTTCGACGTCGTCTTTTAGCTTAAACAGGATGTAGGGAATTTGTGAACCGTCCGAACCGACCAATCTGAGATCGGCCAGATGGGCCTGGCTGCGGCCATACGCGGGCGGCGTCAACATCAATTTGCAGTATGGTTCATCACTTGTTTGCCGCGACACTTCGGCCTGATACTTCCAGACGGACCAATCCTGACCCCATCCGCAGGGGCTCGACGTGAGCAGCGTTGCCGTAATTATCGTCGTCCGGATGAAGAAATTTTTCATTTTTGAATATCCTCCGTCTCCGGAGTAACCGAGACTTCGGGGAACATGCCTTTCTTTTTGCCGTACTGGTACAGATAGGAAATACCCACCAGGGTAATGCCCAGCACGGCAAAGCCGGCGATGCGATAAACGCTTTTCAGATTGCTCATATCGAAAATAAATACTTTGAGGATCACCAGCAGGAAAAGGCCCAGGGCGATATACCGGAAGATCTTTGATTTTTTCGCAAAGCCGATCGTCATTAACAGGGCGGCGTAAATAGCCCACATAACCGAGATATACATTTGTCCCATAAAAGCGCAGCGTTGGGGGTCGGCGGTGGCTTGGCCTAAAAACTTCCAGTACAGGTAGATTTCCTCGGTGAGCAACACCCACAAGACAGATACCCCGGCCAGGACAAATCCGAAGGCGTGTTGGCGATTATGGGAGTTTTCCGTTACTTGCCGCCGCAACAGCAGTGCCGCGGCGCAAAGACCCGCTACGCAAGTTAAACCAAGGGCAAAACTGCCGTTGGCAAATATGGCAAAACGATCGTGGTAAAAGTTGGGAAAATCGATCAGGGTAAAAGCCGAAACTATACCGCCAAGGATAGCGGCGCCGACCACCCAGAACCATCCCGCCGGGCAAATCGGTCGGGCCAGCAGCAGCAACATGAATACCGTTAAAATGACTACATAGCCCTTGCTGAGATAGTGCCGATAAGGCTGTTGGGGCGTGGCTACCAAATTGAAACGGGTATGACAGTACCATTCCATCAACGCCGCCGCCAGCAGCACCGCCCAAAATGCACCAAACAGCACCTGGTTCAGTAGGTGGGCTTGTTTTTTTTCCACGGTTGTGGTTCGGCGATAAATCATATGGCAGATATATAAGGCGGCGGCGGCAAAACACCACGATCCGAAGTAAGGATTCAAGATTATAGTAAAGGCCGCCTTGTGGAGGGGCAATTCCTGCGTCAGCCATATTCCGCTCAGGATCAATGCGATAAAGCCGCCCGTGCGGGTCCAGGTGTTACGGTAGCGGATACCAATGACCGTTAAAATGACGCCCTCGCCGGCCCAGGCAATGGCGACGGCGTACATTTTCAGATACATGGGTATGGCGGCGGTTACAAAAAACATGCTGATAACCAGCAGCGACAGCCGCAAAGGCACATCCTGACGACTCCTGGTATTGACCACTTGCTTCAAGCCCAGATGGGCCCCGCAAACCACCAACGACGCTACTGCCAAGGCGGGGCGGTATTTGACAAAAAGGATCATACATAAATAATAAAAGACGACTACGGCGTTAGAGACCACCAGCACAACGTCCTCTTTTTTGGCGTTGACTCGTTTAACCAGTTCATAGAGGATGGGCAACACCAGAAATATCACAAAGAACACGCCCAGCCAAGTCAGGGCGACAGGTAACTGCTGGGGCATTACTTCGGCGGCCCGAGCGGCGGGTCGATAGAATTTCTCGAACCAACCGGTATAGAGTCCAAAGGTTCCGAAAAAAGCCAATAGATTGACCGTACGCCATTTGCGGAATAATGCACACAACATAGCGCCAATACTAAGGATGGTTACATATCCGAAAAGGGCATGAGGTCGATTTTCCCCGGTGGATACAATAATCGGCGCCAGATAACCGCCCACCAGGGATAAAAATGCCGCCAGTATCTCATTCATCCCCACGGCATAGAACATAGCCCCCACCGTCACTAATATTGATAGACCCAGGGCGGTGTTTGATCCGATTAAATGATAAAAACTGGAGGCGCTGAAGACCGCCGCATACAATATGGCAAATCCCA
>LJUC01000243.1 GCA_001303695.1 Phycisphaerae bacterium SM23_30
GGGCAGCACCGAAAACTCGTAGGGGCTTTCGGGGTAATAGAGTTTTTCAAGAATGTCTTTGAGGATCTTGTCGTCGATGGTAAGTTTGGGGGTGAGTTCATCGGGGGCGTCGGGTCGGCCCTTCTCCGGGTGAAAGTAGAACAAACCGGAATTGTAACGTTCATCGGCCCGGTCGTAAATGGTCAGGAGGCGTTTATAGATATTGGGGGGCCTGCAAGTAGGGCCTGAAGCTGACTGTAAGGTTCGATGGCCCGGTCCTCGCATATCCGCAGGAAAATTATCCGGTCGATGGTCCGCTGGACGGCAAAATTAAGCTGGCGGTTGGAAAGTGACGGATTCCGCAGGGCAATATTGCGGGCCAGGGCGTCGCGCCAGGTCTCGATCTCGGCCAGGAAAGCGGCATCCACCTCGGCGGTCCCTTTCTTACGACGGGCCGATTCCACGTATTTATCAAACGAACCTTCTAATACCGCTTCTTTGGCAAAAACACCCGCAATCTCCCCCCAGCGCCCCGGATATTGATCGTATTTGATATATAAGGTGCGGGCGGTTGAGGCCTTGTCGGTCTTTATAGGCCGCACGCGGCAGTCATAGACGGCAAACTCCTCAAAATCGGTCAAAATCGAAAGACCCAGCTTGGCCGACCAGGCGTAGCGACGCAGTTGATAGGCCGGGTGGATATCGTACCTGATGTCAATCGCCGGCCTCTTCGCCTCCACGAAAAATTTACGCGTCCCCCCCACCCGAAAGCAGTAGTCCGGGGCCTTGGTGGCCGGGCCCACCTTCAGCGCATCTTCGTGGATGACGTCCTTGTAGGCCTCGGCATAACCACGCACGTTGGCCACGTCCCAGCCCAAAGCCGTAAAAAAAGGATCGACAAACTCCCGCCGCAGCTGCGTCTCGTTATAAGTCCCTGAGGTATAAACCTCGCGGTTACGATCAAAAATCTCGACCAGCTTCAATATCGCCGAAGGTGCTGTCATGGCTTGCCTCATAGAGCATGTAAATTCAAAGAATCCCGGGCCCTGTCAGTATAACTCCTTGACTAACAAAGGGAAAGGAAAAAGTTAATGGCCCTCGGGCCTGTAGCCGGGCCGGAAATCTCGCCCCCAATGACCCAATTAGCCCGCCGCAAACGCAACCACAAGGGTTTTCGGTCCATATGCGAAAATCAGGCCCCGGCGTCAAGGAGGAAGGTTTGAATCACCGGGGCCATTTCCCTAATGCGGGTGGTTTTAAGATCTCTATTATATCAACAACTGCTGCGTGAGTCCATATAAAACCCGGCCCCCGGCAAAATTGGGTTAGGTGGGACCGGGGGCCTATACATCTTCGTGAGGATATTCTATCGCTGTGCATTGGGGCTGTCAACTATAGAAAGAAGCGGCTCTGGGACAAAGGGGAAAAAATCCAGAGCCTGGGCTCTCTGAAGGGGGAGAGCTTATATTCATTTTAGGCCTGTGGGATAGGGTGGTCAAAGAAACGGCCTGCGGGCGTGGGAAAGGTGAGTTTTCTCCCCTATAATCCCGATCACCCGTAAGCCCATATCGTAATCCCCGCCTAAAGTGCTTATCGACAGAAAAAAAAGGTAAGTTTATGGGGGGGAACGGGGCTGACTCCTATTTGCGGTGTAGTTCCAACCACAAGGATTTTCGGCCCGGATGCGAAAAGCGGCCCCGGCAATCAGGCGGAGGATTAAAGTCTGGATCGCCGGGGCCTCAAGGGGCACGTTTTTATTGTGTCCGTGACGGTCGGTTTGTAAACGTTTTACCGCCGATTCTATCGCCCCGCACCCAAAAACCCTTAGTTATTTGCTTATCCGGCCCCGGAAAATCGCCCCTACGCCGTCCTGGGGCCTTCTGGGACCTCTCAGGCCTCATCGAGACGCTTGCCGCCTTAAACCTCACCTTAAAACGTCTCTTTTTTCCCGTGCAGCAGGTCACCAACTCAAATCCCCCAGCCCCCCCTGAAGAAGCACTAAACTCCTGTTTGGCAAGGGATTATCTAATTATAATCGTGCCGTTTACCCAACTGGTTTTACGCCGGCGGTCGATCCGGCGCCAAAATTGCTTGGCTTACTTTTTTACCCCATAGAATTTTCTTGCAAATTCTAACAACCAACTTTATCAGTTTGATCCATGAATGCCAATGGTTCTGAAAGACCGGTTGCCCTTTCATTCGATCAGGGAACCCTCTTATTGCAGGGCAATATTAATAACCTCACGCTCGCTGACGGCGAGCGGCAAATCTGGAGATGGGATCATCGGGTGAATGCCTGGAGGTGCAGCGCCTATCACTACGACCGAGTACGAAAATGGCTGCGCCGGAAGCTGGGCTCGAACTTTATTGACCGGGTGCCCCGGCCTGAAAACCTTGACTGGGCCGGCGTGGATCTCCCCCCCCTCAGACCGGAACAGGTTGAGGCCCTGGCGGCCTGGATGAAAGCCGGTCGTCGTGGACAGGTTATCATGCCCACCGGCACCGGAAAAACCGAAGTGGCGCTGGCGGCCATGGACCGGGAAAAAGTGGCAACCCTGGTGGTAGCCCCGGTACGCGACCTGATGTACCAGTGGCATCGCCGCATCCTCCATACCTTCGGCTATAACGCCGGCATAGTGGGAGACGGTCTGCATAATTTGAAGCCCATAACGGCGACCACCTACGATAGCGCCTATATTCATATGGACAAGATGGGCGACAGGTTCGGCTTGTTAATATTCGATGAAGAGCATCATCTCCCCGGCAGATGCCGACGGGAAGCGGCGCTGCTCAGCACCGCCGTCTATCGACTGGGCCTGACGGCTACCCCCCAGCGCTCCGACGGTTTACACGAGGATTTGGACGAACTGGTGGGACCGGTGGCCTATCGCATGCCCTTTGACCGGGCCAAAGGCAGCACCTTGGCGGATTTTGACGTGATTCGAATACCCGTCCAATTAAATGAGCACGAACAAAAAACCTATGATGAATGCAGCAACCTGGTGAGGCAGTTTATCATTAACAAAAGAAAGGAGCAGCCCGGATACACCTGGAAGCATTTATGTAATGAATCAGGTGACGATCCCCGGGCCCGTCAGGCCCTCAAGGCCTACTATCTCAAAGCGTCGATCGAAGACCGGGCCGCCGAAAAACTCCGCGTCTTGGAGGATATCTTCCGTTTGCACAAGGGCGAACCGGTTTTGGTCTTTACCGGTTCCAATATGATGGCCATTGATATATCCCGCCGCTTTCTGGCGCCCACCATATTGTCCCATACGCGCAAAAAGGAACGTCTGGCGGTGCTCGACGGATTCGCCCGGAGTCAATTCAGCGTATTGGTCGCCAATCGTGTCCTGGATGAAGGTGTGGATGTCCCCCGGACCAAGGTGGCGGTGGTGATCGGAGGGCAGGCCAGCACCCGCCAGGCCCAGCAGCGGCTGGGACGAATCTTACGAAAATCAGGCAACACCCGGGGCGTCCTTTACGAAGTCGTCTGCCAGAACACTAAAGAAGTAATACGTTCCCGCAAAAGACGGAAAAGCGATGCTTACCAGCGAACATTCCATCGTCGAATATAGAAACGGCCGCGCGTTTCCCGACCGATTACTCCGCCGCGATCATCAGCAGTACCTCCAACATGCCGAGCATATGCTTATGACCTATCGCCGCGGCGCCGGTAAAACCCGGCGCCAGTTGCACCGGCAGATAGAAATTATTCTAATGAAGGAGCCCAATTGCCCCCGGCGCCGAATCGAATCCTTTTGCAAACTCCTCGATGAAAAAGGCATCTTTGAAAAGGACCCCCAGAGCCGCTCCGCCCGCTTACGAATGCAGATCTTCTCCGCCGCCGCCGACTTTCATCCCCTGGTCAAACAGCCCGATCAACTCTTTGAGCACCAGGAACATCAAGTAAAGAATAATATCGCCCGCAAGCTGGGCAGACCCTGGGATGAGATCGAATCCCGGCTTTACGCGGACGTGATCTCTTTTCAGCGCTTGCAAAAATTCCCCGGCTTTCCCGACGCCGAAGCCCTGCTCTCCCGTTACAACGTGGCCCAGTTGCAGGCCTGTCTTTACCGGGCGGAAAAAATGACCGTGAAGGCAAAGGGCGATTTCAAAACCATCCTCCGCTACGCCAAGTTGTCCGGCCTGCTGCATCAAATCGAACGGACCGGCCCCCTGAGATATGTGATGGAATTCACCGGACCGGCCTCCGTCCTGCGCCAAACCCGCCGTTACGGGGTAAGTTTTGCCCGGTTTCTGCCCGCCTTGTTGGCCTGTAAAGGCTGGCAGATGTCGGCTGTTGTCCAGACCCCGTGGAAAACAAAAGCCGAACTTATCCTCTCCGATCAGGACCAATTCACCAGTCACCTGCCCCCCCCGGAAGAGTTCGATTCAAAACTGGAGGATAACTTCGCGCAGCGCTTTGGGCCCGCCCGCGACCGGTGGCAATTGATCCGAGAGGGCGTAATTTGCCACGAAGGTCAAAAGGTCTTTGTGCCCGATTTCGTCTTTCGCCACCAAGACGGCGCCGAAGTGCTGCTGGAAATTGTCGGGTTCTGGACGCCGGAATATCTGGCCTATAAAAAACAAAGCCTGCAGCAATTTCGTCGTCGTAATATTCTTATAGCCGTTCCCCAGCGGTCTCTGCGCACAGCGGCAATCATTAAAGACAATGTCTTAGTCTATAAAACCTCCCTGAAAATAAAAGACGTGCTCGAAGCCCTGGAAAAGTTTCGCGCCCCCGAAGGTTAATTTATTTCCCTTTGGCATAAAACCCCTAAAAGCAAAAAGCACCTCCCAAAATATTAATGTGATAGGTTAGGTCTTTTATTCCCCTTCTCTAACATCTGCCGCGCCGCTTGACAGACCTCCGCCAGAGCAATATCCGCTATTCTTAAGGATGGATTCCTGATGACCAGAGAAGCTTTATTCTGCCACGGCCCGCACCGGCCCGGATTCGCCCAGGCAAAAAGAACGATCTCCGGCACCTGTAAAGCGGCCGCAAAATGGGCCGGTCCGCTGTCGTGCGTGATAAGCAGTGATAACAAATTAATTACGGCGCCGAGCGATCCCAGCGTCGTTTTACCCACCAGACTGACAATCTTATCCTTGTTTTTACACATATGTACCAAAAATACGGCGTCATCGCAATTCTGCCTCGCCCCCAGCATGACAACCGTGGCCTTCTCCTCTTCAATTAAATAATCAATTAACCCGCTCCATCTTTCATAGGGCCATTGCCGGGGCAAAACGGTAAAAGGGGATACCCCCACCAGATTCTTTCTTGTTCGGGACGCATTTTTTAGCGGATAAATTTTATCTAGTTCCCTCTGATCCCGGCGCGAAATCCATATCCTCGCAGGCTCTCTGGTATTATTAATGCCCAGCGGGCCCAGCAATTTGAGCATCCGCCTGGCCTCGTGTTCCCGTCTTTGCTCCACCCCCTGAGTCAGAAAACGCCTGGCTATGCGGGGGTATTTTCTGGTTATGCCGTCCAGAGTCCCTATCCTCACCGGCGCCTCCGAAAGATAAGATATAGCCTTGCCCGTAAACCATCGATAAGCCCCGCCAAAATGCTCCACACAGGAAATGGTAATATCGTATTTACGGTATATTGATTCTAATAATTGGCACGGAGGACCCAAAATGCCAAATACCGCGGAGTTGCCGGGCCATTTTATTACCTGATTAACGAGGGGGCAGCCCTCAAAAAAACCGGCATACTTGGCCTTGGTAATTACGTCAATAACAGCGCCGCGATAAACCCTTCTCAACAAACATAGCATGGGCGTGCTCAGTATCATATCACCTATGCCCCCCTGTATAATTAATAATATTCGCTTGGCTGCCTGATGACGCAAATACTTCGACGACGACGCCCGCCGGCTTAGCTTCTCTTTAATTATGACGCATCTGATAACCAGAGGATACACGCCCAGCATCTTTCGAAACTTAATCCCCAAACAACCCCCGCACCGTCTCCAAAACTGTGTTAATTTAATCCGCCAAAAGGAAAAAAAGGGCAAAACTTCTATCGCGCCGATTTCCCGCAGATAATGGATGCAGCTGTCGAGATCTTCTTGGTAATCGCCGTCGTTCGGCTTCCCCTATCATATAAGTCGATGAAGAGGCAGATAGTTTGTGGTAGCTGAAAGGCTTGGTGCTTGAGATCTTAGCCGGGTTTATCATACTTAAACCTTCTGACTTTCAACCCTCTATTTCCCCGGTCTCATCTCTCTTGGGGCCCGCGCCGGAAAACTTGAACCCGCCCCCGTGACCACCGGCCCCCGACGACCGCGCTTGCCCGATAAAAATTGCGACTCTTTCAGGGACGACCAAATAGTAACTTCTTGATAGTAGCCGAGAAGCCGGATAAGCAGCCTTGGCAAATTCCGGCATGCCTGCCTGACTCCTCAAAGAATGAAACAAGAGCCCTAACATGGCCCAAGTATTGTCTTGAATAAATGTCCTGCTGTAACTCTCATTTAGGGCCTATTGGGGCGCCGCAACACCTGTCTTCGGCACTGTCGAAACTGTAATTAATTATCTGGGCGGCGGTTCTTCATCTGTTTCCGCGGCGAATCTCTGATATGCTCCTTCGGTGCAACTCTCGTCCGTTTCCGCGGCGAATCTCGTATATGGTTGTTCGCCGCTGGCGCAGGATTCATCCGTTTCGCTGGCAAATCGCTGCCTCTCAGGAGGGCATGTGTCCGTATCGCCGGAGAATCTCTGTGGCGGTGGATCGCATTCTCCGCCGCACGAGCGCGCAAAAGCGCCCCGGCCCGTCATGCCCACTACCGTGACCGCAAAGGTGGCAGTGCCCAGTTTCTTGATAAACTGCCTTCGGGATTGGGCCTCCTCTGACAGCATATCTTCAGCTGGCTTTCTTTCCTTTTCATTCATCGCTTTGTTCTCCTTTCTGAACATCTGGTTCCTAAATAGTCGTCCCTGAAAAAGCCGCAAGTCCTGTCCCTCTGTCATTCTTGGCAATATTGCCGCCCGCGCCCGGCGACCCAACGCCAAAAATCTTCTTTACCTTCAATCCCAACTCCAGTTTTTGATCTCTTCGTCGCCTCTTCCCCTGCTTTTCTGCATGTCGGAATATACGCCCGGACATCTTTTACGCATCTCTTTGTCCAGCCACATAAATTTTTCAATGGTCCTTCTGAACCTTTCGCAATCCGTGGGCATCCTCTCGTATATCGCCCCGTCCGGCGCGGACCGCTCCCAGGCACAGCCGCCCGCGCAAATCCTGTGCGCCCAGCAACCGGAGCATTCCTTTAAGGCGCATTGATTATATTCGTGATACAACCCCATCGTCCGGGAAGGACTCAAACCGGAAAATATATCCCCGATAATATACTTGTCCATGCCCACGTAACGATGACACGGATATATGTTGCCGTCACAATCCACCGCATTGGTGTTCCTGCCTATGCCGCAGGTAATGCCCAGCGTCATGCCTTCTTTGAGTTTATGCATGACCATCGTGGAAATATATCTATTCCGGTAGGGACTCAAACGCCTCCCTTGCTCCAGATCCAAGAGAATCTCTAATAAAAGCTGCTCGTAATCGGAGTCTATTACGTCCATCTGCTCTCTGGTCAGGGCGCCGGGCGTTTCGTCGTCATAGGGCAAAGATACAATCGAAGAAACGCCCACGGAATTAAATCCTTGACCCTCCAGATAATCTACGATCTTCCGGGCATCATGGTACCTGGGTGTCATGTTCGCCCTTATAAATATCCTGGTCCTGGATTTAAGCTCCCTGTATCTCTTCACTATATATTTGGCGTTGTTAAGAATCGTGTCGTAATAATCCCTGCCGTCCACCGAGGGACGCTGAAAATTATGCATCTCCCGCCATCCGTCAATACTGATGAGTAAACTAAAGTTGCGCTCGGCCACATAGTCCGCGATTTCTTTGTTTAGTAACGTTCCGTTGGTTATTAACTCAAAGGAAAACTTCTTGCCGGTCCTTTGGCTTAACTCGTCACAGTAGACCACCACTCTTCTGAGTACTTTATAGTTCAAAAGCGGCTCCCCGCCGAAAAAGGTAACCCTTAAATTCTCACGCTCGCCCGACCTCTTCACCAGGTAATCCACCGCGCTTTTTGCAACATCCCAGCCCATTAGTTTATTCCTGGCGTTCGACCCGCTGTTTTCGGCATAACAGTAGCGGCAGGCCAGATTACACTTCTGGGCCAAAAACAACTGAAGACGCCTGGGCTTGTGCTGCCATAGTTCGTCCATATTAGGATGCTGAATCTCCCGATCCAAAAACCTGTGAGAAAAAAAACCACGCCCTTTAAGTAAGTCCAGCGTGGCCAGCACCTCCTCTTCGCTGACCCCAGAGTATTCCCTTTCAATAATATCTATTGCCTCCGCCCAGCAATGACCGCCGCAAAGACCCAACAGCCGATAAGTAAAATCATTCAAATCGCATATGACCCCGGTGGCTCCTCTAAAATCTGAAATTGTTGCTTAAGATCATTCATCCCATCTCCAGTTATTGAACCTTTCGTCGTCTCTTCGCCTGCTTTTTCGCATGTCGGAATATACGCCCGGACATCTTTTACGCATCTCTTTGTCCAGCCACATAAATGTTTCCATGGTCTTTCGGAACCTTTCACAATGGGATGATGTCTTGTTATATATTATCCCGTCCGGCGCGGCCCGCTCCCACGCACATCCCCCCCCGCAAATCTTGTGCGCCCAACAGCCGGAGCATTCCTTTAAGATGCATTGATGGTATTTATGATACAACCCTATCGTCCGCGAGGGACTCAAACCGGAAAATATATTGCCCATAATATACTTCTCCATGCCCACGTAACGATGACACGGATAAATGTTGCCCTCACAATCCACCGCACTGCTGTTCCTGCCTATGCCGCAGGTAATGCCCATGAGCGGCATTGCCCGGAATTGCAGGGCGATCATCGTGGAAATATATCTATCCCTGTAGGGACCCAAACGCTTCCCTTGCTCCAGATCCGAAAGAATCTCCCGTTGCAGCTGCTCATAATCAGAGTCTACTATATCCATCTGCTCTTCCGTCAGGGCGCAGGGCGTTTCGTCTTCGTAGCAAAGAGGCACCACCGAACAAATCCCGATGTCCTCAAAACCTTGATCCTCCAAATACTCTGCGGTCTTTCTTAAATCATGGTGCCGGCAAGTCAAATTGGCCCTTACCTTCACCCTGATCCTTGACTTAAGCTCTCTATATCTTTTAACTGCATATTTGGCGTTATGGAGAATCGTGTCGTAATAATCCTTGCCCTCCCCCGACAAACGTTGATCATTGTGCATCTCCCGCCATCCGTCGATGCTGATGCATAAGCGAAAGTCGCGCTCGGCAAAATAGTCCGCAACCTCTCGACTTAGTAATATGCCGTTGGTCGATAACTCAAAGGAAAACT
This sequence comes from Phycisphaerae bacterium SM23_30, assembly GCA_001303695.1. GTDB lineage: Bacteria > Planctomycetota > Phycisphaerae > Sedimentisphaerales > SM23-30 > SM23-30. Next base: position 9,405 of record LJUC01000243.1, read on the forward strand.
TCTTGCCCGTCCTTTGGCTTAGCTCCTCACAGTAGGACACTGCTCTTTGGAGTACTTTATAATTCAAAAGCGGCTCCCCTCCGAAAAAGTTAAACCTTAAATCCCTCCGCTCACCCGACTTCGACACCAGATAATCCACCGCGCCTTTCGCCACCTCCCAGCTCATTAGTTTATTTCTGGCGTTCGATCCGCTGTTTTCCGCATAACAGTAACGACAGGCCAGATTGCACTTCTGCGCCAGAAACAACTGGAGCATCCTGGGCTTAAAACCCCATAGTCCGTCTATACGGGAATGCTGGATCTCCCCATCCGAAAACTTGTACCTAAAAAAACCATGCCCTTTAAGCGAATCCAGAGCTGCTGATATCTCTTCTTCGCGAACGCCTGGATATTCCCTGGCAATAATATCTAGTACCTCCGCCCACGAATGACCGCCGCAAAGACTCAACAGCCGGTAAGTAAAATCATTCAACTCGCATATCACCCCCGTCGCCAGATCATACAGCATCTTGTCCCCCCCATACTGGAATAGATGGTGAGAATTCCGATCAATAACCGTCTTACCTTCCTGAACCTCTAAAAGTTCGTGCGCCATTTTAATCACCGTTTCAATTCGAAAATTGCGTCGCTTAATAAAACCCTTTTCCTGGTAATAGCGGATGTAAATCCCGCACCTCCAAAATGCTTTCCTCGCATTTGTACAAAGTATCTATCTGATCCTTCAATTGCCCCGCCAGATCTATGTAATCGGCCGAACAGGGCATATTGGTGGTGATAATCAAGCGCATGCTCGCCTCTTCGATCTTATACGCCGCCTGTATTTGCTCATCTAACAAAGATAATAATTCCCCTTTAGCCTCGCTCCTGCCGCCCGGCATGTCATTCTGTACCCACAGCCAGGCTAATGTCCTGGTCTTTAATATATAAATACTGGCGCCAAAGGAATACCACAGCAGCGCGTCGTCAATCTTCGTGTATCTGTAATCCGACCCTGCAAAACCGTCAGACCATGCCTCAAATGCCTCTAAACCCCAAAACTCCTCTTCTATGGTCTTATCCGCATCTGCATATCGAACTGCCGGAACGGCCTTAGATAACCACTCCTGGTCGAAACCGTAATGACCAGCAACTCTCCCCAAAGATTCCCCCGCCAAAATAGGAATTTGACGCGGCATGTCCTCGCCAAAAACGAACTGCCATATATCACCCGACAAAATCAACAACAAAGGATAATCCGCCTCAAGCCCTTCTTTGATAAACGCCTCGCGCAATTGAAATATCCAGGGAAATTCCCCCTCAAACCAGTCCCGGTTTTCACCGACCCACTGATCGTAATCAATCAGACCTGGACTTGGCGCCCAAAAGGTTGGATTCCAGAAATCATCCGATGCAAAACCTTTCAGATCGGCGATATCGTCGGCCCGTTCCTCCTTGATTTTATCCGCCCACACCCAGGCGATAAGCTGGCTGGTGTTACAGGCCCGCGGAGGGGTAGGTGCCGAATTAAAACCAATTTCCGATTTTTGGCCTGCCTTTACCTCCACCGAACCTTTATCCGACTCCAGCCGAACGGCTCCTTCGCTCACCGCCAAAGTGGTGGCGGCCTCCGAAACCTTCACGTCAAAGGTGGTGCCGGTGATCACCGCGCGAACGTGATTAGTTTGAACCGCAAAAGGCCTGCCGTCATGTACCACATGGGCGAATATCTCGCCTGAGATAAGGTTCACCATACAGCCGGGACCTTCCCCCTGCATCCACGAATCTATCGAGAGCCTGGTATCGGTGTTCATCAACAAGTAATGTTTGTCGTTGATAGTCAGTGTTTTGGTCTCTTCATATCCGGTTATTATTTGCTGTCCGCTGACTAATGCGATTTCACCTTCTGCCAACTGCTGTTCAATCTTGACCGATGGGCGGATAATTGAGCTAATCCCTTTATTTGAAACAACTTGTGAAGATTTTGACTCCGAATGGAAAAAGATCGCAAACCAAACCGAAAAAACCGCCCCCAAACAGGCCGCCGCCGCCCCCACCCTGCTTAACCATAGCCGACGTTTCCGCCCTTTTTCTGCTCTGGCAAGCTCCGGAATTCGAAGCTTGAGATCTTCCCAACCCTCATTGGCAGTCATCAAAGGATCGTCGGTCATCGAAGGACCAGCGGTCATCAAGGGATCGGCGGTCATTAAGGGATCGTCGGTCATCGAAGGGCCGTTGTTCATCACAGGACCGGCGGACATCAAATGGACATCGGTCATCAAGGGATCGTCGTTCATCGAAGGGCCGTCGGATTGTCTGGCCCTTTCTAAAAGGGCACGGTTTTCAGGCTTTTCGGGCCAGTATTCCTTCGCTAAACCAATTATCCACCGGTTATCCTGATATTCCCAGGCACATTGAGGGCAATTCTCAAGATGTTTCTCAATTGCCGTTCGATCCTCGGCCTTCAGACCAGGATCGTTCATCAAATACTCATCCACCAATCGCTGGGTCCGTGGGCAGGATATTTTTTGATCATGAGATAAAGCCATAAAAACCTTCAATAGTTATTTTTGGGCCGGCCAGATGGCCTTTTCCGCCCGTATTTTCTATTGCTTAGTTAAAGAAAGGGCGAAAAGCGCGCGCGGAAAATTGATATTTTTTGGAAAAATTTTTTAATTCCTTACAAATCAAGGAATTACAAACAAAATATTTTTCTCTTAATTGCCATTCAGGGCGAAAAATCAGCCTTGGAAGGAAATTTTTCCCGTTGTATTCACCCCCAATTAAAATTAGTGTTCATTCTGACCCGATAACACTTTAAGTTATTTGTTTTAATAGGGTTATATGTAGTTTCCAGTAGTTTACACTTGAGGAAAATAAGGGATTCCGGAAGGGCCAAATCTGTTAAGATGGGTAAGATTTATGTTAAGATGGGTAAGATGTAGGGGTTATGCGGGCGCAGCAAAAATGGAGGTTTTGCAAAAAACCGCGAATTT
>LJUC01000039.1 GCA_001303695.1 Phycisphaerae bacterium SM23_30
CGGGAAAAGGTGTTATCAATCCCTTAGCGTGTATTTGCGCCGCCTCGATGATGCTGGAGACGCTGGGCGAGCAACAGGCCGCCGACGCCGTCGAGACCGCGGTTAAATAAGTCACCGCCCACAAACTCAAGAGTATGGCCGCCGGGGCGATGGGCTATAGCACCGGTGAAGTGGGCGACCTGGTGGCCCGGCATGTGGCCGATCAATAAAAAGCCAAACATAAAATAAAGTCTTAAATCATGCCCATGCCCCGCAAAGGCAGGCCTTCCCCTCCACTTATAAGGCATAAGCACATTGAAATACATCGTGATATAAATTATAATACCGTATTATGCCGGCCAACCTGACGCCAGAATATAAGAAAGCGGAAGAGCTTCTTCGACAGGCCAAGACCATCGCAGAAAAGATTTCCGCTCTGGAATTGATGCTGCAGACGATCCCCAAGCATAAGGGGACCGATCACATGCAGGCCGACATCAAGCGGCGGCTATCCAAGCTTCGCTCCACGCCTCAGACCCGGGCCGGGGCGCGACAGGGAGATATTTTTTATATACCCAAAGGCCCCGTCGGCGGTCAGGTGGTTCTGCTGGGAATGCCTAATTCCGGCAAAAGCTCAATTGTCGGGGCCTTGACCAACGCCAACGTGCAGGTGGCTGACTTCCCATTCAGCACCACCGTTCCCGTTCCCGGCGTGATGAAATATGAAGATATCCCCATTCAACTGGTTGATATGCCGCCCATTACGCGCGATCATGTGGCGCCGGGCCAGACCAACGCCTATCGCCAGAGCGATCTGATATTAGGGGTGGTGGATTTATCGGCCACCGATGTTACCGATCAGGTTGAAATCTGCCTGGATTTTCTGCGACAACGGACCTTGATTCCGCCGGAAGATACCCAAGCGGATGAAACTATATATCGGCATATGGTTCGGCCCTGCCTGTGGGCAGCTACCAAAGCGGATCTGACCAACGAGGGAGATTTCGAGGTGCTGCATGAGATTTACAGGGATAAAATAAACATGACCTGCACCTCGGCGAAAAATCAGGACCGTCTGAAAGACTTGATCCGCCGGATATTTCGAGAGCTGCGTATTTTACGTATTTATTCCAAAATCCCCGGTAAGCCGCCTGATATGGGGGAGCCTTTTATCCTGCCCATAGGAGCCACCGTCCTGGACCTGGCCCTGAAAGTGCACCGCGAGTTGGCGGAGAAGCTGCGCTTCGCCCGGGCCTGGGGTCAGGATAAATACCCCGGTCAACAGGTCCCCCGTGATTATATTCTACGGGATAAAGACATCATTGAACTGCACTTTGCCTGAGAACCTGTATTATTAGCGGGGGAGATTCCTGCATGCAAAAAAATGAACCAATAACCAACACAGAGGGAATTTTCAAAAAATGCGTTCGTAAATGTCTAACCAGCCGGTTTTTGCCGCCGGGCCTGGCGCTGCTGGCGATTATCCTTTGCCTGGGCTCGTTGGGGGCAGACTGGTTTATGGATGATCACATCCATAGACATATCATACTGGATACCGGGCGGTTCGGCGCGTTTTCCGATTCGAGGCTGGATATATTTCGTTTTTGCGACGGAGATCCTGAGCGTAATAAACGGTTGATGGACATCGGCATCCTTCCGTGGTGGACTTATCCAAAAGTCAAAGCCGCTTTTTGGCGGCCGCTTACAGCATTAACGCACTGGCTCGATTATCAGCTTTGGCCGCAAAGTCCGTTGTTAATGCACGCACACAGCGTTTTGTGGTATGGGATTCTGGCGGGAGCGGTGGCGCTGTTATACCGCCGGTTTATGGTACTGACGATGGCGGCGGGCCTGGCGGGTCTGATGTGGGCGGTGGAGGATGCCCACGGCATGCCTGTTGGGTTTTTAGCCAACCGCAATATCCTGATATCCACATTTTTTGGGGTATTAGCCCTCATCGCCCATGATCGTTGGCGTAAAAATCGATGGGCCTGGGGGATATTATTGGGACCGCTTTTTTTAATGTTGAGTTTATTGTCCAAGGAGATGGGGGTGGCTGCCTTCGCTTATATATTTTCTTATTCGATATTTATTGATCGAGGCACAAGGTTGCGACGACTAATAACTCTTCTGCCTTACGTGTTAATCATAATTGTTTGGCGTATAGTCTGGTCGCAGTTGGGTTACGGGGTGGACGGTCTTGGTATGTATATCGATCCTTTGCGCCAGCCTTATGTTTTTATAGTGGGGATGATAAAAAAAGCACCTATTTTACTGCTGGCTCAATTAGCCCTGCCCCCGGCGGATGTAACGATATTTACCGATGTTAACCGGGCGTGGCTTTGGGGATTTGCCCTTATTTTTTTAACCATTTTTACCATTTTGATATGGCCCTTGCTTCGTCGAGACCGAATGGCGCGCTTTTGGACCCTGGCGATGGTCTTGTGCATCATTCCGGCATGCGCCACAACGGCTTCGGACCGACTGTTGTTTTTTGTCGGGATCGGAGCGATGGGGCTGTTGAGTCAAATGATAATTTTTATCTTTAATAACGCTTCTTTAAGCCTCAAGCAACGATGGCAGCGGGTAAGCTATAAACTATTTGCTATTGCTTTGGTGTTGATTCATTTGCTATTAGCGCCGCTGGTGTTAGTCATACGATCAACCATGCCTTTCGGGCCGAAAGAAAAATGGGATCGGTTTATCGTAAACACCGAAATGGACGACTCCGTTACCCAACAGGATCTGATCGTGGTCAATCCGCCGCATCCGATGGGGATTTTGTATTTACCGCCTATACAGGAGTTGAGAGGCAGGCCGGTGCCGCGGCGCGTGAGAGTTCTGGCCTCGGGATATCCTGCGGTGGCGCTTTATAGAAAAGATACCCAAACCTTGACCGTACGGCCCGAAGCCGGGTTTATGCCGCTAATCCTGGATAAATTATTTCGAGGCGATGATTATCCACTCCAGCCCGGCGAACAGGTTAAACTTACCGGCCTGACGGTACAGGTAACGAAATTAACCGACGATCATCGACCGGCGGAAGCGGTCTTTCATTTTGACGTGCCTTTGGAGGATCCTTCGTTGCGCTGGCTGTATTTTGATGAAGGTGATTTCCTTCCTTTTATCCCGCCGGCGGTGGCTGAAACGGTCGAATTACAGATATCCCGAGAATATAAGGTCCGCTAGCAGTCTTAGTGCAAGTTTTAGCGCGCCAGCCGCCGTAGAGTCGCCAGGTTGAGCATATTTCAAAAAATCCTACAAGACTCCCTTGGTGCTCGGCACATCCCTGATGCGCTCGTCCCGTGCCGCCGCCTGGGCCAATGCCCGTCCCAAAGCCTTAAAAATGGCCTCTGCGATATGGTGGTTGTTGCTGCCGTAGGGGACATTGACATGCAGGTTCAGCCTGGCGTTGTTGGAAAAGCTGCGTAAGAATTCGCCCACCAGCTCCACGTCAAAATCACCTATCTTATCCGCTTGATACTGCACCTGATAAACACAATAGGGCCGACCGCAAATGTCAACGGCTACCTGGGCCAGGCTCTCTTCCATGGGCGCCGCCGCCCATCCAAAACGCACGATCCCTCGTTTATCCGCCAGGGCCTTATCCAGCGCTTCTCCCAAGCAAATCGCCACGTCCTCTACGGTATGATGGGCATCGACGTGCAGGTCGCCGGCGGCCTTTAACTCAAGATCGAACAGCCCGTGCCGCGCTAAATGACTAAGCATGTGATCGAAAAATCCGCTGCCTGTTTCGATGTGATACTGACCCCTGCCGTCCAGGTCGAGCGTCAGGTTGATTTTTGTCTCCTTGGTAACGCGTTCGATGGTTGCGGTTCTTTCGGCCATAATCGGCCCTCCTGTCTCATTATTTAAGAAAATCTTGAAAACGATTTTCTTAAATAAAATATATGCCTGATCTCAATCTTGTAAAAGTCCGTTTATAATCTCCCGCAGGGCACCCAGCAAGGCATCCGTCTGCAGCGGGGCGCCTACCGTAATGCGCAATTTGTCATCTAATCCTTCTTTTTCAAAATATCGAACATATATGTGCCGCTGGATTAGTTTTTCATAGACCTGGCGGGCGGCAGGCTCTTTAATCTGCGCCAAAACAAAATTGGTCTGGCTGGGGGGCACGACAAAACCAATCTCCCGCAGGGCTGTTATCAGCCTTTCGCGCTCCGTTATTATTTTATTTATTATCCGGCGAAAGTAAACCTGGTCGGACAGCGCCGCCGCCGCCGCCGCCTGGGTGGCCATATTGACATTATAGGAATCCTTAACCTTAAACATCGCTTCTGCGATCCGTCTCGAGCCCATCGCGTAGCCGAACCGCATCCCCGCCAGGGAATAACCCTTACTCATGCTCCGCAGGATCAGCACATTGTCAAATTCCTTCACCAGCGGCAGGCAGTTATGATCGGAAAAATCCACATAGGCCTCGTCAATCATTAATACTCCCTCGACCGCCTGAGCTAACTGTCTCACTTCATCCATGGAAACCAGAGTTCCGGTGGGAGCGTTGGGATTGCATAAAATGGTAAGGGCAGCATCGGTCTGATAGAGTTCCTTGGGAATACTATAATTTTCGCCCCAGGGGATTTCGATGGTCGGCGCCTTCTGAATCTCGGCCAGCACCGGATAAAGAGAATAGGAGGGTATCGGATACGCCAGGGGGCGCTTTTCATCGCAGCAGCACCGCATTAATATCGTCAACAGTTCGTCGCCGCCGTTGCCGCAGACGATCATTTCCGGATCGATGCCATGCACTTTGGCGGCGGTCCGGCGAAAGGCATCCCCCCGCACCGGCGGATACCGCCGCAGCGCCTCGCTATCCAGATTAGCCAAGGCCTCGAATACCTTGGGCGAAGGCGGGTAGGGATTTTCGTTGGTGTTGATTTTAATCGCGTCAGCCTCGGTCGGCTGAAAACCGGGGGTGTAACCCTGCATTTTCTCAACGTTGTCGCGAAATCGAAAAGGCACTAACTGTCTCCCATATCATAAGTCGCCGCGCGAGACCAAGCCCCACCCTACAGGTTTTTAGGTTAAATTGCGCTGGGCTCTAATAGTCACCGAACGGGCGTGAGCATCGAGTCCTTCAGCATGGGCGATCCTTTTAATGTCGTTAGCGGCGTTTTGCAGCGCCTGCTCATCGTAGCTTATTATACTCGTTTGTTTGATAAAATCGTTGACGTTCAAAGCGCTGAAAAAACGCCCCGATCCTCCCGTCGGCAGCGCATGAGAGGGCCCGGCGTAATAATCGCCCGTCGCCACCGGCGTAAAAGAACCGATAAATATCGCGCCTGCGTTGATTATCTTTTCGGCAATTTGCTCGCTGTCCCTGCACTGGATCTGTAAATGTTCCGCCGCAAACTCGTTGGCCAGATCAACTGCTTCTTTCATATCCCGTGTTACGACCGCCATACAGTAATCCTGCAAGCACTGCCGTGTTTGCTCCGCCCGACTCAGTTGGGTCAGTTGAGATTCCAATTTTTCGACCATCGTCATAGCCAGCTTTTCCGAATCCGTCAGCAAAACCGCACTGCCGGGAGCGTGTTCCGCCTGGCTGAGCATATCGGCCGCTACCCAGGCGGCGTTGGCGGAGTCGTCCGCCAATATCAGTACCTCACTGGGCCCGGCAAAACTGTCAATATCGACCAGACCATAGACCTCTTTTTTTGCCAGCTGCCCCCACCAACTGCCCGGCCCGACGATCTTATCCACTTTCTTGATATGTTCAGTCCCCAACGCCAATGCCGCCACGCCCTGGGCGCCGCTGACCCGGTAAACCTCCGTCACCTTCAGTTCCCAGCATAAACCAAGAATCGTGGGGTGAATGCTGTTGTCGCAGTCGGGCCGTGGGGCACTGATGACGGCGATTTCCTCCACCCCCGCCGCCTGGGCCGGCGCCACTGTCATAAGCACCGTCGATACCAGAGGCGCCGACGCCCCCGGCACACACACGCCCACTCGTTTGATCGGCCGATACCGCACCCCCAGCCGCGCCCCCTCGCGATGCCAATCAGCCGGCTGCTTGACCTTGATAGTCCGTTGGTAGTCTCGCACATTCTCCATCGACCTGCGCAGCGCCGCCCGCAGCCCTTTGTCAAGCCCCTCATGGGCCTTTTGCAGGGCCGCTGCTTCAATACGTAACTCCTGCGGTCTTAAAATGACTTTATCATAATCAGCCGTAAAGTCCGCCACCGCCTTATCACCCTCTAAACGCACCTGCTCGATAACTTCCCGCACCTTCTCCAGACGCCCCCGATCCTCCAGCAACGCCGTCTCCAATGTAAGTTTCCCCTTGAGCTGCTCCCATTTCCCTTGAAAATCCGAATCACCGGTTCGCACTATCGCTAAAGACGCCATTAACTTTTTAACTCCTGGTCCTGTGGGGACCTACTGACAATAATCCGGCCATTTATAGCCGGGACCGCAATACCCTTACTCTATCGAGTCCCGGAAGAATATTTGAATCGTCCGAACACCTCTTAACTATATTATTTCTACCCCATACTCCCTCAGGTACTCTTCCATACGTTGTTTCATATCATCGTTTATGTACACCTTATCTTTGATAGGATGATTGTGCAAATGGACGATTATTTCGCGAACATTGACGATGGCCCGGACGGGAAAATTAAATTCCGCTTTGATCTCCTCAAGCGCCGATAAGGAATCCCGGCCCCGCTCCATGCGGTCCACCGAAACAATGACTCCTGCTACCTGTGGGTTGCCGTTTTCGGCTAAAATTCCCATCGTTTCCCGCAAACTGGTACCGGCCGTGATGACGTCTTCAATAATCACCACCCGTTCGGAGCCGTCGTATCTATGCCCGATGATGCCGCCTCTCTCACCGTGGTCCTTGGCCTCCTTGCGATTATAGGTAACCGTCACATTATGTCCGTGCTCTGCGTTCAAGGCGATACCGGCGGCGACGGCCAGCGGAATCCCCTTATAAGCCGGCCCATAGAGATTGTCGAAATCCCTGCCCCAATGCTCGTTGATGGCCCGGGCATAAAACTCACCCAATCGTGCCAACTGGCCCCCGGTGCGATAATTGCCCGTATTGATAAAATACGGCGTCTGCCGCCCGCTCCTGGTGGTAAAATCCCCAAAGGTCAACACCCCCGCCCCTACCAAAAACTCAATAAATTCCGCCTTGTATCGTCGCATGTAACTTTGCTTTCGATTGCCGGTTTTAGTATATTCTTACGGATTCTAAGCATTGCCAAGGCAAAAAAATTTTGGCCGGCAAAGGCCTAACCTGACCGGTCTTGGTATCTATGTTTCTTTTACCCACAAAAACCGTCGGATTGTCGCCCTGCCCGCAGCGAAGGGTCTGGCATATGCCCAAAGTCGAGATTCTTCGCTTCGCTCAAAATGACATCCCTGTTGCTAACAGGTTTTGCCAGGGTATTAAACCTTTAATTCCACATCTTTTACGTCGGCGACCTTGCGGTATTTTCGCCTAATGTGGTCCACGGTCTTGCGGAGAAATTCATCCACCTGCCGAGGGGCCCGGCCGACGTAAAGTCGGGGTTTTAACAAGGCGTTAAAATCCACTTTTTTAAAGGCGGGCTCTTTCTGCAATCTCCTGATCAGATCGTTTTTTCGGCCATGTAATTTAACCTGCTCGGCTGCGGCCAGACTGTGCTTGCGGATTATACCGTGCAGTTTCTGACGGTTGCCCCCGGCTTTGACGGCCGCCATCAGAATATCTTCAGTGGCGATAAACGGCAGTTCCGCTTTCACCGCCGCCGATATAACTTGCCGATAAACCACTAGTCCGTCCAGCACGTTGGCCAGAATCACCAGTATGGCATCCGCCGCCAGAAAGGCCTCCGGTATCACCAGACGCTTGTTGGCGGAATCATCCAGCGTCCTCTCGAACCACTGGCCGGCGGCGGTCATCATCGGTGAGGTGCTCAGGCTGATCACATACCGCGCCAGGGATGCCACCCGCTCGCAGCGCATGGGATTGCGTTTATAAGCCATCGCCGAGGAACCGATCTGGTCCTTCTCGAAGGGCTCTTCGATCTGCTTGAGGTTGGCCAAAAGCCGCAGGTCATTGCTGAGCTTATGGGCCGTCTGGGCCACGCCCGTCAGGGCCGCCAGCACCTGGGCGTCGATCTTGCGGCTATACGTCTGACCGGTTACCGGCGCCACCTTATCAAAACCCATTTTCTGGGCGACCAATTTGTCCAGAAAACGCACCTTGGAATGATCACCCTCGAACAACCTTAAAAACGATGCCTGGGTACCGGTGGCGCCTTTGACCCCCCTAAAGCACAGCGTATCCAGCCGATACTGTATCTCCTCCAAATCCAGCACAAAATCATAGCACCACAAAGTCGCTCGTTTACCCACCGTCGTCAATTGGGCCGGCTGAAAATGGGTATATCCTAACGTAGCCAGCTTCTTATACTTACGGGCAAAATCCGCCAACAGATTAATCACCCGCAGCAGCCGGGCCCGGATTAGCTCCAAACCCTTTCGCATCTGAATCAGGTCGGTATTATCCCCTACAAAGGCGCTGGTCGCTCCCAGATGGATAATCGGACCTGCCGATGGGGCTGCATCGGCAAAGGTGTGCACGTGGGCCATCACGTCATGGCGATATTTCTTTTCATATTTTGTCGATCGGTCGAAGTCGATATCATCCAGATGCCGACGCATCTCAGCCAGCTGCTTTTTCTTGATCGGCAGACCCAGCTCCGCCTGAGATTCCGCCAGTGCCAACCATAACCGCCGCCAGGTGCCGAACTTAAACTGCGGGGAAAATACCTCCAGCATTTGCGGGGAGGCATATCGGCTGATCAGCGGATTTTCGTATATTTTGCTCGTTTTTTTACTCATGGCAGCAGTTTACCCGGCACTGAACGAATCGTCAACGACGGATCGGTAAAAATCCTCATTTCCGGTAATGATTACGCCCGATTAGAGATGGTAGGCCCTGCCGGCCGGGGCGGGATTTACCGGTCGGATACCTGATAAGTCATCCCCCTTTGTTCTGCCTGGTTCTCACAAAATATCGGCCGTTGACTTGAACCGGAAAATATGACAAGATAAGAATATATAAGACTTTAGGGCCATGAAAAACCAAAAATATCAAATTTCCTCTGGAACCGGCGGGCCGTTCGTGGGTCAAAATAATCAAAAGGACATGAAAAACGCCAACCCGGCAACAACCGATGAGATACTGCTGGATCGTTGCCGCAGGGGCGATAGGGCCGCATTCGGCCTGCTCATCGAGAAGCATCAGCATCGGTTGTTCAACGCCGTTTTGAGGATGGTGAACAATTATGATGACGCCCAGGAGCTGACCCAGGACGCCTTCGTTCGGGCCCTGCAGTCCGTGGACAATTTTCGCGGTCATGCCGGTTTTTACACCTGGTTGTTTCGTATCGGCATGAACCTGAGCATCAATTTTCGCCGACGCCGCGGCGGCAAGGTCAGGTTTGTCTCCCTGCAGCAGCGGTCAGAGCAACTGGGCCGGCAGGCCGATGGCCTGCTGAACCTGGTGGATCAGCAGAATATCCTGCCCGACGAGCAGGCCCAGAATCGAGAAATGCACCAACGCGCCCTGGAGGCCCTGCAGGACCTGGAAGGTCCGTCCCGCGCCGTAGTGGTCCTGCGGGATATTGAGGGCCTCGATTATGGCGAAATCGCCGAGATATTGGAACTGCCCGTAGGCACCGTGAAGTCTCGGCTGTTCCGGGCCCGGCTGGCCCTGCGCGAAAAGTTATTGGAACCGGAGGAAAAGTAAACAAAAAGCCGAAATCTTGGTCTGCGGTACGCCTTGGCAAAGCATAGGCCTGTTTAACCCGAAAGCAAAAAAGGCGGTACGGATACTCCGGAAGAATATTATGGTTAAAAATAATTCAAATTACGATGAACGTTTGGTTCAATTCTTGAACGAGTATCTGGACGGCCAACTGCCCCCGGAGATGGTTGAAAAGGTCGAACGGCGACTCGCCGAAGACGCCCGGGCCCGCCGCCTGCTGGCGGAGATCAAGCAGGTCTCCGCGATCATCGGCGAACTGCCCCGGGTGCCGGCGCCGGAGGACCTGGCCGAACAAATCCAGCTGCAGCTCGAACGTGACGTCCTCTTAGGGGACCGGCAGCCCCCCTTTGAAACAGCACCCCGAACCCATCTGCGCCGCCGCCGCTGGCTGGCCGCCGCCGCCATGCTTATGCTCACCGGGGCGGTGGTGATAATCATTTACAGCATCTTAATCGGACCCTTGCCGCCATTTGTCACCCCGGAACCACAAACGCCGGATCAGGAGGTGGCAATTGCCGAACCTCAGCCCCAACAGCAAGCTACCGTAATAGAACCGCAAACCGGCGCAGAGACAGTGCCCCAATTTCACCTGGTGCATCTCCAGTTGCCCAGCAGCGATCTCATTACGGACCGGCAAAAGCTTGAAAATCTCCTGGGAACCTTCAACATTCAGCATATTGACCGAACCCATCCGGACTCCACTCGCGCTGATTTTGCCTTTAATTCCCCCTACGATCAGTTTAAGCAACTAGTTAATATCTTGATGGCCGATCCCAACCAAGATATCAATCTGATTTTTAATGACGACCCGGCTCAACCGCAAACCATAATCGCCGGGATCGATAAGACTCAACTGCTTTATTGGGCCGGCCTGCAAAATCCCCAAAAGAGAAGTATGTTTGCCCGGGAACTTAAAAGTGATAAAAACTTTTTAAGTAACGAACTGCCCGCTTGGCTCACTGAAGAATTTATTAAAAATAAGCTGCCCATACCTGTACGCCTGCTGGGTGAAATCCCTCCTACGGCCCTTCAAGGCGACAAAGAACCTAACGAAATAGAAAAACCCGATATTATAATAGAGCCTAATGATATCATCGATAAGCAAACCGGGGTAATTACAGAGCCAATCCCCATAATGGTCAAAGTAATCTTAACCCTGCAGCTTGAGCGTGAACCCCTTCACGAAGGGAAAAATATAAATTAAAATCTTGATCCCCGCCGCGGGGCAGCCTGATGCCGATCGATCCCATCGACCAGGAACTGATCACCCAAAATAATAGAGACGCGAGATTTCGCGTCTCTATTCTTGAAAGGAGACTTTTAATCAGGAAATCCTGATTGACCGACTTAATTAACTCCTCGACTTTAACGCTTTTGTATTTATCTCACATAATAGATCCACAGAGATCTCTATATCCTCAGTGACGATTTTTATTTTACATAGACCACATTCCGCGGCACCGCGGCGGCGGAGACCGTCCAGCGGGCGCTGCCCCGCTCGGTTTTGAATTTGATCTCCACTTTGCCCACTGTGCCCGCGGGAAAGTCGCCCCCCTGGGGAGCGACGGTCGAAAAAATCGGCTCCCCCGCCACGACCGGCTGGACATTGTCCAAAAATACATACCAATCAGCGCCCCCGTCCACGTTCACCTGGAGCTGCCCAGCGCCGGCGTCGTAGCGATAAATAATATCGCGGCCGGCGGCGTCCACCAGGGAACATTCCGTACCGTCAGTATTAACCTCAATGGTGTCGACGGCCGGATCGTTCCAGGCCGACCGGATGGTGCCGGTCATCTGATACAAACAGTTCCGCGTGGACATGCTCACCATCGACAGGTCATGATTGATGCGGTAGCTGGACAGGGCCGCGTCGAACGCCGCCGCCGTTGCCGCCAGCAACAGGGCCGTAATCGCCAAAGCCACCAGAATCTCCACCAGTGACAAACCCGCCCGCCGCCTTCGCGCCATTTTGGGTTTTCTCTTATGTAGTTTAGCATATTCCATACTATCACCTCTAACCTTTATGACCTTCTGGGCGCTGCGAAGAATCCTTCTTTGAAATTCATATGTAAATCCTTCGCATCACCAGGAAAGATATTTTGCCGGTTTTTATTGGCGGTTGCTTTTTCCTTCTCCTGATTGTTAACTTTCTATCTGGTGCGCAGCCAGCTTATACGCGTCAGTTCTTTCCCCTGATGCGTCACCACCGCGGTTATGCGAATCATATCTATATCCCCGATCGCAATCGACATATCGGCAGGATTTACCCCTTCCACGATCAACTGCTGTTGATAATCCACCACCCCCGGCAGATAATTGCCGCCGGCGTCCACCCCGTTATAAATCTGGCCGTCGTAGCCCAACAGATCGAAAAAGTCCACGTCGTCGGTCATGGCCCGCAGCTCTTCCGCCAGAAACACCGCCTGCGACAGCTTATTGCCGTAATCGGTGACTTTCGTCCCCGTTCCGAACAGCAGCATCAACGCCGCCACCGCAAAACCAATGATCATGATCGAAAAGACCGCTTCCACCAGCGTAAAGCCCCCTTCGTTTCTCTTTCGCTTTAGTTGTATTTTTCTTGGCATCTCTTCACCACGTCTATGCCTCGCTAAATCGCGCCGCCGACCCTAAATAAAACGCCCTTTTCCTTTTCACACCCTCATCCACTCACTTGACCAGGCTTGAGAGCTTGAAGATCGGCAGAATAATGCTCATGGCGATAAATCCCACCACAAAACCCATCATCACGATCATCAAAGGCTCAATCATGGCCGTCACCATACGAATCACATTTTTTAACTCTTTCTGGTAATATTCGCTGATGTCCCCCAGCACCTCCGCCAGCTTGCCGCTTTCTTCGCCGCTGTTGATCATTTGCACCACGCTTTTGGGCAGCAGGGGACAGCCGACCAGCGGCGTCGATATCTTCTTACCCTGTTTGACCGCCACGTACACCAGACGCCACATGCGTTTGTACAGCGTATTGCCCGAGATGTTCGCCGTTATGCTTATGGTATCCAGCATCGGCACCCCGGCGTTGACCAGCTCGCCCATGGTGTGCATGCTCCGCGAAATATACAAACAGCGGCATAACCTTTTTAAAACCGGCAGCATCAACTTGACCTGATCCCACCAGGCCCGGCCGCGCTCGGTGTTGATGCCCCAGAAAAACAGCCACGCCAGACTCGCCACCACCCCCAGGATCGCATACCAGTAAGTACGCATCATATAGCTTAACGCCAGCACCGTCTTGGTCGGCAGCGGCAGGACCGCCTCCTTACCTTCAAAGATGGCGACAAACTTCGGCAAGACATACGTCAGTAAGAACACCGTGGTTGATACCGCCATTATCGCGATTATGATCGGATAAACCATCGCCCCGCGCACCTGGGCACGCGTATCTATCTGTTGATTCAAATAATCCGAGACCCGCTCCAACATACTTCCGAAAGAACCCGACAATTCCGAAGCCCGCACCATGTTAATATACAGGGGGCTGAATACCTTCGGAAACCGAGACAACGCTTCCGAAAAGGGCTTGCCCGCCTCCACGTCCCGCTTGACTTGTTCCAGAATGCCGCGGAACTTAACGTTCTCCACCTGATCGACGATGCCATCCAGGGCCGACCGGATGCTGATGCCGGCTTTTATCATCACCGCCAGTTGACTGGTGAAATTAAGTATGTCTTTGGCCGAGGGACCCAGTTGAAAATTCATTGACAACAGTCCCTGCAGACCGCCGGTCCGGGGACGCATCACCGCTTTTAACGACAGAATATATCCACCTTGACTGCGCAGCATCCGGGTCGCCGTTATCAGCGAATCCGCGGTGATCACCCCGCTGGTCAATTGACCTGATGTTTGTCGTAATTCGTATCGATAATTCGCCATATCAAATTCCTGTTTGCCCCTGGAAGGCCTCTGGCAAAACCTCTTACCGTATTTCCCGGAGCGCCGGTTATATAATTTGCTTCAGAGCGTCTAACGCTTATATCAATCTCCTTGGTTTTAGGCGCACAAGGCCCGATCCAGCTTCTCCGGTTGGGTGGCAAACGCCAAAGCGTCTTCCCGTGATATCTGACCGTTTAGATACAATTGGCTGATGCTGGTGTCGCGCGTCTGCATCCCCAGACCCCGAGAAGTCTCGATAATGTTGGGAATCTCAAAAATTCGATTCTCCCGAATACAGTTTCGCACCGCCGGCGTACACAGCATCATCTCCGTCGCCGGAATCATCCCCGGTACATCGGTGCGCTTCATCAGCGTTTGACTGATTACCGCCTGCAGGGTGTTCGACAGCATCGAGCGTATCTGGTTCTGCTGACCCGTCGGATAGATGTCGATAATACGTTCGATCGTCTGGGCGGCGTTGATAGTGTGCAGGGTGCTGAGCACCAGGTGTCCCGTCTCCGCCGCCGTAATGGCCGCCGAGGTCGTCTCCAGATCGCGCATCTCCCCCACCAGAATTACGTCCGGGTCCTGACGCAGGGCATGCTTTAAACCCGAGGCGAACGATGGGCAATCATCGCCGATCTCCCGCTGCTCAATGGCGCATTTGTTGCTGTTGAGCATGTACTCAATCGGATCTTCCAGGGTGATAATGTGCTTGCGATACTTGCCGTTCATCACATCAATCATGCTGGCCAGCGTGGTACTTTTACCCGATCCCGTATCACCCGTCACCAGCACCAGACCGCGGGTCAGCTCCGTCAGCTTGCTCACCGTCATTGGCAGATTCAATTTTTCCAGCGGCAGAACCTGATCCGGTATCGCCCGAAACGCAATCGCCATGCTGCCCCGTTGATAGTGGGCATTCACCCGAAAGCGACCGCGCCCCGGCACTTCCGTCGAAAAATCCATGTCCCGCTTTTCTCTAAACTCGTTAAAACGATGTTCCGACAGCATCTCGCACACTATCGCTTCGGCCTCCTCCGGCGTCACCACCGGAAAATCCGTCTCCTGTAGCACCGTATGAATACGCAGCAGCGGCGGCGAATCCACCATAATGTGCACATCACTCGCTCCGCAATCCAATGCCGTCGTTAATAATTCCTGTAAATGTGACACCTCTTGCTCCTTATTCTTTAGATAACGCTTTCCGTCACCCGCATGACTTCGTCGATCGTGGTGAGTCCGGCATTGACCTTCCGAAAACCGTCCTCCCGCAGATTAACCATGCTCCTTTCCTTGCACAAGCGCCGCAGCTCGGTTACGGTCGGATTTTTGGTGATAATATCTCGATAGGTATCGTCAATCGCCAGCAGTTCATAGATGCCAATCCGCCCGTGAAAACCGGTATGGCGACAACGGTCGCAGCCCACGCCCCGCTGTAAATTATCGGGATTAAACCCGTACATCTCTATAAATCCCGCCTCTTCCGGCTGCACCTGGTAAGGCTCACAGCAATGCTTACAGGTCCGGCGCACCAGGCGCTGGGCCAACACCGCGTTCGTGGATGCCGCTATCAGGTATGGCTCAACGCCAATATTTATCAATCGCGTGATGCTGCTCGGCGCATCGTTGGTATGCAGGGTGGACAGCACCAGATGACCCGTCAGGGAGGCCTGCACGGCGATGCGGGACGTATCTTCATCCCGGATCTCGCCCACCATAATGACGTCCGGATCCTGCCGCAGCAGGGACCGCAGCGCCGTCGAAAATCTCATGCCGATCTTCTCGTGCACCTGGGTTTGGGTGATGTCCGGCAACTGAAACTCCACGGGGTCTTCCACCGTTGATATATTAAGCCGCTGGGCATCCATCTTCCGCAAAGCGGCGTATAAGGTGGTGCTTTTGCCGGAACCCGTGGGACCGGTCACCAGGATAATCCCGTGTGGTTGCTTAATCTGACGTTCCACAATCGCCAGTGTGTCTTCATCCATCCCCAACTCGGTCAGATTCAACTGGGCCGAACCCATGTCCAGGATACGGATAACCACTTTTTCGCCGTGCGAAGTGGGCAGGGTGGATACCCGCATATCAATATTGCGGCCGTTAATCGTCACCCGGATGCGACCGTCCTGCGGCAGACGCCGCTCGGCAATATCCAAATTCGACATTATCTTAATGCGAGAAACCACCGGGGCATGCATATTGTGCGGCGGAGACACCATCTGGAAGAGAATCCCGTCGATACGATACCGCACTTTCAGTTTTTTATCCCCCGGTTCAATGTGAATGTCCGACGCCCCTTCTTTCACCGCATTAAAAATAATATAGTTGACGAATTTGATGATCGGCGATTCGCCCGCCACCCGCTCCAGATCCGTGATCTCTTCTTCTTCCGAATTGATCACTTCCACGTCGTCTTCCTGCACATTCTTGATAATGTCGTCAACCTGATAATCCGTGTGGCCTTCGTTCATTGAGGTCAGAATATTTTTAATATCTTCGGAGGGACAAACCTTCACCAGCAACGACATCTGCGTCTTACGTTGAACCTCATCCAGTAAAAAGACGTTGGTCGGATCCGTCGTCGCCACCACCAGCTTGCCTTCTTCAAAGCACAAAGGCAGAATCCTGTGCATCTCCACAAAGGCCCCATCCAGTTTCGCCAGCGCCTTCTCGTCCACCATTTCCCGCTCCACGCGGATAAAGGGAACCTCGTACTGCTGGGCCAGACAGGCCAACAGATCCGCTTCCTCCACTACGCCCATCTCCAGCAAAATCTGCCCCAAACGTTTGCGCGGCGTCTTTTTGTGGATCGATCGCGCCTGCTCCATTTGTTCGGCCGTGATCAATCCCCGCTCCCGTAAACTCTCTTCCAGGGCCTTGGGGCCCCCGGTTGCTACCTGATCATCCGGCCGCCACAAGTCGCTCAGTTCCATGTCCCCCGGTTCAACGACTATATCGTCGCCGGACTTATTCTCATCCGGCGCCGCTTTCGCCAGCCAATCATCAAAATCTTTACTCTTCAACATAACTAAACCATCCCCCTAAATTCTTCCCTCAACGCATTCTTACCTCGAATTCCATCCCGTCGGCCGTCAGCACTACGCTCCCGTCTTTGATAGCCTTGACCACGAACGCCCCGGCTGCCTCATCGCCTTCTCGGTACACTCTTCCGTTTATCATACACTGCGAACCGCCCGCCCGGCGCAGCACGGATTGCAATACCAGATCCTCAGCTTTTTTCCGTAGCTCCTGACGTAATTTTTCCTGACGTTTCAAGGCATCTTCTTCATCCTTCGCCTTGGTGTCCTCGGCCAACATCCGGGAAAAAGGATCTCGCTGCAGTTCTTTGAGGGCGACTTGCTGTTTGGTCGGGTAATCATAAAAAACCTGCACCATCTCATCGGCATCTTTAAACAGCTCCTGCGCCTTGGTCTGTTCTTTATGATCCATCAGCTTCGCTAATGCCGCATCCACCTGGGCTTCCGCTGTTTTTTCGTCCGCCGAGGCCTCCTGGGGCTGCTGCCGAAGGCCTAAAAGATATATCGCCGCCACCCCCGCCAGACACGAAGCCATAATAATCAGGGTCCCCCGATTCAAAAAATTCCTCTTGGGACCCGCATATTCTTCCTCCGTCGCTTCCGCCGCCGCCAACTCGCTTTCCGTCGCTTCCGCCCAATTCGGATTCTCGCTCATCGGCTGCTCGTCGGAAGCCTTGTCGTAATAACTATCCTGTTCCTTATTCATTTCATTATGCTCCTACCTGCTGTGAAAAATCATCCGCCTCGGTTCCATTATTTTGCCGATGAACTTTCCACCACGGATTCGTCAAAGAATATCACCAGTTCCATGTCCGATTTCATCAATCCTTTGAATTCCTTGTTCTCCGTCTTTTCCAGTTTCATATCCTTGACCTTGGTAATCCGCGGCAGCTTCTCCAGCTCCAGGAGAAACTGATAATAGGCGTTGAAATCACCGCCTACCTCCATCTTAATCGGCTGCTCCGCGTACGCCGCCATCATTTGCGGCTTGAGCGTCTTGAACGATTTAGTCTCCAGACGATGACGCTTGACAATCTTGGTTACCTGTTCCAACACCCGATGAATCTCGTGATGCTGGGGCAGCTTGGCCTCGAAAAACCCCACCGCTTCTTTGAGCTTGGCCACTTCCTCATTCAAGTTCTCGATCCCCACCATCGCCGTTCGCAGACTCGCCAACTTTTGCACCTTGGCTTCAATATCACGCCGTTGCGACTCAATCCTGAGGTTGGCCGGCTTGAACACCCAGCAGTAAGCCCCGATCGGTATCGCCGTCAACAGCAACAAAAACAATATCTCGCGAAATCCAATCTTCATATCCTTATCCCTTTATCTTGTCTTTTTCCCTTCTGAGCACCTCTTTCGACGCTCCGTTTATAATTCCTTTATTCTAATATATCCCCGTGACAAACTTCTTCCGCGCTTCGGCCACCTCTTCCTCGCTGGCCCGCACCTCCGGATCCAGGATTACCATCAGCTTAAATTGTCGTATAATCTCCTCTTCCACCTCGTGTTCCTCCGAGTACAAAAGGTTCACCTCTTGGAATAGCTTGGATTTGTGCAGTTGCGCTATAAATTGCGCCACCTGGATGTCCGTGGGCGCCAGGCCCGTTATCTCTATGGTCGTCTCCCACTTCTTCGGCGTAAATAATTCTTGGTCGGTGGTCGGCGCCTTATTATTACTCAGTTGGCTCTTTTTGTTCCGCACGCGCCGCGCCTGGGGGGTAAGATTATCCGAATCTTGCGAAACGTCCTTGCTCTTCAGCTCAAATTCCGTCAGCGACACCCCCACCGGCAGATCGTTCGTCACCGTCGCCAACAAAAGCGAACGCGGCACCGGCTCCATCAGCGAAGCGCTGATCGACGCCTTTTTCATCATCTCCTCCCGCTTGGCCTCCAGCAACTTCAACTGCTGCAGCGATTGACTCGCCTGCCGCATGTCTTTGTTTATCTGGCTCAAACGCTCGTCCACCAGACGCTGACGCCGCTCCGTCATCACAAAACCGCCGCCCACCCCCGCCATCACCACTACAAACAGACCCAGGCACACGATATTTGTCCGTCGTTGCGCCTTCTTGTCCATGTAGTCTTCCGGTAAAAAATTAACCTGTTTCATATCTAATTCACCTTATCAAAATATGCCTCATTTCCCTGGGGCAAACCTCAACGCCTCACTTTGCCTGAATGCCGCCTAAACTCAATCCAAACGCCACCGCCCAGTCACAGTGGCGCTCCGAACTCTCCAGATCGCTGTGTCGGCCTGTAAGCGTCTTCGGATTTATCCGGGCCAAAGGGTCCCCCAACTGGGCCGGCAGCCCTAAAACCCGCGCTAATTGCTGACACAAAAACTTGTTCTTTGCCTGCCCGCCCAGAAAAATTA
Organism: Phycisphaerae bacterium SM23_30; assembly: GCA_001303695.1. Taxonomy (GTDB): domain Bacteria; phylum Planctomycetota; class Phycisphaerae; order Sedimentisphaerales; family SM23-30; genus SM23-30. The sequence continues at coordinate 19,076 of LJUC01000039.1, forward strand.
CGCGCCCCACCGGCCCGCCGCTGAACATCAAATCATGATACCGTACGCAACTGCGCAGCTCTTCAGAGAGATTCCGCCGGCTCAATATAATGACTTCCTGCACGCGTTGCTCACGACCTCCCACAATCGCCTCCGACTCCGTCAGAGTGGCGGCGCCTGGGCCCGCCGTTGCGGTCATGGATACCATTTCTTGCTCAACCGCCTGCTCCAACGAGGACGTCTCCGATTTAACCGGCTGCTCGGACAAAGAATTTTTCCGGTAGTAACTCAGATACAAATGGGCCGCCTCGGCATAACTGGTAGAGAGCTGGTCGCAGATGGCCCGCACCATCTGTTCCGCCCCGATGCCAATCGTGCGGCAGAACACTATATTGGCGCCGTGCGTAATCACCACCTTGCTGCAACTGTGACCCAAATCGATAAACATGGTGCCGCTCCGCTGCAGTTCTTCGCGCTCCAGCAAATGGGCAAAGCAGTTGACCAGCGCCAGCGGCTCCACGTTGATCGATTCCACCTGCACCTTGGTCCTTTCAATCAGGCTCAGGTGCTGTTTCACCACCGTCGCCGATGCCGCCATGAGTATTATTTCCTGTTTGCTCTCCGCACCGTCGTAAACCTCGCCCGCCACGATATGGTGCAGCCGGCCGTTGTTAATATTAAAGGGTACCTTACTCTGTGCTTCCCAGGGCAATGCCTTTTCCAGGTGTTCCTCATCCATCTTCGGCACCCGCAAATGCTGCACCAGCATCTCCCGCGCCGCCAGACAACTGATCACCCGCCGCCCCTTAAAAGGCTTGGCCGCCAGCAGCTCCCGCACCTTTTCTACATACCATTCCTGTCGGGTGGATGGATTATCTTGAATCTCCTGCGGCACTTCCGACCGGGCCGCCGCTACTAAAGACAGGTCCTCCCCGCTCCGCGCCAGTTGCACCATCTTCAGGCTGCAACTGCCCAGATCGATACCTATCGGATAAACCTTTTGACGCCATACCTCCAGCATTTCGCTGTCGCCTCCTTTCCTGCGTCGCCTTGCTTCATGCTGTTTTCGGCTCCCGGGCCCGGCTTCTACGCCGCCGGACCGCCTAAATCCTCCATCTTAAAAAACATAAGATATAATAATCACCCCCGTCAAACGACTTGCCCCCTTTACCTGACTTATCTACTTTATTTATTCCTGCCCACTCCCCTCAACCGGCAAAGCTTCCCTAATCATTAATGTCGCTATTCTCCGCATAACCGATAAATACTATCCAGAATCAATGCTTACGCCCCCTGACCGGATCGATCTTCTCCCGCTTAAGGATACTCCCCCCCCCGCCTCTACGCCCTCCTACGCGCGTCTCTTCCCCTTCAGCGCCCCGCCAAACACCGCCTGTAACAGTGATGCCCCAATACCAGCAGATATATCCCCCATACCCCCGCCGTTAATTCCATTACCAACCTTACCCCC
>LJUC01000244.1 GCA_001303695.1 Phycisphaerae bacterium SM23_30
AAATCCGGTATGTCGGCGATGTAACCGCCATCCGCGTCGCTGTAGAAAATGTTAATATGATAATCTTTCATATTCTGATAAAGACCTCATAGCAATATAACCTTTTCGACGGGATTTGCCGGATCAAAATAATATTATGCCAGCATGGCCCGAATCACAAAAATGAAATTTTGTATCATAACGATCAAAAAGAACAAAAAACCCCCAAAGAAAAAAAACACGCTGCACACCAGTGATTTTTTACGCAGATGCTCCTGGCTTCTGCCGATGGCGTCAAACAAATCGCTCAAAACATCTTCCCCGTAAGTGGAACTCACCAGTAAGTCTTTATAAAGCTTGAAAAGCGAAGACTTGGGGATCCTTTTCGATCTGAACCTGTTAAATGTATCTTCCAGAATATTATGTGCCTTGATGTCGGCATCGATCCGAAAGGCGTTGGTAATCCGCTCCAGCAATTCCCCCATCCTTGTTTCATCTAATCGGGATATGGTCCAGTTTAACCAGCCCAGCATGGGACCAATGCCTTTATGCTCCGCCCGGTATTCTCTGAAGGTATGGTAAGTCCTTAACATCTCCGGACATCTCAGCGTATAAAAAGCCAGGGCTATCGTGAAGGAAATAGCCATAAAATAAAATAACTTCCAGCTGAATGGCAGTCCGAAGTGTATATTAATCCGGCTGCCGAATACTGTGAACACGTGGTCGCCGGCTATGGGCAGCAGAATCTTGGCCGCCAGCGGAACTATGATGATCCAGATATAAGATGTCTGCAACAGGCGACTGTGACCCCAGCCTCTTAAGTCCGACCACCGGGGATTCAACTCTCTTAAGTCCGGCCACTTTGAGTTCATGTCCGTCTTCCGCTCATAAATCTTCTAAATCCGACCGCAAAAAAACACGCCCTTTCCCTCTCCTCCCTTTTGCCTTATATGCTTTATCTCCCTGCCCCCATTATACCCCTGCCCTCGTGCCCAACAAGGGTAAAATTCCTCCTGCCGCAACGTCGCTAAAATCCCCCAAAAATCCCTGAAAAATCCTGAAAATTAACTAACCATCCCTCCCTGAAAATCCTCATAATATACAGCGATAAAGTATAGCGCGGGCTCTTGGCTTGCCGCGCCCTCATCATCGCCTGCTAAAAAGGATTTATTATGCGTTATCTTACCTTGTTATTTGCCGGATTAATCTGCATCTTCTGCAGCGGCTGTAGCTATGTGATTTACCAGGAAAACCGTGCCTACGAGAATCCCCTCCGCGAGTTTAACCCGGGCCTCCTGAAAGCGGCGGCTTATCATGTCGGCTTCACTAATGAATACGACCAGCTTTTCATCAATCAATTTTTTCACCGGCGTATGGGCGGCGCCGGCGTTGCCCGTATTGCCCGCCATGAAAAACGCCGTCCTTGACGGGCGGTGAATCATAAACAGGCTGACAAAACCGTCAGCGTCTTGGTGATCGAACCCCAGGCATAGACGGTCTCTTCATCCGCTGCCGTCTCCTTGTCCTCATTCGCCCAGCCGTAATGCGACCCCACAATCACCTTGCCCCGCCCCGCCGCCAGCAACGCCCCGCCCACAATCTTGTTGTCCGCCATCTGTTTTTGATACTCCTTCTCAATCGATCGGCATACCTCCGCTAAATCCGCCTGCCCCAACAGACTCCGCGAAAAACACATGATCACTAACGCCCCTATCCACTGGAAACGCCCTCTTGAGATTTCACCAAACCCAAACATGATCTTCTCCTTAATATTTGTCTTGCGGTTAAGTTCATTATTTTAAATCAGGATCAAAAAATTAATCCTGTATATCCAAAGTATCTTGTTATCCTGTCAAAAAAATTTATCTGTGCCAATCAGTGTGAATCAGTGTCTCATATTCTGTATTATCTGCCTAAATCCGCGTCAAATTTAAAACCCCCTCGCCCCGCCACCCAAAAACTTCTAACTTCCAGCTTCTAACTTCTTCTTATATGGTTCCCACATATACCCGCTTTCAGGCCCTACTTCCACATAACCCGCCGCCGCCCTCGGCTGTGAAAATAAAAACTCCTCCCCCCGCCACAAAAATAACCTGGTGCCCAATGCCTAATGCCTTATCACTTTTGCCTTTGCTCTCTTGCCGTCATTCTGAGCGAAACTGTATGATGGGCTTTGCCCCTGCTGTTCTTCTCCGCCTCTTATGCGGATCAGCCTTATGATTGTTAGGCACTCAGACGCAAAGTCAACTTGGGATAACTTTTAAAGAAGAAAAGATGTTCTCTATGTTTGCCAGCATAATATTTCGTTTTTTCTAATAATATTTCTCACAGGTTATTCACGGTGATTTAGTCGTTATTCAGCGAGTGGCATTGATCGCCGGCGTTAAAGAAAGCACCCAGGAGCCGTGCCGGATCTGATTACGCATATGCAACTGTTCATCGTAGGGTTTGCGACTCTGCCACATTTTCCAGAGTATTTTCAACCAACGCTGACCCAGACATCGTAACGCACAGGCATGACTTTTACCTTCCAGACGCTTCTGATGGTAGTAGATTTGTGCCCAACTGCACTTTTTTCGACTGCGATCGGCCCACAAATGCACCGCCGTGCGGAGGTTCTTGTTGCAGGCATGGCGAAATTTAACCTTGTGAATTTGTCCCGATTGAAAACTGACCGGTGGACTAATCGGTTAAACGGCGCATCCCAATTCCAACAGCCGTTCGACGGCCGGACCACGATTAGTTACGACCGTAGCGGCCACTACCGACAGGTCAGGCCCCGCCGAACAGGCGCCACGATGCGGACCGGTGATCTTTTCTAGTCCCTGTAACAGGAGGGGGACATTTGACCGTGACTACATCACGGCGTTAACTCCGAAACGTATATTACAAATATCTAACAACTTATCAACTATCGTCGCCGTAGTTACTAACAGCCCTCGTTCCGTCCGGCCTTTTATGGGCCACTCCACTCGAACTATTACTCACTACGGGATGGTATCAGGGGACATACCATGCCTTCAACCGGGTAGGGATCGGGCTTTTCTTGGGCAGGATTGCTGGCATGGTACAGGGCGTCCTCCGGGTGGGCGGCGGTCCATTTTTGGTCTGCGTGAAAGACGATCCAGGCGTGAAGGCTTATTTGTTTGGGCTTGAAGGCCTCGATTGCCTCTTTCAGGACATCGCGATCCTGTACATTATCGAGAGCCACGCGGCTCGGATATTCCGCGACGCCGCTTTGCCCGTTGACCAGTAAAAATACCGCTTTGATTTGGTTTTCTTTTAACTTGGCGGCAATCTTTCCTACACCCTGCCGTCGTACGGTGGTGCCCTAGAACCAGACACCGCGGACTTCCGCTATATCAGCCGCGCTCGAGCAGGAAGAAAGCAAAGTTGCACATAGTGTTAAATAAATAATCAGAACTAATGATATTTGAGTATTCATAGTAAATTACACTAAAGAAATTAATTGTTTTTAAGTTATAAAATCTTTTAACGTCATTATACTGTGCAGCTTAGCCATTTTAATATGTTTGAATGCCATTTTCGTCGTACATTACTGAATTATTGCCAACTTGACCTTTGGGAAAGAAGTTGTGTTTAATTTTTAAGTAATTGTAAATAAAGAAGTTAATGACATATATTTTGCTAAACCGCACTATACTTAAAATCTTAGATAAAAGGCATGCTATTTTTATGATGAAAAAATTCTTACAATTAATATCGTTTTAAAGGTTGGCTTATTGGTATAATAATAACGAGGCGGCAAGGTTTGACCGCCTCAGTTTTATATATAGGGATATGCAATATGAGTGCAATAATTGTTGTTGATGATCTGGTAAAATCATTTAAGGAGATCAAGGCCGTTGATCATATATCCTTCTCGGTTAACAAGGGGGAAATATTCGGTTTTTTGGGACCCAACGGGGCGGGCAAATCAACCACCATTAAAATGCTGACCACTTTACTGGTACCCGACCGGGGTAAAATTTTGATGAATGGTTTTGATCCTCTGACCGAGCCGGACAAGGTAAGGCAAACCTTCGGAATTGTTTTTCAGGATCCCAGTATTGATGAGGAACTGACGGCCTGGGAAAACATGGAACTTCACGGGGTGCTTTACCATATACCCAAAAAGGTACGCCGCCGCCGGATTGAGCAATTGCTTAAGATCGTCGAATTGTGGGACCGGCGCAATGATCCAGCCAAACGTTTTTCGAGCGGGATGAAACGCCGGTTGGAAATCTCCCGCGGGTTATTGCATCATCCGGCGATATTATTTTTGGATGAACCTACATTAGGTCTGGATCCGCAGACCCGCAATCTTATCTGGGGTCATATCAAACAACTGAATCAGACCGAACGGGTAACGGTTTTTTTCACGACGCATTATATGGAGGAAGCCGAGCGGGTCGCCGGGCGGATAGCCATAATAGATCATGGCCGTATTATTGCCCTGGGCGCCCCTGGGGAACTCAAAGCGGCCACCAACGCCTCTTCTCTGGAGGACGCTTTTATCAATTTCACCGGGCGGAATATTCGCGCCGAAGAGGTGAGCAACCTGGACCAGTTGAGGAGGCGGGTAAGATTATTCAGGAGATAAAATGCAATGAAAACCATCTATATATTATGGATCAGACAGTTAAAAAGATATTACCGTTCCAAACCCCGCATCATCGGCTCGCTGGGACAGCCGGTGCTTTTTTTAGTGGCTTTGGGATTTGGCTTCGGACCGATTTATCAAAAGGCCGGCGGCGGCGATTATATCCAGTTTCTGGCCCCGGGAATTATCTGCATGAGCATTTTATTTACCTCCGTCTTTTCCGGCATCGAAATCATCTGGGATCGACAATTCGGTTTCTTGAAAGAAACCCTGGTAGCGCCGGTGTCCCGCTTTCATATTATGATCGGACGTACATTGGGGGGCGCATCGGTCGCCACGTTACAGGGAGTCATTGTTTTTAGCATATCTTTATTAGCGGGTTTCAAGCCTTATCTTATCGCCTTGCCCCTGGCCCTTTTTATCATGGTGTTGATCGCCGTCATTTTTACTGCCCTGGGCACCGCCATTGCTTCGCTGATGGAAGATATGCATGGATTTCAATTAATCATGAATTTTTTGATTATGCCGCTGTTTTTTCTTTCCGGCGCGTTATTTCCCCTGGATGGATTGCCCAGGGCCATTGAAATTGCCAGCCGGGCGAATCCCTTGTCTTACGGCGTCGATGGCTTACGCTTTGCCCTGATTAACGTATGTCATTTTAGCCTCGCCTTTGATTTGACTTTCATGCTGCTGGCAGCCTTAATATTTTTGGGTTTGGGGAGTTATCTTTTTTCCCGGATCCAGATATGATTCAAGGGGCAAATTGCCCGCCGATATATCAAATTCTGCCAGGAAAAAAAGGTGCCAATCCAAAGGAGTGGCCACTTAAAAAGCGAAGAAATTTTAACTAGTACAGCATTTCATAAGGATCGCGACTAAGTAACTGTAAATAAATAATCGCCTAAATTATTTTTTCTGGTTCGGATGGATGGTGTAATTCCAATCTCCGTGAAATTTATGTTTCTTTAATTTCACGGTTTCCAACTGGGCGTCTGATACTTTGATTCCTTTGGGATAATGGTTGGTATCCAACTCACAACGGATTTTCAATCCCTCTTTGGTTTTCGTTGCTCCGATCAGGTTCACAAGGGTGGCGCGGTCGATCAGGGGTTTGCCGCGCCAGCTTTTTGTGATAAAAGAAAACATGCGATGCTCGATCTTGTTCCATTTGCTGGTCCCGGGCGGGAAATGACAAACCGTGATGGTCAGCCCGGTCTGGTTAGCCATTTTCTGCAATTCCACCTTCCACAAGCGACTTCGGGAACTGTTGCTCCCGCCGCTGTCAGCCGTGATCAAAAGATGAGACGCCTTCGCGTACGCCGGACGCCCCATTTTCCGCCACCACCGGCCAATGTCCGCTACGGCAAACGCCGCGGTGTCATGATCAATACCCACACTGACCCAGCCGTTGTTTTGCGTCAGATCGTACACGCCATAAGGCGCCACCTTGCCCAGTTCCTGGTCGATAAAATCATGGACACGGACTTTTTCCGGCCGGCTGACCTCTTTTCTGCCGGGCTCGAACGCTCTGGTTGATATATTCAAATTGCGCATTGCGGTCCGGGTGCTGCTTTCCTTCGGTCGTTTTCCGATTAGCTTGAAGACTGTAATTCATCTCCCGCAAAAGCGTGGCCACCGTGCTGTGACTCACAGAGTGCCCCTGCCGATTAAGCTCGGCCGCCAATTTGCGCACACTTTTGCAAGTCCACCGCAAAGGAGATTCAGGGTCACCTCTGGTGTAAGGCGAAATCAACCTTTCGAGGTCCTCTTTTAATGCCGGGTCTGATTCCAACTGTTTTTTCCGACCACCACCTGGCCGCCGAATTCGATCCGGAGATAATTTCGTTTCCGACTTAAGATCTTGTATCCCCCGAGAAATCCGGTCGTGTGACATTTCCAGCGCCCGAGCGACCAGAGAAATGCCACCCCGCCCCAAAGACTGTGCTTCGACCGCCGCAAAAAGACGAAGCGTCCTTTCATTTAGCTCTGGAGCAAGCAATTGATATTTCTCCCGTATATTGTCTTCTCGGCTCATACATATTTATATCGGAATTACGACTGATTTGCATTAGTTATTTTTTTACAATTCCTAAGGGTCTGATAGATCTGATAAACATATCCGCCTAGAGAGTTAACAGCTTGTCGCCCGATTTCATCGTCAGGAATCTGCAAGTTCCCGATTTCTTCAGGCAAATCTGAGGACATCATACTTATTTCCATTCCGTTTTTTCACCACCAAGTCACCAAGAATTACCCTCGGGTAAATTAAAGGTTTCTGTTACATTTTTTAACCCTTTTGTCCTTTAGTATAATCCATTTTCAACCCGACTTTGACAGTTGATTTGGGTTTGGAGGGGTGAAAACGCTGTTTTTGGCTCAACAAGGGCGATTTTGCCGGTCCAAACGCCTAAAAGTGTAGGGACAACTATTTATCCCCAATTTATAAAATATCCTTGATATTTTTCTAAATATAGGATATATTTC
>LJUC01000040.1 GCA_001303695.1 Phycisphaerae bacterium SM23_30
GCTGGTGAAAGGCACATAAGTCCTTGTCAGAACCATCGCTAAAAGCAGAAACAGGCCCACAATGACTATAGTCGCCCAGGTAAATACATCGCCCGTTTTACTGCCGAACGCACTGTGGCCTCCTGCCCCGCCAAAGGCCGCCGACAAACCCCCGCCCCGCCCTTTTTGCAGCAGCACGATAATTATAAGTACTATGCAGACAATGGTGAAAAACACCGCCAACGCCGATGCCCACCATCTTATTGCCCCGAGTATCGCTAAATCCATATCACTCTCCCAGATTCACCACCTGATTATATCATAATTTCTAATGGTAATTTCTTAATTGGCTCCGCCTGCCTTGATAATACCTGTAAAATCATCTACTTTCAGGCTTGCCCCGCCTACCAATGCCCCATCAACGTCTGTTTGTTTGAGTAAATCAGCCGCGTTGTCAGGCTTGACGCTGCCGCCGTATTGTATCCGAACTGCCTGACTAACAGAGTCATCATATAAACTAGCGAGTATCCCGCGGGTAAAAGCATGGGCCTGCTGGGCCTGTTCGGGGGATGCCACCTTACCGGTCCCTATGGCCCAAACCGGTTCATAGGCTATCGTTACTCGCGCCATCTCATGCTTTTCAACCAGGGCCAGACCGCTTCGAAGTTGTCTGTCGATCACCTCTTCGGTCTTGCCCTTTTCCCGTTCGGATAAAAGCTCACCTATGCAAAGGATCGCCTCCAAATCACCCGCCAATACCGCCCGCAGCTTTTGGTTAATTAAGTCGTCGCTCTCGCCGATGACGTGTCGTCGTTCCGAATGACCAACTATAACATATCGGCAGCCCACGTCCTTGAGCATTTCCGCGCTAATCTCGCCGGTAAACGCCCCCTGGGGCTCGAAATAAACGTTTTGTGCTCCTATCCGTATATTACTGTCTCCCAGAACTTGGGCTATCGTCGTAAGATATACAAACGGCGGACAGACTGCTACGTCAAGCCTTTCTAAAACTCCACTTTGGCTAAGCTTGCCTTTCAATCCTGCCGCCAAAGCCCGGGCACCGGCCATATCCAGATTCATCTTCCAGTTGCCGGCAATAAATTTCTTACGCATCAGCCCTACTCCTCTAGCTGATAACTACTTATCTTTTAAAGCCTTATACACACGCCCCATTATGGTGCCAATTTAACATAAACACTGTATAATATCTTCTACTCCAGATTATTGCAACATTCTATTTAAATTGTTAAAAACCTAAAAATCACCCATGATTATTATAACCTTAAACGAAACTCTTGCAAACGACAGGCATATTGAGCATAATATGGGGTTATTGTTTCCGGAGCATGTAATCCTATCTGTTTGTAAGATAAGGATTAAGAACGATTTTGCCGCTTTGGGGGGCCGGGATATGTAATTCAGAGCGTGGAAAAAACGGACGTCTCAGTGAGGTAAGATACGTAAAAAGAAAGGTTTGGCAATGTTTAAGCAGGTAAAATCGGCCTGTGATCATATCGAGTTGGAACACCGGATTCTCAAGTGGTGGGAGGATAATCAGGCGTTTGAGAAGCTGAGAAAGAAGAACGCCGGTAATGAGCACTGGTCGTTTCTGGATGGGCCGATCACCGCCAACAATCCGATGGGGGTGCACCACGCCTGGGGTAGGACGCTGAAGGACTGTTATCAGCGTTATCACGCCATGCTGGGTCATGATCAGCGTTATCAGAACGGTTTCGACTGCCAGGGTCTGTGGGTGGAGGTGGAGGTGGAAAAGGAGATGGGCTACGAGACCAAGGCCGACATCGAGCGGGCGGGACTGGAAAAGTTTATCGAACTGTGCAAGGCGCGGGTGGAAAAATATTCGAAGGTGCAGACCAACCAATCGATCCGGCTGGGCTACTGGATGGACTGGTCGGACAGCTACTTTACCATGAGCGATGAAAACAACTATACCATCTGGACCTTTCTGAAGAAATGCCATCAGCGGGGATTGATCTATAAGGGGATGGACGCGATGCCGTGGTGTCCGCGATGCGAGACGGGGATTTCCGAGCAGGAGCGGCGGGAAGGGTATAAAAACGTGGAGGATGTGGCGGTTTTTGTGCGATTTCCGTTGCAGGGATGCGAGAAGGAATACCTGCTGATCTGGACGACGACGCCGTGGACGCTGGCGGCCAACGTGGCGGCGGCGGTCAGCGGCGATTTGACTTATGCCAGGGTCAGGCAAAACGGCGGGGTCTATTACCTGGCGGAAACGCTGCTGGAGGTGCTGAAGGAAAAGGGAGGCTACGAGGTTGAGGGCACAATATGCGGCAAAGAGATGATCGGGTGGGAATATGAGGGTCCCTTCGACGAACTGGAGATTGTCAAACGGACCTTCGCCGAGGCGGGTTACACGCATCGGGTGATCGAATGGGAAGAGGTTTCAGACGCTGAAGGTACGGGTATTGTGCATATTGCGCCGGGCTGCGGTAAAGAAGACTTCGATCTGGGAAAAGAACTTAATCTGCCGGTGTTGATGCCCCTGAATGAGGCGGGCATTTATCTGGACGGTTATGGTTTTCTGACGGGCAAATACGCCGGGGCCGTCGCCGAGGAGGTTTTCGAGAGCCTCAAGGGAAAACGAGTATATTTTAAGCATGAATACTATCGGCACGATTACCCGCACTGCTGGCGGTGCGGTACGGCGCTTTTATTTCGGGCGGTGAGCGAATGGTACATCGACATGTCCTGGCGGAGGGAGATAATGAACATTGTCGGTCAGATTCGCTGGATTCCGGAATGGGGTCACGATCAGGAATTGAACTGGCTGGAGAATATGCACGACTGGATGATCAGTAAAAAGCGTTTCTGGGGGCTGGCGCTGCCGATTTTTGAATGTGAATGCGGCTGGTTTGACGTAATCGGCGACCAGGAGGAACTAAAAGAGCGGGCGGTGGAGGGGTGGGAGCGTTTTGAAGGGCAATCGCCGCATCGGCCGTGGGTGGACGCGGTTCGGATCAAGTGCGATAAATGCGGCAAACTCACCTGCCGCATCACCGACGTGGGCAATCCCTGGCTGGACGCGGGGATTGTGCCTTATTCGACGGTTAAATATAACACCGACCGTGAATACTGGGGGAAATGGGTGCCGGCGGATCTGGTCCTGGAATGTTTTCCGGGTCAGTTTCGCAACTGGTTTTACGCCCTGTTGGCGATGAGCACGATGATGGAAGATATTCCGCCGTTTAGGACGCTGCTGGGCCATGCTCTGGTCCGCGATGAATTCGGCAAGGAGATGCACAAATCGGCGGGCAACGCGATCTGGTTCGATGAGGCGGTGGAGAAGATGGGGGCGGACGTAATGCGTTGGATTTTCTGCGGGCATAATCCGATCAACAACCTCAATTTTGGTTACAAATTAGGCGATCAGGTCCGCCGCCGCATCTTCAGCACCTGGTGGAACGTTTATAGCTTTTTTGTCAATTACGCCCGGCTGGACGGATTTGATCCCCAGCGACCGGCAGTACCTCATGACCAATTGCAGGATATCGACCGTTGGATTCTCAGCAAGTTGCAGGCGTTGATTCGGCTCGGGCGGGAATCAATGGAAAATTATGATGTGGCGGCGGTGGTCAAGGCCGCCGAGGATTTTATCGAGCGGCTGAGCAACTGGTACGTCCGGCGTAATCGGCGGCGCTACTGGCGGCCCAAAAGCGAATCCGATCAGGATAAGCTGGCCGCCTATCAAACCCTTTACCAGGTGCTGGCGGATCTTTGCAAAATCATGGCTCCGGTGGCGCCGTTTATCACGGAAGAGATGTATCAGAATCTGGTCCGTTCTCACAAAACAGACGCCCCGGAAAGCGTGCACCACTGCGATTATCCTCAATTCGACGATGCGCTGTACACTGAAGGACTGGCCGAAGAGATGGACCTGGTGGCCGATGTGGTCTCACGTGTTTTAAGCATCCGCGAAATCAAACAAATCCGCGTGCGTCAACCTCTGCAGCGTTTGATTGCGGTGACGACGGACGAAAGACAACGTAAAGTTCTAAAACGATTTGAGCCGCACCTGCTGGACGAGCTGAACATTAAGCAATTGGAATTTGTGGAGAGCACTGACCAATACGTCAGCTACAATGTCAAGCCCAACAACAAGAATCTGGGTCCGAAATACGGCAAAGATCTGAATACTATTACCGAACTTTTAGGTCGGCAAAGCGCCGCCGAAATCGCCCAAAAGGTTGACGGTGGAATTAATATCACTCTTCAAGCTGAAAATAAGACCTGGGAACTAGAGGCTCAGGATCTTATCGTGGAAAGCGATCTGCCGGGGAACCTGGTCCTTTCCGAAGGAGAAGAACCGGCCCTGATCCTAGATATCGCAATCACGGATCCGCTGCGGCGGGAGGGCTGGGCGCGGGATATTGTGCGGCATATTCAACAGATACGCAAAGACATCGGCCTGGAGATTCAGAACCATATTAAAATTGATTACCAAACCGACGACAAAAATCTGCAGGCGGCCTGTGATGAATATCAGGACTATATCCGCCGGGAAACCCTCTGCGATGCGATGGCGGAATACGATGGATTAACCAGCACCGATGTCAAGCAAGTCAAAATCGGCGGCGCTGCTCTAAAAGTGTTTGTGCAAAAAACAAGTTAACTCGATAAAGTGACAGCTATGGATGCAGATAAAAAACGAGGTCGTTATCAGCGCATACGGGAGCAGTTGACGGAAGTTTTAAACGTTACAGAGGACCCGATCGCCAAGATGGCGACGATGGTGGGGCTGCTGCATCATAAGATGGATTACTTTTTCTGGACGGGTTTTTACCGGCTGGTGGAGAGGCAATTGCTGTTGGGGCCCTACCAGGGCCTCCTGGCGTGTCAGAATCTGCCGAAGGACCAGGGCGTCTGCTGGGCGGCGGTAAACCGCAAAGAAACGATGGTAGTGCCCAACGTGCACGAGTTTAAGGGCCATATCGCCTGCGACGCCCGTGTCAAATCGGAAATAGTAGTGCCCTGTAAAAATAAAAAGGGCGAAATATACGCGGTGCTGGACGTGGACAGCGACAAGCTCAATTCCTTCGACGAAATCGACGCGGAGGAGCTGGAAAAAATCGTGGCGCTATTATAGATACTAATGTCAACCATCTTACAATTAGAAGTACATTGATGCACTCAGACGAACCGTCGGAAAAACAGATTGAGATTTTCAAGGCTATGTCACCCCAGAGGAAGCTTGATATCACCTTGAATATGTACCGCATGGCTCGAGAATTAAAAACGTTGCGGCTGCGAGAGTTACATCCTGACTGGAGCCGGGAAAAAGTAGAAGCGGCGGTTCGGGAGATATTTCTTAATGCACGAACCTAAAGAAATGATGATTTTTCCGGTCAGGCTCGAGTCAGCGGGCATACCATATATGGCGACTGGATCTATTGCCGGTGTTATTTACAGCGAACCGCGCTTTACTTATGACATTGGTTTAGTAGTTCGACTTCAAGAGAAAGATATAGCCCGATTATGTGAAGTTTTTGGGCCCGATGAATTCTATCTGCCGCCTCTGGAAGTTATCCGAAACGAAGCCCAACGTGATTCACAAGGGCATTTTAACATTATTGATTTCAAAGGCGGTGTGAAGGCGGATATTTATCCTTTGGGAGCTGACACCTTAAATCACTGGGCTTTTACTCAGCGACGCCAATATAACTACCACGGGATCATACTCTGGGTAGCGCCGGTAGAATATGTGATTATTCGCAAACTGCAATTTTATCAGGAAGGCAAGAGTGAAAAACATCTTCGAGACATCAAGAGGATGTTAAAAATTTCCGGGGAAGAGATAGATCATCACGTTCTGCAGGAAAAGCTGGCAGAATACCATTTGACGACACTTTGGCGGGAACTGCTTGGTTGATTTGGTCGCAACGGCCGGAGTAAAGGATGAATAACCAACATAAGAAGATCAGGCTGGGGATATTGTTGTCGGGGGGCGGGCGGACGATGGTGAATTTAGCGGAGTGTATCAAGCGGGGGGAATTGGCGGCGGAGATTGCAGCGGTGATCAGCAGCCGGTCCCGGGTAAAGGGGGTGGATAGGGCCAGGAAATTAGGTCATAAACCAACGATCATTCGCGTCAAGGATCATCCTGATATTGATGAATTCAGCCGGTGCATTGAAAAAGTGCTGGTTGAGGCCCGGATCGATCTGGTTTTACAATGCGGGTGGCTTTGTTTTTGGAAGATTGCAGCGCAATATGAGAATCGGGTGATGAATATTCACCCGGCGCTATTGCCGTCGTTCGGGGGGCAGGGGATGTGGGGGCATCACGTCCACGAAGCGGTATTGGCGGCCGGCTGCAAGGTGAGCGGCTGTACCGTGCATTTCGTCACCAATGAATATGACGCCGGGCCGATTATCCTCCAGCGGAGCTGCGCGGTGCTGGAAGGGGATGATGCCGACAGCTTAGCGGCGCGGGTATTTGAGCAGGAGTGTCAGGCGTATCCGGAAGCCGTGCGGTTGTTCGCCGAAAACCGCCTGACTGTCCGCGACGGAAGGGTACAGGTTAAACAATAAAAAGGAACATAATAGATTAAACATCGATCATATCAACTCATCCTTTCGCATATAATATTTAATGATCGAGATACCCGCCTGCGGGGTAACGGCAAACAAAACGATTAAATAAACCTTGTCTCAACTACCCTACCTGCATATAATCACAATAGTTATGTTTCAGGTACCATTGCCGGAAAAATATCAGCAGCTGGGTAGGGATGAAGCTGTGGATCGGATCGCTCAGTGCCAGCAGCAGCTGGGTGATCGGATGGTGATTCTGGGTCATCATTATCAGCGGGACGAGATCATCCAGTTTGCTGATTTCACCGGCGACAGTCTCAAGCTCAGCCAGATCGCCGCCCAGCAGAAAAACGCCGAGTTCATTGTCTTTTGCGGGGTGCATTTCATGGCGGAATCGGCGGATATTCTGGCAGAGCCGTATCAGAAGGTGCTGCTGCCCCATATGGATGCCGGCTGCGGCCTGGCGGAAATGGCGGACATCGGCCAAGTGGAACAATGCTGGCATTACTTGCAGCAGAACCTGCCCCATCCGGAAAAGCTCGTCCCGGTGACCTATGTCAACAGTACGGCGGCGATCAAGGCTTTTTGCGGAAATCATGGAGGACTATGCTGTACCTCCAGTAACTGTCGGGTCATATTTGAGGCGCTCTGGAAAAATGATCCGGAGACGGTAATTCTTTTTTTACCCGACCAGCATCTGGGACGCAATATCGCCTATAAAATGGGCAAAAAACTCGACCGGATGGCCCTATGGAAGCCACAGAAGCCTAACGGTTCTTTGAGCCCGGAACAGATAAAAAACGCCGACATTGTACTTTGGGATGGTTTTTGCTGCATCCACCAGGAGTTTTCCGTCGAGCAGATTAAAAGCGCCCGGGCGAAAAATCCCCAGGTCAAGGTAATTGTTCATCCGGAATGCTCCTTCGAGGTGGCCCAGGCCGCAGATTACCTGGGCAGCACCGAACAAATCATCAAAACAGTCGGCGCCGCCAAGCCGGGCAGCCGTTGGCTGGTGGGCACTGAACGGCGGTTGGTTGAACGCCTCGCTCGAAAAATGATGGTTGAGAATATCCATGTAGAACTGCTTACCGACACGCGTTGTATCTGCAAGACTATGAATCTGATTGATCTGGAGCATCTTGCCTGGCTAATGGACAACCTGCGTCAACATTGCCAAGACCCTGAAGCGGTACCACTGGTCAATCAGGTAAGCGTAGATGAAGACCCTAAACGCTACGCCAAAGTCGCCCTTGACAAAATGCTCGATATCACCGCCTCCACTAAATAAATAATTTAGGAGATGTGCAATCTTACACCTCCCGTAATTTTAATTCTGAATTTTTGTAAAAGTCTTGTTAATTTATAAACTTCAGCGCGGAAACAACTTCGATTGGATTATGTTCATCCGGGCCAAGCGATACTTCAAGGCCGTGGTCAGGCAGCCCAAACCATACTTTACGCTGCGCTGAAAGTTTATCGACGAAGCCTCCGCGAAATATTTAGTGGGACAGCTCACTTCGGCAATCTGACAACCGGACCAGAGAATTTGGACCAGCATTTGATTATCAAAAACGAAATCATCGGAATTATTTTCCAAGGGAAGCTTTTGCAGCAGTGCCCGGGAAAAGGCCCGATAGCCGCTGTGATATTCGGAAAGTTTGGCGCCGGTCATAATATTCTCGGCGAAGGTTAAAAAACGATTGGCAATGTATTTCCAGGCAGGCATGCCGCCTTTGAGGGCGTAGCCGCCCAGGATGCGCGAAGCCAACACGCAATGATAGAGCCCGTGGCCAATCATGGAGGCCATGGCCGGGATCAGTTTGGGGGTGTATTGATAATCCGGGTGCACCATGATGATAATATCGCCGCCCGCTTGGAGGGCCAGCTTGTAACAGGTCTTCTGATTGGCGCCGTAACCTTGATTGTGAGGGTGTACGTGGACGATGGTGTTCGGTAAGGTGCGGGCGATGGCCACGGTATCGTCGTGGCTGGCGTCGTCCACGACAATCACCTGATCGACTATGTCCTGGGCCATTACTTCGTCATAGGTCTTTTGCAGGGTCTCGGCGGCATTAAAGGCCGGCATCACCACGACTACTTTTTTATCAGCAAACATGTAACATCCTTCATCAGCATCCGGCCAACGGATGGGCATAAATTTATCTTACCTTGGTCCAGGTAGCCACAAATAACAACAAATTCATATAAACTAATTTTAGTTGATAAAGGCTGCAAAATCAAAGGAATATTTTATACCCTAACCAACCGATACTGGAAAATCATAGAAACAAAGGAGATAAATATGTTGAGCAAAATCCATCACCAGCAGAAATAATAAAAAATCAGACTAACTGTATAACTTTGGTATTTGCGAGAAGATGATGATTAAAGCTTCGGTTCGCAAAAGCTTTCTCAGCTAGCCGGCCCCGACCCGCATTTTAGAAACGTTGACCTGCCGGAAGGTTCATATTCGGGCCGGGATTACCGCGGACATTATATCCCCATCATCCCCAAAAGGGATATGTTCGTCGTCCACCGGCCGAAGGTGCCCCGAAGCGTATCACCGCCAGGGCCAGGTATCGGGGCAAAGTCGCAGCCAATAGGTCGCCAAGATGCTGTAATCAAACAAATCCACGCGGCCGTTACCGCTCAGGTCGCCGACGGGGCTGCCGGTGGTTTTGAGCCAGTCCTGGGTAAAATAATAAAGGTCGATCAGATCGACGAGGCAAAAGCGTGTGCCGGGCCAAAAACCGCCGGCCAGAATATAACTGCCCCCGGCCATGGTTCCGGCGTCGGGCTGGCCGACAGTACCGCTCAACTTGTAAGGCCCTCCGCTGGAAGTTCCCCCGCCCCCGTCGATGGTGTTCCAGCTTAGATCAAAACCTGCGCCGCTCTGGGCTTCAGCCGTATTAACTATTAACATAAAGGTTACCGCCAGGATGGCGGCAAATGTTACATTTAATTTAGGCGTCCTTATCATATTCATAGTATAATTCCTGTTTTATAACTTTACAACAAATTCTATAATTCCGGCGGATTCACTTTTTAAGATTTGCTTCAATTGCTTCGATTCTTTTGGTCAAGGTCTTTACTTGATCTTCTAATTTCTTTAGGGACTCATTTTTTTCTTTTACCACTTCCAACAGGTACAGGGAAACCAGCTCATACCTGACGTTTTCCGGGCGACCTTCGCTATCATAAACTACCAGGTTATTTAAGCCCGCCTGGTCAAAATCTTCGGCGATATAACCTATTTCTTCCCAATCATTGCCTTTCATATGAAATTTTTTGGGTTCAATTTTAAAAATCTTTTCAAAATTGTCTTGTAACGGTCGGATGTTTTCCTTGTATCGGGCTGAGGACGTGGGGGCGAAAAGTTTACCGGTACTGTCCACCTTCACATAGGCCGAGGTCGCTCCTCCGCTGGTATTATAGAGACTGGGAGTATATATTGCCCCTCCTCCGCTGGCAATGTTAACATTTCCGCCCCAGTAATTTAAATATAAGGTAGTTTCGTCTGTTACGCTGCTCTTGGCTTGAATTTCGTTATAATCGAATGTTAAGTGATTGCTCGCGGCAAACCCGAAAATAATCGATCCGTCTGAGTTGGAACCTACGGTGGCATTGGAGTTAACATGAAAATCAGCGGCCGGAATATTCGTGCCGATCCCGACGTTGCCGTTCCTTATGATCGTCATCAGAGATGTAGCATGGCTAAAACTGTCGTTAATAATACCAAATCCCAATTCGTCTCCATATCCTGAAATAAAAAAGTATTTCTCATCCACAGGATGCATCGAACCCCCCAAAATCAATTTACCCGAGCCCTCACCTTCAACGAATAATATTGCGGATCCCGATGGACGGGTAACATGCAATTTCGTCCTGGGATTTTCGGTCCCAATGCCTACAAATCCATCATCATTGTGGGCCAGGTAAACATTACCGTCCGCCGTCGCCGCCAGAGCCGTTGCCGGATTGGTAACATACGTCCGGAAGGCAAAATCATATTGGGAATCAAGATTGGCCCTGCCTCCTTTATAGACGTCTTCCACCCCGTACGCCCAGGTGCCAAACGAGGAAATCCCTGGTTCGACTTCAAGGGTATATTTTTCATCGGCAAAAATTTCAATCGGCGTGCTGAGATAAAGCCAGTTCCATGAAAACCCAGATTTCACCGACATACTATCTGAATGTAAAAGCGCTCCTCCGGTACCTTCGCCGGAATATATGTTCACTGTCAAGGTATCAGATATATTATCTTGATAATATATTTCTATCCGGGTTAACTTTCCGGTAATGCCCGCCGTAAATGACTGCCATCCATATACGCCGCTGCCTAAAGTATCCCAATATGTATTTTCCTGATCTAAAGCCTCAATCGCACCCCCGGCGACCTCGAATCTCTCCGAGGGATTGAGGGTGCCGACGCCGACGTTGCCGGAAAGAGCTGCATACATATCATCACCGGCGACCGTCCAGTCATTATCACCACCTGAGTTCCGGGCATAAATTGCATAAGGTGTGGGAGTTACTTTTTGCCGCGGCGTCAGGGTGGTGTAGATGTTGGGATCGGCTAAAGGGCCCGGCCGCACGCCGATCTCCAGCCAGCGGGGATCTCCATTAAAAGCATCGGTGCCGAAATCCAGGGTTACGGTAAAAGTCCCGTTGGTTATTTCTCGGTTTTCCTTGGTGACGGTAGGCCCCACTTGGTATAAGGGGCTGGTCAAATTGGGATCGGCGAAAAGCTTAAACTCGAAGTCATATTTCCCCTTGGCCGGTGAGCCGGCGTCGGATAACCTGCCCTGATAGGTAAACGCCGTACCCATATCCTGCCCCCAGACGCTTTCGATCAACATCAGGCCAAAAACCACCATCAGAAATAATACCATTAACTTTTTTCGAGTAGACATAATATGGTGCCTCCATTTAGGTTTAATTTTTTTCTCTGTTTCTCTTGCCTTTCGGTATCGAGAGTGCCACGATATTCAACCATGTGAGGAACTTCAATGCCCCTCACAGAACCGGACTTGAAGATTTCCCTCATCCGGCTCTTCAGTAAAACTCACGTCACCGGCGACAGCGTATATAAGTTGTGCACAATCGTTCCAATATGAGGGCTAATCTTGTCGGCGTTATGTTTGCCATTTCAGCGTACGGCATAAACCTCCTCATCCCTCGGCGTTTTACAGCTAACCCCTTCGAGTGAGCCACACGCTCCACCGGGCATTACCCCGGCTACGCCTCTAATACGGGTTAGTCCGACTACCATATCGCCATACCTCCGCCTTGCCTCTTCAGCTTGTTGGAAGCTTCTTTGGGAACGATATGGTTCTCCCAAGTTCCGACGCAAACAGTTCGATTACCTGCCATGGCCTCAGACCCGGCACGCCGCTGACACACTCACCTTTAGCATCTCCTCTTCGATGCAGCTTGAATTTTAGGAAAAACACATCGCCTGCACCCTGATAATAAAAAGGGCCGGTTCGGCATCACAATGGTATAATTAAACGGTCTGTGATATCAAAAGATGCTGGATAATATGATATACTAAATAATCATCCAGTATATCAAATGGCAGGCCCATGTCAAAGTTAATATGCGTCGCCCCTGATCTAACCGACGGGAAATAAACTATAAATATTTATACAGCAAGCACTTATAGCATTACATGATCGCCTTAACGCTACTTTTATATCTAAATCCTCCCTTGCCTTGCTCTGTTTCGATAACTACATTATAATCACATCGACCAGAAAAGGAGAATGCTTGTGAAGAAAAAACCACCACGTTTAGGCATCATCGGCGGAACCGGTCTGGGCCAGGTGCTTACTCAGCAAACTACCGGCACCGAAGAAGATTTGGATACTCCATTTGGCAGTCCCTCCGGCCCTATCATCACCACGGAATGGCACTCAGTTCCGATCGCTTTTATAGCCCGACACGGCCGCGGACACCTGCTTAATCCTTCTTCAGTCCCCTATCGAGCCAACATCCACGCTCTCAAACAGCTTGGCGTCACTCACATTATCGCCAGTGGGGCTTGTGGCTCATTGGTCGAGCATATCGAACCACGGCACCTGGTGATACCCGATCAAGTTATTGACAAAACCTTTAAGCGAGCCAGCAGTTTTTTCGACGGCGATCTGGCCATCCACGTCGATTTTGCTTATCCTTTTTGTGAGAAATTGCGTCAATTATTGCTTTCTGCCGCAGCCAATATTGATACTAAAGTGCACGACTCGGGCACCTACATTTGCATGGAAGGACCCCAATTTTCTACCCGTGCCGAGTCTTTACTGTACCGTTCATGGTCGGCCCACCTGGTGGGCATGACCTGTATGCCTGAAGCCAAACTCGCCCGTGAGGCCGAAATTTGCTATGCAATGGTTGCTCTGGCTACCGACTACGATTGTTGGAAGCCTCATCCCGGCGATACCGACAAGCATGCCTTAATGAATGAAATCATCGGCCACGTCAATGCGACTACGGAAAATGCCTTCAAGCTAATTTCTCAAGCAGTGATGAATGCCGGATCCCTTTTGGAAGCAAAATGCGAACATCATCAAGCCCTGGAGTTGGGTATATGGTCCGATAAAAGCGAGGTTACCGACCCTGTCCTGGAAAAATACAGACTACTTATCGAAAAATATATTATTTAAATTTTGAAAAATATTGTAACTTATTTTCAATAATGCACTTATGAAAAACTTGCCCCATTATGGGCTGGCCTCACCTTAAACATTTGGCCAAAATCGGCGTAGATATGACTTCGAGAATATATATCAATTCTATATAACCGGAATAATCTTCACTATCACTATAGTCTCTATTATCCTTAAATTCCAAATAATCCTTCGATTCCGACCTTCTGTAATTAAAGTAACTTTTTTTTTGCAAAATACTGACATTTATATAGTTAAAGCATTGACCTGTTTTTTAAAAAACCGTTAAAATACTATTAGAAGCGTTTGTTTTCCTTTCGCGGCGCTTCCGCCGAACGGTCGTTTCACCCCTTGCGACCGTCGGCTATTTTTCCCGTGCAAAATCCAGACAGGTCGGTGTATTTAGCATTTTTCGTTATTAATGATTGGCCTTTCTCACACAAAGCCTGCCTCATGCTTTAACAAGCGGCCTTTGAGCCCTACTCCGCCAGGTGCTGAATACCCACCCAATGATCCGTTCGCTTTTACTACTCGATGACATGGTATTACCAAGGGGGCTCGATTTCGGGCCATGACCATGCCCACTGCCCGGGCCGCACCCGGACTACCCACCTGCCGGGCTATCTCTCCATAACATATTGTTTGCCCAAGTTTTACGATGGAACACCGACGTAAAACCGCTCGTCCAAAATCACCGGCCCATGATATATCCACTTGGCAATTAAATTCCACCTTACTTCCCCGAAAATAATCTACTATGGATTTCTGGAGACCGGTTAGAAGTGCTGCATCATGCTTTGCCAAAGGAAATTCAAAAGCGATTCGATTGACCACGGCAGACTTTTTATCCATCGGCATTATCACGCGACATAACCTCGTCCCCTGACAGACAACAGCCAAGTGTCCCCAACTCGTATTCACCAATGCGTAGTAATATTTGTCAGAAACAGGTGGTTTTGTTCTCACCAGTTTAATCGCCATGAAAAGCTCCCGTAATTCTTTTTCAGCGCAACGGAATTCCTCTCATCTTTATTACATTTGACATGTAAAAAATACTATTCGGTGATCCCGGCCTTGGTGGCCATCTTCACTAATTCAGCAACAGATTCCGCCTTCATCTTTTCCATCACCCGAGCTCGGTGGAATTCCACTGTTTTCTGTTTGATGCCAAGATCGTAGGCAATCATTTTGTTAGCCTTGCCAGCGACGACCAGGTCCATAACCTGACGTTCTCTGGTCGTCAGGGTGGCCAAACGAGCGGCAATGGTTTTCCGTTCTCTTTGTTCTTGGCGGATTTGGGCATCCTTGTGGATAGCCTTTTGGATACGCTCCAGCAGAACCTGATCCCGGAAGGGTTTTTCGATAAAATCGATCGCTCCCATTTTCACCGTCTGGACCGCCATAGGAACATCGCCGTGACCGCTGATCATGATGATCGGTATGTTGATTTTACTTTTATAAAGGAACTCCTGAAGCTCCAGGCCGCTCATGCCGGGCATACGAACGTCGAGCACCAAACAGCCCGGTTGGGCCGGATCAAAAGCATCGAGAAACTCCTGGGCCGAAGCAAAGGTTTCCACATTTAGCCCCACAGACCTTATTGATATGCGTAATCCATCGCGTACGGCTTGATCGTTATCAACGACATAGACCGTCGGTTCAGCTTCCATGATTTCACCCGACCTTCCTGCATTACTTTATTACGATTTCCTTGACCGTAAGTATAAGTTTTGTGCTGAAACTTAAGTTTTACAAAATTGAGGAAGCGAAAAATAATCCGCAAGATCTGTATATTAATCTGCCAGTTTAGCTTTTTCATGAAAACCATTTTATGACTATAAATTAATTAATCCCACCCAAGAAGGCAAGAAAAAACCACAGGTCCGATCTGTAAGTATTAAATACCTCCGGAAGGCTGCAATTAATATCATCAACACGACTAATTAAGATTACCAATTTGCCAATTTCCGATGTGCCTGGAACAGAATTCTCAGCGCCTGCTAATGGTGGGCCCAATTTCTGTTTGATAAAATTTTTTCCATTTTGGCACTGCTATTATGGACAAGGTGAGTTTTTTCAGTAGTTTAGAATATAACTTCTGTTTTTCCAGGTACTTATCCTTTGGCCAAGCAGTCAGTTTCTGTTATTAATTCGCTCTCGGACGGCATTTAGCAGGCGGATTAACTCATCGTGAATCCGGCTGTTGGTGGCTAAAAAATCTCCCGAAAAATCGTAGGCGTCACCGGAAAAATTACTGCATTTACCACCTGCTTCGCTGATGATTAGCATCCCGGCCGCCACATCCCAGGGTTTGACGTCCCCTTGCCAATAACCATCCATCTGGCCGTTGGCCACGTAACAACAATGCAAAGCCGCCGAGCCTAAAAATCGCACGCTTTTTATGCAAGTATTCAACCCACGGAAAAATTCCACATTGTCATCCTTCTCCGTGGTGCCGACACATCCAAAACTGGTCGCCAGTACGCTCTCGCTGAGTTTTTTACGTGCCGAAACCCGGATAGCTTTTCCGTTGCATTGAGAGCCGCCGTCTTTTTCCGCTTCAAACAGTTCGCCCATCACGGGAAAGTTCACCGCCCCTAGAACCATTTGGCCGGATTTTTCCACCCCTATCGACACTCCATAAAAAGGTTGTCCATGCACAAAGGAAGTAGTCCCATCGATGGGATCAATCAACCAGCGATATTCATTACCAACACGCTGGCCTTGCTCCTCGCCCAGAATACCATGATCGGGATAGCGTTTACTAATCTGGGCCACCAAAAACTCTTCAACGGCTTTATCCGCCTCGGTAACCAATTCACGGACGGATTTATGCTCTATGACCAATTCTGACAATCCTTTGCGGTAGTTGAGTGTCATTTTTCCGGCTTCGGTTATGATGTTTTTCAAAAATTGCTTCAAGATAAAACTCGGTGCTGCAGGGCAAAATATAAACCTGTATAAACTTTCGGATCGACTAAAATATTACCATCTTTAGCTGTCAGTTGCAACCAATTGTGAACCTGACTAAGGGAAATTTCATGCACTTTAATATTTTCGCGTCCGCGGCCGCCGCCGGGTGCAACCTTTTTGATTCCTCGAGCCAAGAAAAAGGTGATGATCTCGCTGGTCAGGCCCGATGATGGCGGCCCTTCGGTTAAAAAAATCATTTCCCGCCCTTGATAGCCGGTCTCTTCTCGCAGTTCTCGTTGGGCCGCTTCGGCGAGCGTTTCTCTTTCCTGTCCGGCCTCATCACCGGCCAGACCGGCTGGCAATTCAATGACCTCTTTCCCCACCGGCCGTCGGAATTGTTGCGTCAGCACGATATTGCCATCTTCGGTAACCGCCACAATGCAAACGATCCCGGAAATATTTAACCTTTCTACATATTCCCAGCCCTCATCATTCAACAAGCATACGCGTCGTCCTGCACCAATAATCCCGGCACTTTTATTATTCATAATTGCTCTACCTTATCAATTTACTAATTTCATCTACGACTCACTATTATAATTAATATATACTTAACAAGACTTTTGCAAAGTTTCAGTACTTATCCTCAGGGAAGATAAGGGCATAAATTCTAAATTATTGAAAAGTTAAAATCCGGCTTAAAATCTAATACCCTGATTATTTCTCTGAAACCGGCCAGGGCCGGGGCAGAATGCCATCTTCGTTCGGTTTCATGGCTTCTCGCATAACCTTCAGCCCCTCCGGACTATGAGCCGCCACCCATTCGGCATCCTCTAACCGCCGGACCAAACGACCTTCATTTATCCGACCGAGCAAAACCGCACGCTCGTTACCCTGGGCCGATGTCAGTTTTTCATGGGCCTGCCGGGCCTCTTTGGTGTAGTTTTCCAGGTAGCCGACAAATTCTTTCGTTTTGTCTTCTTGGTCATTATAATAAAAGGCATAGGCCCGCACCCCTTTAAGTTCGGTTTCTTTTTTACCCTGGGAGGGGGCTTTAATCGGCGGCAGTTGATCGTCGGGTGCTGCAAAAAGGCTCTGGCGGTTCAAATCGTAAAACCACACCATTTGTACCGATGGGCGGTTGGTCGGCGGTTTCAATAATATAATTAGAACTACTAAAAATAGAATTCCCGTTCCGGCCGCCACTCCATAGATCAATTTGGGACGTTCATTGATCCATTGACGCAGGAGTAAAATCCTCCTTTGAGCAACCGATTCTGTCGGCTGCTCATCCCATTGGGGATCTTGCCAAGTCATTTATTGCTCCTTAGTTGCATAAAAATGACATATCAATCGGTTTGAATATTTATTGCCCGTTCCACCAGCCGTAAAAGGCCTGATAGCCCAGGCTCACCCATTTGCCGCTGGGGGCCATGCTCTCCCAGTTCCAGGCGTTGGCCTTTTCGTGCTCAGCAAAACTATGGACACTGCCGTCCAGAGTGGCGTAATTGGCATAGCCTCTATGCCAGCGACCCAGCTTATCTTCCATACAGTGGGCCCCATCAACATAGGTATGGTTAATATGGAAACGCGGTTCTTCTTCGGAAATGATGGGGATAAACAGTCCCCTTTTGTAGCTGTTTTCATCCGTCAGGAAACGGGCGTATTTAGAGATCAAATCCAGCCGCGCTCCACTGAATACATCAAAAAACACATAATCGAACAGCCCGTTGCTGCCCACGCCGCTGCCCAGTTGTCCCGGCCCCAGCGAGGGACAGAAAAATACTTCGCCGGAATAGCCCAGATACGGAGAAAGCGCCCCATGAACAGGTTGATCGAGAATATTCGTCGAATAGTTCCGCAGCCAATCCGGATACTCCGGTTCCACATCCGCCGGCTCGGAATTTATCATCCGATCATTGTGCTCTATCGAAAACATTATCACTGCCTGCATGATCGAACGCTGATTGGTCATGCACTTCATATTGCGGGCGGTTTCCTTGGCATTACTCAAAGGGGGCAGTATCATTGACATGAGCAGGGACATAATCGAAATCACCACCAGCAGTTCCACCAGAGTAAATGCGGTATTGCGGAGACGAGCCATAATCACTTGTTTGCCGACCTCACTTTACTTGTATCACAATATGAAAAAAATGCATACTATTCCAATTCATGCACCAATTGTCGAAACTGCTCCCCGCGCTGACGGAAATTTTGAAACATATCATAACTGGCACATCCCGGCGAAAGTAAAACCGCCATTCCCGGCCGCGCCCGCCGCTGGGCCAGTATTACCGCCTCCGCCAAACTGTCCACTTTTACGTCCATAGGAAAAGATGAATTCGCTCTAGTTTTACACTGTTCGATCTCTTGGGCCAGTTTTTCACGCACCTGCCCAAGTAAAATCACAGCCTGCACTGCGGTGGTTTTAACGACCTTCTCTGCCAGGTGGACCAGGGAAATTTTCTTATCGTAACCACCCAGAATCAGCACCAAGGGCTCATGGAAGGCATCCATCGCCACCATCACGCTTTCCGGAGTGGTTGCTAATGAATCGTTATAATAACGCACCCCCTTTAGTTCTCGCACCAGTTCCAACCGGTGTTCCAGCCCTTTAAACTCAAACAGCGCCTCCTGCGCCGCGGACGGCTCGATCCCAAACAACTCCCCCACGGCGGCCGCCGCGGAGGCGTTTACCTGGTTATGTCTGCCCGGCACCTGAAGTTTGATTGGTTCTTCGTTCTTTTTGGGATACCAGCGCACTTCACCCGGCGTTAACTTTTCCCATCCGGCCAGTTCCTTATCCCGTTGATTTAAAAGGGCCGCATCTGTCTTTTTCTGATACCGCAGGATATTTTGCTTGGCCTGCACATAAGCCTGCATGCTGCCGTGCCAATCCAGATGATTAGGCCCAATATTGGTCAATACCGCCACCGGCGGGCTGACCCGTATCTCTTGCAGATCGTAAAGCTGAAAACTGCTCAATTCCAGCACCACCACGTCGTCCGGTTCAATATGTTCGATTTGGACCAGCAGATTTTCCTGACCGATATTGCCTCCCACCCACACCTGTCGATACTTATGTTCCGCTCGTCCTTCGGCGCCGGCCTGCAAAACCGCTCCTATCATTGCCGTAGTGGTACTTTTGCCGTTACTGCCCGTCACCCCAACTATCGTAGCCGGACATAGTTGAAAAAAAATATTCATCTCACTGGTCCGGGGCACGTTCTGCTCGCGGGCGATTTTCAGATAAGGAGAATTTTTCTTGACCGCCGGATTCACCACGATCAAATCGTTTTGTTCGGCGGTAAAATCATTTTCCTGATGCCCGTTCAAACGAAAAGTGATATCCAATCCATCCAGTTGACTCATTCCTTCCGCCAAGTCATTCGCCCCCCGCTGGTCGGTAACGGTAACTTTCGCCCCCTTTTCGACCAAAAACCTTGTCACCCCCGCGCCGCCGCCGAAACTGCCCAATCCCATCACCAATACCCTTCGGCCGGCAAAGTCTGTACTTCTTAAACGCTTGGTTTTTTCCAAACACATCGTATTTTTAGCCCTGTGATTTAATCACGGGGTTTGAGATGATTGATACTAAAACAACAACAACTTTGCGATCACCGAATCAGAGGCTTCTGTCCTCGCATCACCGCCGCCAAGGCTGCTTTCATATCCAGGCATGCCTGTTCGATACATTTCTCCCAGTCGGCGCCGAATTGTTCCTTATAGCGGGAATTGTCGTAGGCATTGATAATCGAGCGAGAGGCGCTTACCAACACGCCGCTGCCGTCACTTTTGGCGAACTGCAGACAGTCGGCGGCGTCGGCCCCTTGAGCCCCAAAGCCCGGCACCAAAAAGATGATATGCGGGTACTGCTCACGAAGAATCCTGGCCTGTTCTGCGGCAGTGCCTCCCACCACCATACCCACATTGCTCAAGCCGCATTGGCCTATTCGTTGAGGTTCGCAGGCCAGAGTGGCAACCTGCTCAGCCAACACCTCAAAAAACCTTTTACCGTGGGCATCGGCAAAATCCTGCAATACTCCCGCTGAGGGATTGCTGCCCCGCACCCACACAAACACTCCTTTACCCTCTTCATTAGCTACATCGGCTAAAGGTTTGATCCCATCTAATCCCGCGAAACCGTTGGCCGTAATCGCATCGGGCGCCACGATTCCTTCCATATCAATAAATTCGGGATTTCTAAGGTGGGCATCGGCGTAGGCGTGTGCGGTCGAGCCGATGGCGCTTGACGTCTCCGATCACTTCCAGCCCTAATTCATCCGCCTCCTGGATAAGCGAATAATAGGTTTCAATCCCATCCCAGTAATAACGCTCGAAAAAGGCGCTATTTATCTTAACCGCTGGCACTAAAGGAGATACAATCCGTATCACCCGTCTGCAGAATTCAAAAATCGCATCGATCGCCGCTTCGATGTCCATCTCGTCGTTGAGGTCTTTGCGTTCTCTGATCTGCTCGGGCAACTTTGAATATACCGGATCGATACCTACTACCGCCGGGGTTCCCTTGGCCTGGGCGGCCTTGGTGAGCCGATCTGCAAAATGGTCCGCCATTAAACCTGTCCTTTCCGGTTATACAATTATCTTATTTACAGTCCAAATCAAGCATAGTCCAATAAGCTGGCTAAAAATAAATATAACGCATAGCCGCTGGAAGGCAAGCAGAAACAAAAATAATATATAAAAGCACCCCTCGCCAGGTAAAAAAACCGATTCTTCTGCATCATACCGGGGATAAAATTCTATTTAGCCACCCATTTACTCATCACTAATCCCAGCTAAAGAGTGGGGTACCGACGTACCAAACCCCGAGCTTAATGCCTCTTGAATTTTCTGCGCGAGTTGTTGCGCTTCAGCGGCGCTATCCGCCACCAAGTCGGCAAATAGTATAACCGATCGAGTATCACCGGTTATCCTGGTTTGATCACAATCTCGTAGATTCCAGTAACGGCAGATGACTTTACCCTCGTCGGCATAGACGATTTCGCCATTTTTGGTCTTTTCCACTTGTTTCGGATTACCCAGCGGAGTAAATGGCTCGCCTTTTTGCGCATATCTCAGAAATATTCCTCCTACGATTTTATCGGCATCATATGCCGCCATCGGCGTCAGGTACCGCAGCGAAACTGCGTTATAAAAATCAACCACCGGCAAAATTTCATACAGCCGATTATCTGCCTTAAATCTGTTCCATAAAGCGACAATCGACGATTGATATTTACTTGATGCCCCCATACTGCTAAAGACCTCCTGCCAGTGTCGGACCTGTTGCGGCGTCGTTTCCGCAAATTCCTCTTTCATCCGCCGACATTCCTCCAACAGTTTCGCCGTCGCCTTTGTCATCTGCTCGACCGATTTAATGCTTGCTTCCCCGAAGCATCCAGTAAAATGGCGTCGATATTTTTGCTTCACCAGACGGGAATGTTCAAATGGTATCATTTTGGGATTTTCCTCGGTGCAAAGTTATCCGTGCCACTTCCGGAGGGCAAAACATTCGAATCGGAATAAATGTGGTTCCCACTCCGCGGACGGTATAGACGTAACTGTCACCTAATTGTTCTAAGCCTTTCAAATACTTCCGACCTGTTTGGCTGTGCGTGATAATGGGCCGCCCTCCCGGCAGACACAATTGACCTCCATGGGTGTGTCCGGTCAATATTAGATCCACGCCCCCCGCCGCCAAGGCTTCGGCCATCTCCGGGTAATGGCACAATCCAATGGTAAATATATCCGGCTCCATATGAGACAATGTTTCCGGAATATCGGCGGTCCTGCGCCCCAGACCCCGAATCCCGCACAGGTTCAAGCGCCCTCCATGGGGCAGCTTTACCTGTTGACA
This sequence comes from Phycisphaerae bacterium SM23_30, assembly GCA_001303695.1. GTDB lineage: Bacteria > Planctomycetota > Phycisphaerae > Sedimentisphaerales > SM23-30 > SM23-30. The sequence continues at coordinate 21,991 of LJUC01000040.1, forward strand.
TGCATTGGCTAACACGGTTACTCCCCTCTGGCTCATTTTATCTAAAAATTCACCCGAATCATGATTGCCCTGCACCATATATACTCCCAAGGGACAGGTAAAATCAGCCAATAACTTCTGCCACACGCTTATTGCTTTTTCGGTCTCTGCTGCCAAAACCAGACCCCGCCAGGACAAATTCCATTTCTTCATGGCCTCGACCTGTTTGTTTTCCATGGGCGAAAAGCTTCGCTGGAAGCAGTTATCCCCGCTGCAGAGCACCAGATCGCATCCCTGCCGCATGATCTCGTGCAGTTGCTGCTCGTGAGGACCATATCCGCGCGTATGCAGATCCCCCACGTGCAGGATGCGCAAACCTTCCAGATAACCCGGCAGTTGGCGAAAGAACAATTCCATTTCCGTAATTTCCATCATCAGAACATACTCAGATAAATGTTCTTTTTGCGCGCTTAATTTCTCAGATAATTTCCGCCCAGCTATCCTGATACTCACCCTGGGTCGCCAGATCCACTATATAGCGGGCCAATTTTTCACACCCAAAGGCCTTATGAACCCGTTCTCTTCCCGCCGCCGCTATCTTACGCCGCTGTCCCGCGTCCTGTTGAAAACGCTCGATCAATTCCGCACACTGATCTTTCGTATCAAAATAACACAGGTGCTTATGATCCTCAAACAGCAGATCGCTGTCCGGCACCCGCTTGGCCAGTACAAACGCCCCACATCCCAGATAATGCGTCAAACGGTCGGAATGATAAAAACGCACGTCGTTAAAAACATTGATGCTCAATGCCATCTCCGCCCCGCAGATCGCATTGAGATAATCTATCCCCTGCAGCGTTTTTTGTCCCATACATCCCCATACCGTCATGTCCTTATGATCCACCAGCCACTTGATCAATTCCCGCCGCATCTCGTCCTGGCCGTCCTGGCCGTGACGAAGCTTGCCCGTAAATAATATCTTGCTGCGACATTTATCCGGCACTTCCCTCGGATGTTCAATATCCTTATCGCTCGGATTCGGCATAAACGCACATCGCCGCACCCCGGCCTGTTTGTACCTTTGCAGCAACTCTCCCCCGCTGGTTGCCAGGAAAAAATCGCACATTCGACCGATGTCTAAAACCTGTTCGTTCAACCCCCGCGTCGCATCCTCATACCAGCATATCAACAGCGCCTGCGCCGCCGCCTTGATCTGCCGGATCGTCTTAACGTCCAATAGCTTAAACGTCGTTAAAAAAACTAATTCCGGCTGATAATGACGCGCCAGCTCGGCTAGGATCTCATCAACCTTTTTCTTGGCTATCTTTACCGCCCAGTTCTTGCTCTTGATCGGGCTTAACTGCTGCAGTTGTGCGCGGTAACAAAACTCCATCACGTCATGCCCATTACGCACAAAACCCTTGCCAAACTTGCGCGCGTTGACCAGCAGGCGTCGGCCGCTTTCCTCTTTAAAATCACCCACTATCAATATCTTCATCAGCTCAGTTTCTGCAACAAATTAAATTTAAATAAAAATTTATTCCTTCAAGGCTAATCCATATCCTTCGTTTCGAGTAGAGAGCTACGCCGTTAAAAAAACAATGTAAATAGCCCGGCGCAGAACTAAATTAATCCCCTCCTTGAGGGGAGGGAACAATAGTTATTTACCAGAACGTATCGCCAAAACCCTGAAAACTGCGTTTTCGGCGTTGTAAAATATCATTTTATGAAGTTTTGGGGCGGCTTTTACTCCAGGTAACCTAAATCCGCTAATCTTTTTCCGATTTGTTCTTCCTCTGTTTTTGTTAATTCATGCTCATCAAACACACCAATCCGGCTCAAGGCGGGCGGCGCTTTTTGTTCGGCGGGAATTTGTTTAGGCGGTTCTTTAAAGCACTTCTCTAGAACGATCCCTTCCAGATGATCCGGTATGGGGACTTTTATGGCGGCATAAATAGTAGGCAATATATCAACAATATCGGCATCCAGACAAATCCCGGCTTTAATGTCGCCGCCTTTAAGAATATACATTCCCTCCCGGCGATGGTAGCCTCCCGGACGCTCTTGATCCTGTGGCTCGATAAATTTCGTTCCTCTCAGCGATCTTATCGGCCAATAGCCGTCCGCCGCCCCAAGTATCAAATCACCAAAACAAGCACTATTTTCATCGGCGACTCCGTATAATTGCTGGGGCGTCTGGGCCGAAGCAAATATCCGCTTTCCCGTTTGAGGATCACGCACCTGAAGGAAGCGCTCTGTCAATTCGGATATAAGACGTTGGTAAGGTTCGCCCTGCTCCACCAGGCCGCCTTTTTGACGTCCTTTAACGTTCAAATAGACAAACCCGTGATGAGCGACATGTGCCGCCACGGCCTGCGTGGCCGACCAATCCAGTTTTAAACGGTCGATCAGATCCATGGATCCTTGTCCGTGTCCCATTTTTCGTCCCAACATCTTTAGTATGTTACGTTTTAGCCGCAAACCTATATGACGGGAAGAATCCTGCCGCCGGAGAAATCCCCATTCCTCCAGCAGAAAATTGGGTTTAACCTTGGCATAGCAAGGCCCGTGCCCATGATCGCTGACCACTACCACCAGATCATTGGCACCCTCCGCAAACTGTGTTAATCGCCCGAGGGTGTTATCGAGACATTCAAACATATCAAACATTTGTTCCGCCCGATCAGGACGATCCGCCCAGCCCGCCGGGGTGGCATAATACCATACCCGATGTAAAATGGCGTCCAATTGCTGAATCTGCACCAGCATTACGTCCCATCCATAACGCTTCGTCACCAATTCAGCCAGCTTATAACTGTTCTCAAAACTGCGTTTTGAAGACGCCATCACCCGCGCAAAAACACTGTCATCGCCCATGTCATCGTTTTCCCAGTCGCGTAATAAAACGTCGTACTCCGGTACCCGCTCCAGAATCTGTCGCTTCAGTTTCTTCGGATAAGTAAATTCTGCTTCTCTCCCCGGATGCCCGTACCCCGATACCATCACCCCATTGACAGGATAAGGCGGATACGTCTGCGGTAGATTCAGCGAAGCCACCTTATAACCCAGCCGACTCAAATAACTCCACATGGTTTCCACGGCGATGCTTTGGGAGGTGGTATAACGCAACCGGTTGGTCGTCACGTCATACATTTCCCAATCGACAACCCCATGCGTACCCGGATAAACGCCCGTCATCAACGACGTCCAGGCCGGCGGCGTCATCGGGGGATAGGTCGAACGCAGCACTCCCTGACAACCTTCATCCCGTAACTCCTTAAGAAATAACATCTTACCCCGTTCAATCACGGGATTGAAAACATCCCACGTCCCGCTGTCTATCCCAATTATAATTACTTTTTTATCAGCCATACCCTTTATTCTTCCATAAAATATATTAAAATACCTCTATAACAAACGCAATGAAAAATAGTTTACTTCATTCGTCCTTGGCGAAAATAACTCTAGATAATATAAAAAACTACCGTAAGATTATTCTTAAGGCGCCCTTGGATCGTTGATGTTTTAACAACTAAACTTCATCATTGTACAAAAGGTTCTGCAAAATGAATTCATCCAGTCCCACGATGGTGATATTGGCCGCGGGGGTCGGCTCCCGACTCGGTAAATCCGAACCCAAATGCTTCTCGGTGCTGCCGGACGGGCAAACCATCCTTGCCCGGCAAATAAATTTGGCTCGGCGTAACGGCGTTCGATCCTTGATCATCGTCTGCGGCTTTAAAAAATCGCTGCTCATGGAAAAACATCCCGACGTCTTATACTGCTATAATCCTTCTTTTCACGTAACCAATACATCAAAAAGTTTATGGCGGGCCTTGAATATGTGCTCCGGCGATGTCATTTGGACCAATGGTGATATTGTCTTCCATGAAGAAGTGCTCAAAAACCTTATCGCCGCCGGCGGTAACGTCGTCGTGGTTGACGAAAAAGATTGCGGAGATGAAGAGATAAAATATTGTACCTCACCCCAAGGCCACATCGCCGAAATATCCAAAAATGTCCGTGCCTCCCGGGGCGAAGCTTTGGGTCTCAATCGCATCTCCGCCGCTGACTTGCCCACCCTGGTCGATTGCCTCTCTAATTGTGCCGACGATGATTATTTCGAAAAGGCTATTGAACTTAGCATTGAAAAGGACGTTATCTGGAAACCGCTCGGCGTCGGTGAGTTGCCTGTTATTGAAGTGGATTTTGACGCCGACTGGGAAAAAGTTAAAAAAATATTCTCCCTTACTCCCAACCCCACAAAATCACCCGGTTAATTTTATGAGTTCGTTCCCCAAAAAATTAGCTGCATTTTCCCGAACTCTCCTGCTGATTCCCGAATTTCCCTATCGTTGGCTCCGCCGTCGGCTTAGCCCCCGGCGAAATATCCTTTTCAACGTTGTCCTGGAAAACCACTTTGATCTATTCGCCCCTGTTTACCACCGCCTCCGTAAAGACCCCCGCCTTCAAATCTGTTTCACCAACTCTCAGAAGCCTCGTTCCGCCGAACCGGATTTTTGCAGGCAGCATGGCCTTAATCCTTCATGTTTTCTACCCCAACGACGCATCCTCCTGCGCCGCTGGGATCTTTGTATCGAGGCCGACTATGCCTTTCCCCTGATCGCCCGCCCCGCCTGCTCGGTGCAGACCTTCCACGGCAATGCCGATAAAGTCACGCGCAGCGGCCGAAATTTCATCCTCCATCGCGACTTGAAACACTACGACGCCCTTTTCTGCATGTCACCCGACCACGTAGAAACCCTGCATCAGGCCGGTCTGCTTAAGCATAAAAAAGCCGCTTTCTGCATCGGTTACCCCAAACTAGATGCTCTCGTCGATGGCTCTATCCACCGCGATGAAGTCCTCAAGTCATACGGCGCCGATCCTTCCCGACGCTCTGTTTTATACGCACCCTCCTGGGATCCTCAACTTAGTCTCGAACAAATCGGAACCGAATTGATTAATCTGCTCTCCGGCCGGCGCTGGGCCTTCCTGGTTAAACCACACCCGAAATCATTTCACTTCAAACCAAACGATTCCGATCAGAAGGCTCCGTCCGGAAAAGACTGGAAAACTTTCCTCGACCAACTCCACCGGGACCGCCGTCTCATTCACCTGACCGACCAGAACACCTCCCGCTATCTGACCGCTGCCGATGTCCTTATCACCGATCATGGATCCACCCTCTTTGAATACATGATTCTTGATCGGCCCATCCTCTATTATGATACTCCCCAGGCCAACGCCCAAATATCCTTCAAAAACACCCTGAAAAAAATCCGTGCCGCCGCTTATTCCTTTCAAACCCCGGATCAGGCCCTGCAATTACTGAAAAAAAACCATATACCTGACAAAACATACATGGCCCAGGCCCGAAAAGAGCTCTTCGCACAACGCTTTTACCAAGTCGGCACCGCCACCGACCGGGCCGTTGCCGCTATTTATAAGCTGCTAAAACTGCCCCTCCCCGATAAAGATCATAACTTGCCCGATGCTAATAAAATATAAAAGATTACATGCAAATCGACTACGTACAATTTCATCAGAGACAGGACCGCACCCAATATCTCTTTGATAAATTCCGCCCCTATTTACAAGGCGCTGTCCTTGATGTGGGCTGCGACCGCGCCTATCTCAAAAGCCTCTTGCCCCACTGCCGCTATATCGGTATTGATCTTGCCGGAACCCCTGACGTTCAACTCAACCTGGAACAAACCGATCGGCTGCCTTTTGATGACGACCAATTTGATTGCGTCGTCTGTGCCGACGTCCTCGAACACCTCGATAATTTGCACTGTATCTTTGCCGAACTGTTGCGCGTATCCAGACGCTACCTTATTATTTCACTGCCCAATAACTGGAACGCCGCCCGCGTCCCCCTTCAACGCGGCAGGGGTTCTTTCGCTCACTACGGCTTGCCCCCCGATAAACCCCAGGATCGACATAAATGGTTTTTCTCATTGACTGATGCCCGCGATTTTATCCTCGAACGTTTAAAAAGACACCCAAACATGCAAATAATCGAAGAACGAATCTGTGAAAAACCGCGCCATCCCCTCCGCCGCCTACCCCGAAGACTCCGCTATCCCGCCCCCTGGCGCTACCTCAACCGTTACGCCCACACCCTCTGGACTGTCCTGCAAAAAAATTCTCTCTCTTAATGAATCCGAGTTTCCACCATCTTCTGAATTTCAAACACCTTTCCCGTTAGAGCCTCGGAAAATTTCAGCTTCACGGTAAGATGCTCATGTGCCGGCCTTTTCCCTGAAGGCCAATCCAACTCAAATTTGAAATGATCGGTCAAGGGACCGCCCAGCCAATATTTCCGCAGTTCTTCCATGCCAAAGTGCCATTGTCCCATTTGCCTTTCCCCTTCGGCCGCCTCCAAATCCCACAACTCTATTTCTACTTCACCTGCCACTTTAATATTATCCCCGTATCGATCCAGCGGCGTCAAATATACCATGATACCATCTTCAAAACCATCTTTATCTTTATCGTGAGCCCGTGTAAACCGCCCGAACTCCACCCGCTCTACCTGCACCAGTTGATCCAGGTTCTCACTGGGCATGCCCCGCAGCCGCGCTAGCTGTCGTTTTAGTCCCTCGATTTGTTTATCCTGTTCGATAATCTGCCGTTTCAGACGGGTATTTTCCTGCTCCAAATCTACTCCCGGTTCTGCCGGAGGTTTCTTAACTCCGTTGCAGCCGATCATCAGCCCCCCCGCCCCCAGCCAAACTATGAACACCCCCAAGCGCCGCATAACCGCTCCTTTATCTTACAAATAACCAACTCCACAAAATGGTAATTGTCCGTTTTTAATCGTCTGTTTCTTTCTCCGGGATCTTCTCCAGAATCTTATCCGCCAGCCCGTATTCAACCGCCTGCTGTGCGTCCATCCAGTAGTTGCGGTCGCAGTCTTTTTCGATCGTCGCCAGATCTTTGCCGGTGTGGCGGGCGATAATGTTATACAATCGGCGCCGCACCCGAATCATCTCTTCCGCTTCAATCTGCAGATCCGTCGCCGGACCGGTGATCCGACCCCGGATCAGGGGCTGATGCAGCAGGACGCTCGCATGGGGCAGCATATGACGTTTACCCGCCGTCCCCCCTAACAGCAGCACCGCCCCCATACTCGCCGCTAATCCCACGCAATAGGTGCTCACTTCGCAGCGTAGATAACGCATCGTATCATAAATCGCCAATCCCGCCGTCACCGAACCGCCCGGCGAATTAACGTAAAAATGAACATCCGCCTTGGCGTCTTCGTTGCTCAAAAATAGCATCTGGGCGATAATCAGATTGGCCGTCTCGTCGTCCATCGCTCCCCCCAGAAATATCACCCGGTCTTTCAGCAAACGCGAATAAATATCATACGCCCTCTCTCCTCTGCCCGTTGTCTCGATTACCATCGGTACCAGATTTGACATCTCTGACCTCGTTTCTTTACAGCTTTAAAGTCGCCTGTTCACTATCCACCGTCTCAATGGTGATCACGTTTGATTTTATCCTGCCAAACCACAAACGTCCCGAAAATCCTTTTACGTCTTCGCCGGTTTTAATATCAGGATTTTCTTCTATATCTTCTCTGGCTACGCCTTCGAATAGCGCTGTGATACTGTATTTCCCCGGCGTTTTCCAAATACCATTCTCTTCAAATATATAATCGTCCTTATTAATGATTTCTCTCAAAAACCAGCTCGAATGAGGTTTAATAGTCGTCATCCGCGCCCATCGCGCCAACGGGACTTCCGGCTGTCTTAGCGCATATGCCGTTTCCTTACCCTGCCGGTCGCGAATTTCAAAACGCAGGTGCTTAAGACCCGCGCCGACAATCTGGATGATCCCTACTTCCTCTTTGGTGATGTTCTCAAGCTGGTAGGCGATCTTTATGGGTTCGCCGACCTCATAAACCTCCTTATCGCTCGTGATAGCTGCCCGCAGCCCTTTAACTCTGCCTCCGGGCTCAAGACCATAATCATCGACATAAGCCGTCTTCTCACATCCGTTAACAGCCCACCACACCATCATAAGGCTTGCCGCACACCATATTCTCCTGCCCCCCCTTAAAAAAACCGCTTCTCTCTTTCCCAAACAACCCATCGCTATTCAGATTTCCTTAACTTGGCATCCCGAAAAATGATTCTTCCCTTCTAACTTAAACCTAAACTTATTATTACTCCTTCATCCAAAATTTCATTGTTAATTTGAATTTATATGTTTAATTCATTTTTTCTTGTCGTCCTTTTTCGTTTCTTCCCCTGACAGGACCTCATCTATCAATCCGTATTCTTTAGCCTCTTCGGCGCTCATGTACCGATCCCGTTCGGTTTCCGCTTGTATCTTTTCCAGGCTTTGACCCGTGTGCTTGGCAAATATCCCATTTATCATGTCTTTGGTCTTTAATATCTCTTCCGCCTGGATCTTGACGTCCGCCGCCTGACCCCCGATCCCGCCCCAGGGTTGATGCAGCATGATCTGAGCGTGCGGCAGAGCAAAACGCTTGCTTTTTGTCCCCGCCGCCAGAATCAACGCCGCCCCGCTCATCGCATGACCCACGCAATACGTGCAAATGTCTGATTTTAAAAATTGCATCGTATCGTATATTGCCATCGTATCATCCACGCTGCCCCCCGGACAATTGATATACAAATGAATATCGGTGCCTCGTTTGATATTGTCCAGATAAAGCATCGATTTGATCACCACCGAGCAGATGGTCCCTTGGTTCGTTAAAAACGAGGGGTCCAGCGGCAGATCCAGAAAGATAATCCGGTTCTCCAGCAGCATCTCGTTAAGACCCATCTCTCGCGTCCGCTGATAATGACCCGCTCCCTGCAGTCTTGCCCGTTGTTCCACTAGCTCCGGCCGCCATAACTCCATCGCAAAATCCTCTCTCTTAAAATTCAATTACTCTATGGCAATATATTAACCATCTACTCATCCACTTTTTCCGAAGGAGGCTTCCGTTTTGCTTCCTTTCGGACCCCCTTTTTGGTCGTCTTTTTTTCAGCTTTTTTCTTTTCGGCCTTTTTTACCTTCGCAGTTGATTTCTTTTCTTTCGCCGCTTCGTCCTGAGGCGTTTTATCACTCTTGGTGCTCTTAAGCGTCCGGGGCTTCCGTTTTTTGGGCTTCTCCTCAGGCTCCGGCTCCTTCACCGGAGCGTCCACCACCTCCGCCATCTCCAGAATCTTATCCACCGCCCGCTCATCGCGAATCTGGTTTTTCAACGATTCCAGCCGCCCTTCACGATCCAGTTCCTCTTTCACACGCTCCGGACGACGACCATATCGCGCCGCTATCTGCGCCACCACCCCATTTACTTCCGCCTCGCTCACGCTGACCTCCAGCTTCTCGGCCACCTTATCCATAACAAAGCTCATCTTCAACTGTCGGTTCGCCTCTTCACTCGATGAGGCCCGCAGCCTCTCCAGATTCTCTTCGATCATCTCTCGGGCAATCCCCTGTTGCAGCAAGTCGTAATATCGCCGCGCTAAAAAGCGATCGGCATAGCGTGCCGCTACTCCTTCCGGCAGTTCAAATCCCACCTTCTCGTCCAGATATTTATATACCTGCTGGGCCATCATCCGACGTATCTCGTTTTCCGCCTGCTGCTCCAAACCTTCCTCGATCCTCCGTTTAAGTTCCCCTTCATCGCTAACTCCCATCCTCTCGAAAAATCCCTCATTCAGTTCTGCCGGGATCAATCGGCTGATGCCCTTGACTTCGATATTAAATTCCGCCTTTTTGCCTCGATATTCTTCTTTCTCGTGCGTATCGGATATCTCAGCACGGCAGCTTTTTACCTGCCCGATTGCTGCTCCCTTGAGCGCCTCGGCCATATCCTCGACATATACTCCCATCACCACCGTCGGTCCCACCCGCATCGAATAATTCTCCTCTCGTTCCTCTTCGTCTTCTCCCTCGACCTTCATCACCACGTCGGCCCGCACTAAATCGTCTTCTTTCGCCGCCTCGTCGGTTATCTCCTCTGAGTGCCCGTGACGTTTCCGCAGCTCATCTAACGCCTCCGCCACACGCTGCTCGGTCACCTCAAACAACGGCTTCTCGATCTCCGGATCAAAATCCACCTCCCCCAACACCTCGAATTTCTGCTCCTCTTCGATCTGTTCAAACGCCTGGGCCATCAACCGCAGTTTAGACTGATCCGATATGTCCTTGCCGTAACGTTTCTCAATCAAACGTCGCGGCGCCCGACCCTTCCGAAATCCCGGCACCTCCGCCTTCCAACGCAGCTCCCCGTACTGACGATCCAGCTCCTTATCTATCTCCTTCCGCGGTATCTCCACCGATATCTTCTTCTTCCAAGGCCCCGAATCCGCCACCTGAACCGTACACCGAAATTTCTTCTCTGCCTCAACCTGCTCGTCCTGTATAGTTCCCTCCGTCGCCATCGGCTCGTCCTCAGTCGCCGGTGCCGCTTGATCCTGTCCTTCCTCGACCATATCTTGATCCTGTACTTTATCGTCCGCTTCCACCATCACTTATCTACTCCCATCTGAAAAATATCATTGATCCAAAGAGCCGCAACCGCCGCTTTTCGGGTGGCAGGCCCAAGCAAAACCTGGGCCTGGTCTTCGAAAACCTCTCCTTTTTACCTAAAACCAAAAGGTTCCTGCAAAATTTAAGTTAGGCATACTGGGAAAAGAAAAAATTGTTTTTCATTTTTTCTTTTCAATTGTAAGTTATTATACAGCAGGTTGTTACGGAATTACTTAAGAAAATCAGGAGACTGCTTTTCTTAAATAATACATGCCTAACTTTAATTTTGCAGGAGTCATCCAAAAACCAAAGGCCAACAATAAAAGCTTCAAACGCCGCTTGCCAAAAACCGGCCGTTTGTAAACTCCTATCCTTGGCCTTTATTTGACACGGCTACGACCCACGCCTGACCTGATTCCACACAACGCCTCCTTATATTGTGCCCAAGGTCGGTTCCTCGTGACCGTCAACATATATAAAAGCGGGTGATGAGACTTGAACTCACGACATTCACGTTGGCAACGTGACGCTCTACCACTGAGCTACACCCGCATCATCTCTATTATTAAATAACCATCCCCACCCGCCCTTGCAAGCAAAATCTTCAAAAAAACAAAAGGAGGCGGGACTCTCCGCCCACCTTCACTCCCCCCAGGACAGGCTTCCGCCCATTTTGCTAATCGTATCCGCCGATGCCCAATAATCATCCCTCAAAAAACCTTATAACCGCCTCTGCCACCTCCTCCACCTTTGGCCAAACGCCTGACGCTTCCTCTTTCGACTGGCAGATATTTACCTTTTGCCCTAATGGCCGCCAATGCCGGATGTCCGACTCACCGAATATGGCCACTGTCGGCAGGTCCAGCGCCCCAGCTAGATGGCTGATCCCGCTGTCGTTGCCCACAAAACCCGCACAGCAGCTCAATAATCCCGCTACCTCTTCGAGGTTCAGCCCTTCCAAAACCAACCCGGCTTCCCCCAGCTCAGATCTCTCCTTTTCACCCCAGCGTTCCTGCTCCGCCGGCCCCAACAAAAACATCACTTCCATCCCTTCTTCGGTTAAATACCCGGCTAAATCACAGAAGTCCTTGATAAACCAGCACTTATGCTTACCCCCGCTGCCCGGATGCACCACCACTGCCTTATTTGCCTCTTTTATCCCTTCACGGATCAGGATCTCGCGGCCTCGATTAATATCCCGTTGCTGAACCTTGATCAAAGGAGGCGCCATAAACTCCTCTAATAAAGAAAGTTGCACTCTTTCCTGGGCCGTGGTCATCCTTCGAACTATCCCGGATTCGCGCAGCTTCAGTTCACAAAACTGCTGCATGAAAAAACCGGCAGCATGTCCCGGCCAATCCCCTTTCGGCCGAAGTTCCAGGGTCATCACCTCCGCCGAATGGGTGCACCAGGCCGTAAAGATCAAATTCTGCTCAAAATATCCTTGCTTATCCTTTAAAAATGTCGCTATTACGTCGTAGGGGCGAAATAGTTCGAACAGCTCATCTCCTTCCGGCAGCTCAAACTTATTACTTTCCTCAAACATCTTGTGCAGGCCCGATCGTTCCAACGATATTATCTGTCCCACCTCACAGCGGCCCGCCAACAAGTCCATTCGCTCCTGCCGACCCATCACATCCACTTGATTCAAACCCATCCGTTTCCGCAACAGCCTGATCAACGGTATCGTCAAAATCACGTCCCCCACTGCCCCCGGCTGTATGATCAACCCCATTTGCTTTGTTTCAGTATCCTTTTTCAATCCAGCCGCCTCCCACCACCATATCATCTTCGTAAAATACTGCCGCCTGACCAGGGGTGATCGCACTGACCGGCGCGGCGAATTCCACCACCGCCCGACTGATTTTACCCTCCTCGTCCGCCCTTGGCGTCACTATCCCGGCAGCGCCCCCATGATTATAGCGTATCTGCACCATCGCTTCAAAGGATTCCTGCGGTTCCGGTTTTATCAGCCAGCGCCCCCCCGTCGCTTCCAGCCGCTTCTGTCTCAGCTCTTCTCGACTGCCCAAAACCACCGTATTACTGGTCGCGTCCAGACGTACCACATATGCCGGCTCCCCCAAAGCTATCCTTAATCCTCGCCGCTGTCCTATCGTATAGCGAAACACTCCCTCGTGCTCGCCCAGCTCTTTACCCTGCGTATCGACAACTTTTCCCACCCGGCAAATCTCCGGCGCCCGCTCCGCCACCAGCTCCGCGTAATCATCATCCTTTACAAAACATATCTCCTGTGACTCGTCCTTGTCCTGCACCCCCAACTTCATCCGGACCGCTAACTCCCGTATCTGCCCCTTGGTATAATCCCCCACCGGAAGCACCATCTTCTCCAGCATCTCCCTGCCGATCCCAAACAATGAATACGATTGATCCTTCAGCCCATCCACCCCCCGGCACAACCGTCTTTGTCCGTCTATTTCTTGCACCCGCGCGTGATGTCCCGTCGCTATAAAATCTATCCCGCTCGCCCGGGCGTATTCCCATAGTTTGCCGAACTTCATATTTGTGTTGCACATAATGCACGGATTTGGCGTCCGTGCCCGACGGTACTCACAAACAAAATATTCTATGATCTCTTCTAATTCTCTTTGAAAATTCAGAACGTAATAGCGAATCCCCAACCGTGCCGCCACTTCTTTAGCATCTCGCGCATCTTCGGTACTACAGCAGCCCTTAGGGGCCCCTTTGCCTTTTCCCGCCCTCCCTAAACACATAAACACCCCCGTCACCTCGTACCCCGCTCGCATCAACAGCCCCGCCAACAATACTTTTTTATCACGACTCATAATCCGATATGATACGCTCTTATCCCCTCCCTTTCCACCCCCAATCTAACCTATCGCGTTTCCTTATCACTACCCTAAAAAACATGGATGCCGCGGCCTTCCCGGCCGTGTTTACGCCCTTTTTAGTAAATCCTTTAAATTTATGATCATTGATTCGTCATTACAAAGTTAATTATCAGTTGTCCGTTGCCTGTTTTTAATTGTCCGTCGCTACCTTCGTACTTTCACCACCAATTCCACAAACTCCGTCATAAACTGCCGCATTGATCCGCTGAACGTATGATATGGATCGTCTTCCGCCAGTCGGCCTCTCTGCCGCAGTGCTTGTCGCGCTTGCTCAATCGCCTCAAATTCCCCCCCGTCCAGCCAGAGCCCTTGACATGTTTTGCACATATCAACCCAAACATCCGTCTGCGGATATGTAAACTCATAGAGCTCCACCCTGCAGCGCGGGCACAAATAGTCCTGCTTGGCCGCCTTCCAGTGCAGCTTGAGCTTCTTCCGCGCGATCGGCATCATCTTCTCCAGCTCTTTCTTATCAAACCATATCCCCTCGCACTCCGGACAAACATCTATATCCAGCTTCTGCTCTGCAGCCTTTTTTGCCTCCAGCTCACACTTGCACTTCGGACACTCCATAAAAACCTCCTGTAAAATATGCCTTTTTATATAGCTGCTCATCTAATGGGTATTAAAAATATACCCCACCCCCTCGAATATTGCAAGTCTCTTAAGTATATCCGATGTGCCCCCCGGCGTGAAATTACTTTATCTGCCGGTCAGGTCCCATCAGCTGCTTGCGGCCGCTACCTGTCCGGATTGCTCTAAAACAGGCTTTCTCCGGAATATACGTATGACGAAGTTGTTCAAATCGTCGCTGATAGTGTAGATCACCGGCACGATAAAAAGCCCCAGCCCGCCGCCGGCGATCATCCCCCCGATCTGCACCATCGCCATCGGGGCCCGTATCTCTCCCCCAAATCCATAGCCCAGGGCCAAGGGTGTCATCGCCACCACCGTCGTCATATTCGCCATCAATATCGGACGCAGACGCGTCTGGCCCGATTCCACTATCGCCTCCAGACGCCCCTTGCCCGCCCGCCGTAGAATGTTGATATAATCAATCACGATTATACTATTGTTGATCACCAATCCCACCAGCATAATGATCGACATGATCGAAAGAACCGAAAACGTTCCCCCCATCAAAAACAGCGACAAAAACACTCCGATCAGACTCAAAGGCAGCGCCATCATAATAACCAAAGGCTGCGTGAAAGACTCCAACAGCGATGCCAGCAGCATATACGTCAGGCATACCGCCATCACCAGCGCCACTATCAACCGCCCGAAACTCTCCCTCATCAACTCGATCTCACCCGAGAAAAATATATTGCAGTCCGGATATTCCGCCAGCAACCCTCGCAGCTCCTGTTCAATATCGGCCACCACCTCCCCTGGACTTCGCTCGGAAACATCACCAGTGACGGTTATCATGTTCTGACGGTTCTTGCGAAACAACTGCGCCGGACCCGTGGTGTATTCAAGGTCGGCCAATTCCGGCAAAGGAATCAGCGTCCCTGCCCGGTTGATCACCGTCAAATCTTCCACGTCGCTTAATTCATTCCGCGATTCGCGATTGCTCTTGACCCGAATGTCGTAATTAAATACCCCCTCCCGGTACTCGCTGGTAATCAGACCTTCAAACGTCGCCGCAATCACGCTCGACAGATAACGCGGATCCACATTGTTGGCCCGGCACTTCTCCCGATCCGGCACAATCCGAATCTCCGGCTGACCCAGCCGATAATTGCTGTCAATATCGATCGCCCCCGGCACCCGCGCCGGATCGGAAATAATCCCCAACGCCTTGTCCGTAAATTCCTTCACCCGCTCAATGTCATCCCCCGTGATCTCCATCTGGATCGCCGCCCCGCCGGGACCGCCCGCCGCCTTCTCCAGCAGCTTTATCCGCGCCCCGGGAATCGCCGTCCGCGCCAAAACCGGACGCAACCTATCCATTATCTCACGCGTACTCTCATCCCGCTCGCTCTTATCCGTTATGGTTACATTTACCTCGGCAATATTGATCGCCTGACTGGACCCG
>LJUC01000245.1 GCA_001303695.1 Phycisphaerae bacterium SM23_30
GAGCACCAGTCCGCTGTCCGACTCCACCGCTTCCAGCAACACTTCGATGGGTTCTCCGATCTGGATATCGCCGGGATCGTCAAACTCCGAGGCGCTGATAGTTCCCTCACTCTTCAGACCCACTTCGACAATAACATCGTCGCCGATTCGATTTACGATTTTCCCCTTGAGAATCGAACCCGGCTCAAAATTGCTCACCGTCTTATCGATCATCCCCACCATGTCGCTATCATTGTTGGTCCCCAGTGCTTTTTGAACTTCTTGCTCAATATTCTGTTCGTCGATTTCAAAATCCCTGAAAATACGTTTGTCAACCATAAGTTCCTCGAAAAATAAACTGATTTATACCCTGTTTTTAAGCCCGGCACGTTCTCACCGCGCGCCGTAAACGGTATTGATACACTTTCTCTGCCTAAAGCTAAATAGATATTAGAGCTAAAATGGCCGTCTCCGTCAACAATATTGTGGCAACTTTTTGTTTTTATTGATGTTGCAGATTTTCCACGAATTCCCGGATGATCCAGTCGGGCGTGGAGGCCCCGGCGGTCACCCCGGCGGTGGTCTTACCTTCCATATAACGTGGTTTGAACTCCTGCCAATTCTGCAAATGGTAGGTTTGCGCCCCATTTCGGCGGCAAAGCTGGGCCAATTCGCGGGTATTGGCGCTGTGCCGGGCCCCCAGTACGAACATCACCTCCACTTTCCGGCATAGCTCTATCGCCGATAATTGCCGACGCGTGGTCTCCCGGCAGATAGTGTTGACGACTTTGAGTTCTTCAAAACCCCGCCGCGCAATCAGACCCACCAGGCGATGAAAATCCTCTCCCGACAGGGTCGTTTGGGAAATCACCGCCAGCCGGCCCGAAGGGGGCAGTTTTTTTATATCATCTTCACGGGCCACCACCGTCACTTTGGGAGCATAACCGATCACCCCCTGAGTCTCGGGATGGTCCGGATCGCCCACCACCACCACCTGATAGCCCTGCCGGTGAAGCTGTTCCACCAGCTTCTGGGCCCGCTTTACCAGCACGCAGGTGGCGTCGGCGATCTCAAAACCGCGCTCTTTGACCTCCTGCTGCACCTCCGGCCGGCAGCCGTGACTGCGGATCAACACCGTGGGTCTTTTGGTATCCTGTGCGGGGGGATTCTCTCCGGGCTGGGGTATCTCATCCAAGCGGTTCACCACCCGCAGTCCCTGATCGATAAGGCGGTCCACCACCTGTTGATTGTGTATCAACGGCCCCAGACAATAAACGTTGCGGCCCTCCGCGAGCATTTTCTGGGCCAAATCAATGGCATGCTCGACTCCGAAACAAAATCCGCATTTATCCGCCACCAACACCTTCATCACGACACCTTATGAATTATAGAAACGTGCCCCGGCCGTCTCGGCCGTTTGCATCGCCGGCATCCTGGCCTCGTGGTACCGCCGGCGAGACGCCGGCCTTTTCGGAATATCTCTTATCCGCCGGTCCTTGAATCCTGCTTTTAGCCGTCATCTTCCTTCTCATAATTATAGGGCCTTTTTCCGTAACGCCGCCGCAGCTCTTGCTGCATCTGCCGCAGACGCCGGTTTATCAACTGCACGAAATCCTCCCGGCTCATCCGGGCCGCCTGCCGGGAGGTTATCCCCCGCCCATACATCACCCTGATGGGTCCCATTGACGTAATCCCTTGATGACGCGGCCAGACCTCAAACGCCCCGTCGATCACCACCGGCACCGTCGTGGCCCCGGCCCGCCGCGCTATCAACTCAAATCCGCCTTTGATGGGCTTGATCCGTCCGTTGCGGGTCCGGGTCGCCTCCGGGAAAAGCACCACCGCCCGGCCCCGCTGAAGACGCTCGACGATGGTTCGCAGGGCCGTTATATCCGCCCGGGCCCGATGTATCGGAAAGGCGTTCAAAGAGCGAATATACCAGGCGAAAAGGGGATTTTGGAACAAGCTATCCCGGGCAATATAATCGAGCTCCCGCGCCAGACCCACCCCACAAAGCACCGGGTCTAAATAGCTCTGATGATTGCTCACCAGCAGCACCGGCCCCTCCAAGGGTACGTTTTCCCGGCCGAAAACGCGAACATTAAAGAAGGCCGAATATAAAACCTGGGCCACGTATTGCCAGCCTCGATACCATAAACGCATCAGCCTGCCCCCTCCGTAACATGGCGGTATATCTCTTGAACCACCTGTTCAATCGTCATATCCGTGGTGTCTATCACTATCGCCCCTGGCGGTATCTTCATCGGGGATACCGAGCGCCCCGCGTCACGCTGATCGCGTTGTCGCTGGGCCGAGAGAACCTCCTGGTAACTTATATTGGCCCGGCTTTCACTCCTTTTTAATTGCCGCCACCGACGCCGGGCGCGACAGGCCGGGGCGGCGTCCAGATAAAACTTGAAATCCGCCTGCGGAAACACCACTGTTCCCTGGTCCCGACCTTCCGCCACCAGCAGCCGGGTCTCGGCAGCGATTTGTCGCTGCTGCGCCACCAATATTTCCCGCACCGCCTGGAGGCTGGCGACCTTATGGGCTGAATCGGTAACCTCCGGAGCGCGAATGGCCTCAGTCACGTCCCGGTCGTTTAGCTTAACTTGATTGGGTTTTTCCTTTACCGCTATTTCGATGCGGCATTGGCGGGCCAGGTTCGTTAAAGCCTGCCGATCATCAAGGTCAACATTCTGTTGGAGAGCTGCTAACGTAACGGCACGATACATGGCGCCGGTGTCCAGAAATCCCGCTCCCAGGCGCTCGGCCAAGAGAGCCGCCACCGTGCTCTTACCGGAACCTGCGGGACCATCGATGGTAATTACTTTCCATTCACTCAAGGTGAACAAAATTATAAACTCGACGTAACTTTCTTACAATACCAACTGCGTATTCTGCTGGTTGATAAAGGGGCCGATAAAGGGAAAATTATATAAATATTTATAAATAAAGATGTTAGGGCAGCATCTCGATCAGTTTTAATTTGCCGCCCGTTTTTATCGACCCCGGTTATTTCGGATTCGAGTTGCCGGGGACGTACCTTTTAGCCTATAAGTTTTATATAATATTATAGAGAAAGATATTAATCCTCAAAAGTATGACCTGCCCTTAGACCGATTAAAAACAGAGTAATATAGTGGGAGTTTTGAACAACGTTACCCCCGCAATGTTGTCCGGCAAGCTGGTAAAATGCATTTAGCAATCGGCCATTATATTATTGGTTCCTCCGACGGCGTTAACACCGTCATCTGGCGCACGGTAAACGAGCTGCTCCAGATCGACCCCACCATGAAAATCACCATTTTCGGTAAAGCCGCGCCCGAAATCGACAAGTTTTTGCCCTGGCATAATGATCAATTGAACTATTGTGATGTACCCGAAATGTCTCCGGATTTTCACATTCCCGGCCTGGAAGGAAAAAGCGTCCAGATCCAAAGGGTTCACGATTACATCTGGCACGGCACCAATGTGGCGGAAATCCTCCAGGAAAAATTATATGATGCCGACGTGGTCTTGATGGAGAATCTTTCCGTGGGGATAAACCCCGCCGCCACCTATGCCTTCTACCTGTGGACCCTAAAGGAGTATCAGGCCAAAACCCAAAAACGCTTCTTCGTGAGGGTCCACGACTTCGCGCAGCAGCGGCCGGCAAACTTCGCCAATATTAAAAAATTCCAGGCCCACCTGCCCAGTGATATGCCCGACTGGCACCAGATATTGTACCCTTCCGCCCCCAATATCGAATATCTTGCGATTAACACCAATGATTATTTCCGCCTGATGGATCACGGCATCGAACCCACCAAAATATGGTACACCCCTAATTGTATCGATAATTCGCTTTTGCAACATCAACCTGTCCGCCATGACGCAGGAGGACTTCGACGTCAACTGGAAGAAGAAAAAGGCCTGGACCCTGAGGCCGCTGTCCTTTTTTACCCCGTTCGCGCCATACCCCGAAAAAATGTCGAAGAAGCGATCTATCTTTTGCAGATGTTAAACAATCTGGTCCAGGATCTTGAGTACCGCCAAAAATATCACCTGGAGCGAAGATTTCATCTGGTCGTTTCCCTGGGGGGCAAATCCCTCGAGGAAAAGCAATATTGCACCCGACTGCAGGAGTTCATTCGGCAGCACCATCTGCCCGTCACCATCGATATCAGCGATCTGGTCGGGCTCCATCGGGAATACGATCCGGAAAATCCCGATCACATCATCAAATACGGGGTGGCCGATATGTATCATATCTCCAGCATGACCGTCAGCACCTCGGTGCTGGAAGGATTTGGGTTTGTCTTCATCGAGCCCTGGCTCATGGGCCACGGCGTCATCGGACGCAATATCCCCTCGGTCACTATGGATTTCACCAAAGCGGGCTTGTCGCTGGATCATCTTTACAACGTTTTATTGATTAACGGCATCGACTTTGCCGATCTGGGCGCCGAGGACCCGGACGGCGGATTGAACAAACGCCTCTTGGAGGTCGAAAAAATCGACCATCCGGAATATTTGCGGATGATCCTGCAGAAAAACAGCGCCCCCTTAAAAGCCACTTTGAGAATGTTTCGTCCCGAGCGCCGCCGCAGCGCCCCCAGAAACATTATTATCGCCAACCGGAAAAAAGTATTTGCTAACTATTCCAGCCCGGTCGTCGTCGGCAAACTGTATCGCATCTTGAACAAACAGGAACCCACCTATCTCCTACCTATCCACGGCCAGCGCCAGGAACAGGGGTTAAGCATCTTGAATGGCGCCCGGGTCACCGCTTAGCGGGGTATTTCCGCGGCGCCGCGACGATGTTCATGTCAAAGCCGCAAAAGCCGCATCCCTTATATTACCGTATATTAAAAATCCTCTTGAAGAATCTCCCGTAGTCCTTTAGAATGACTTTAATATTCTGCAGGAACGGCTTTAACCAAGATCTTTTATATAATGACTGAAGTTGGGCAAAATTGAGGTCAGGCATACCTGGAAAGGAAAAAAATATTTTTATTTTTTCTTTTCCAACAATAAATTATGGCCCGCCCACCGGTTAAGAAGTTATTTAAGAAAATCTCCAAAACGATTTTCATAAATAATATATGCCTAATCTCAATTTTGTAAAAGTCCAGTGATGAGTCAAAAAATTACCGGCAATGGTCTCCGGGACCAACTAAAAATGGAACAGATAATCCCTCCGGTATCAGCCGATACCGCCTGGGAGATCGAATCTTTTCTGCTGAAGATATTTGAATACGGCGACTATAGTTTTCGATCCATGTTACGCGGGGAATATGCTTTAACGCTCGGCAGCTGCTGCTTTGCGGCCCTCCATCAGGAAAAAATTGTCGGGGTGGTCGTCTGCCTGTACCCGCGGCAAAATCCCCTGGCCGCCCTGCTGGGCCCCGTCGCGGTGGCCAAAGATATTCGCCGAAACAAAATCGCCTCCCTCCTTATCCGCAGGGCAATCGACCACCTCCTGGAACGGGGTTGTCTGGCCGCCTATTTGGGGGTTTCTTATGATAATCCCGCCCGAAAACTTTACCGCCGCTGCGGTTTCGAAGATTACCACGGCATCGTCATGCGCCGCCTCTTCTGTCCGGTGCGGGAATTTGATGACCGCTGTTATAACCAGAAATCCGATCTTAAGGTCGGGTGTGTGAACTGGGGGGATTTCTGCGGCGTCCAGGCCTTGCTGGCCTCTCCCTGCTCCATGTATTGCTTTGATTTCTCCGCCGGGTTGTTCTCCAGCAAGTATGACCAGCCCCATCTTTTCCTGCCCGTCTTCCCCCGCATCATGAAAAATATCGCCGCCCAAAAAGCCGCCGCCCGGGTGCTGCGGGCCGGGCCCGACCAAAACCCCGTGGGCATCGCCCACCTCCTAAAATCCGAGACCCCCCTCCAGCAGCACCGCGCCGTGCTCGATTTCTTTATGCACGATAATTTCCTCGACAATGCGAAAATTCTACTTCAGCAAACCCTGCAAGAACGCCCCTTCCCCCGGGTGCATAAAATCAACGTTTTTATCCCGGCCGGCGATGGGTTAAAGCGCCGCGCCCTCGAAGAT
>LJUC01000246.1 GCA_001303695.1 Phycisphaerae bacterium SM23_30
TGGACGTTGGGGACAAAGCCGGCGTCAAGCCCGACCTTGATAAGGTTATACATTTTTTCCATGTCGCCGACGAGCATTTGGGAGTCGTTACTGGTGTGCCGGCGGTAATGGCCGTAGTTATCCGGTTGATCATTATAAGGTTCAAAAAAGAGGGCGCCGTGGGTACCCATGATGCCGTCGATATATCCTTTCAAAGCGCCGTAGCGGAGCCATGAGTCTTTTTCTTTGGTTTTGGGGTGGAGGCCCATGGCGAGACCTTGAGCTTTAAGGTCGGCGCCGCGGGAGAGATCGGGCCGCAGCCAGACGCGGCAGGTGAGTTCATTGTTTTCCTGTAGTTCGACAAAACGGGCGGTCTGGTCGGGGACGGCAATATCATGAATTTCAACGATGCCGGCCTGGGCCAGGGCTTCGAGGGCGGCGCGGTTTTCCTGGAGCAGTCGTTGATGGGATTTTGGTTTGCGGACGGCGAGGATTTTGCTAAGGGCAGGGGAGCCACGATAGATCAGGCCGGTGGGTTTGCTCTGGTCGTCGAGCTTCATGCCTTCTGCAGGGATATCTTCCAGATCTGCGGCTTTAAGCGCGGCGGTGTTGGCCAAATAGAGCTGACTGTCAAAGCTGTTGAGGAGGCAGGGATTGTTGAGAGTAATGTCATCGATGGTCACACGGTCGGGCTCCCATCGCTGCAGTTTTTTTTCGGCGGCTTTTTCGGCGCCCAGGGCCCATTCTTCATAGGCGCCCCAGAGGCCGCCGGTGATCCACTCACCGTCATCAAGGATGTTAACGACGCGCTGCATTTCCTTTTCCAGGCCCCGGTCATCGGCCACGGCCATAAGGTCGGCATCATTGATGAGGCCGCCGGCGCTGTTGAAATGGACATGGGCGTCGATGAAGCCGGGAAGGACAAATTGGTCTTTAAGGTCGGCGATGGTGGTGCTAGGCCCTATGTAAGGATCGGCGAGCTTTTTGTCGTCGAGGACGGCGGTGATTTTATTGCCGGTGATGACCACGACCCGGGCCCAGGGGTGATCTTCATCCATGGTATAGACATCGCCGTTGATAAGGATCAAATCTGCCGGGCCGGCGGGAGGTTTGACTATGGGCTCTTGGGGTTCGGCAAATTTGGTCTGGGGCACATCCGCTTGCGGCTGGGGGGTTTTAGTCTCAACGGGAGGCGTTGACGTTTCGGGTGATTCAGGTTGTTCGGGGGCTTTGGAACAGGAAGTGAAAAAAACCAAGGAAAGAAAGAACGTGACAGCAATCAATAACCTGTGCATGAAATTAACTCCTTTTGTATATCTCATTTTATGTCTTGATATAGCTCGCATTCGGATTGACAGATACTACCATATCCAAATCCGCAGAAGGAAACAACCGGAATTTTGTAATTTTCTTAAGGTTTAGGGCGGGGCGGGGCCGGGGCGGACGGCAGAGGGAGTTATCTCATAACTATTTTATTGACAAGCAGATAGAGCGGTCGCTGATTAAAGATGACCGATGACAAACCCTTGCCCTTGACGTGTGAGGCGGCGGTGGTTATATTGCGACGATTAACTAAATGGCATACACCGGCCCACGGCAAAACAAGGCCGTTAGGAGGAGAAGTCGAATCATGCCGTTATCCGTCACGAAAGGAATTTAGGGCCGACAATCTGTTTGCTTTGATTTATTATTGGATGATTAATAGCTACTGAAAGGAGAGTTCATGGCAAAAGAAAAACATCCCCTTGGATTAATATCGCTGTTTTTTACAGAGATGTGGGAGCGTTTTGGTTTCTACACGATGATGGCCGTTTTTGTGTTGTATATGACAAAGACACTGGGCTGGGATACGGTCAGAGCGGGATGGGTATATGGATTATTCAATGGCGCGGTATATATCTTGACCATCGGCGGCGGGGCGGTGGCCGATCGATGGTTGGGGCAATCCCGGACGATCAAGGTGGGCGGTTTGTTTATGGCGTTGGGTTATGCGCTGTTTTGTTATTCCTCACCGGAACGGGTGGGTCCTTTTTACGCTGGTTTAATAAGTATTGGTTTAGGTTCCGGACTTTTAAAGGCGAATATTTCGGTGCTGGTAGGTAATTTATACGAAAAAGGCAGCGCTTTAAAGGACGCGGGTTTTAACATATTTTATATGGGGATTAATACGGGCGCATTTTTGGCGCCCTTGACCGCAACGGCGTTAAATCTTATTGCGGACCATTACGGCAGCAAGGAGATAGTGGACGGAGTGGAAGTAATCACACCGGCCTTTAACAGCTACAACGCCTCATTTGGTGTTGCGGCGATCGGGATGGTGATAGGATTAATTATTTTTCAATTAACGCGTAAGACCTATGAAAGCGCAGACGTGATCCATAAGCTCAAAACTAAAAAGCAGGAGTCTTATAAAGAAGAGAAGCAAAATGTTACGGATGAGCCATATCAGACGGCGCCGAAACTAGAAGAAATGAGTTCGTCGGAGTTTTGGCAACGGATAACGGCTTTAGGGGCCCTGTTTTTGATATCCGTATGTTTCTGGGCGGTATTTTACCAGAACGGCTCATCACTGACATTATTTGCCGAGAACTGCACGGATTTGGGCAAGTACCTGAAAGCGGAAACTTTTCAAACCTTTAACCCGCTATTTATTGTGATTTTAACACCCGTGCTGCTGGGTTTATTTAGTGTTTGGGAAAGACAGGGTAAAGACCTGAACGTTACCACGAAAATTTGCCTGGGATGCGTGGTGGCGGGACTGAGTCCGATGCTGATGGTGCTGGCCTGTTTAAGAGGCGGTAATGACGACCTTCCTATTATGTCGCCGTGGTGGCTGGTGGGCACATACTTTCTGGTAACGGTTGCGGAAATTCTGTTTAGTCCGATGGGTCTGAGTTTTGTTTCAAAAGTCGCCCCACCCAAGATACGGGGGATGATGATGGGATTCTGGTTCGGCTCGGTGGGAGTAGGGGCCCAGCTTTCGGGGATTTTTGCGGCGTATTGGGATACCTGGAGGCATCACAATTTCTTCATCGTGATGGCCTGTTTGTTGTTTTTCTCAGCTATTCTGGTGTTGATATTTATGAAAATACTAAGGAAATATGCTAAATAGTAAAATGGTTGTACTTATTTAGATTTGGTACAGGCGTCGCCTATTTTTCAGGGGACAATGGAGATAAAAAGCAAAGTATGGGTTTTAATGGGGGCGGGGATATTGATATGGTGCGGCTGTGATCAGCCGCCGGAGGAAGAATGGTCTTCAGAGGGTTTTTGGTATGATCCGTCTGAAGATCGGCGGGTGAATCCGGCGATGCTGTTTGAGGCGGCGCCGACAGACATTGGGCGAATAGACACCGAAGCGTCGCTGCAATTACAACTGGACGGCAATCCAAACACGCTGCATCCTTTTTTTGTTTCGTCGGTCAATGAATTCACGGTGGTAAATGCTATCTATATGGGATTATTTGTCTATGATAAGGATTTACAATGGAAACCGAACGAGGACATAGTTGAATCATACCGGGAATCGGAGGATCACACTGAGTATATCGTCAAGATAAAAGAAGGATTTACCTGGCACGACGGTGCGCCTTTTACCGCCCACGACGTGGTCTATTCGTGGGGTCAGATTTTGGCCGAGGAGGTGCCGTGCCAGACGCAAAAGCCCAGCACCGAGCCGATCACCGAATGCA
This sequence comes from Phycisphaerae bacterium SM23_30, assembly GCA_001303695.1. Taxonomy (GTDB): domain Bacteria; phylum Planctomycetota; class Phycisphaerae; order Sedimentisphaerales; family SM23-30; genus SM23-30. The sequence goes on from LJUC01000246.1 coordinate 3,672, forward strand.
CGGCGTTGGATGACTATACGGTTAGATACTTTCAGCCGCGGCCGCTGGCGACGGCGCGGTGGAATCTGCTGTTTCCGGTGATCCCCAAACATCTCTTCGAAAAAGACAAGAAAAATAATCCGGACCTGCGGAGCGGTGCATATTATAATCAACTGAGCCGCCGGCCGGTGGGCAACGGGCCGTATCGGTGGGCCGAAGGGAAAGATCACGAAAGAATAGTACTTGAGCGATGGGAGGATTACGCGGGAGTAAGACCCTACTTTAAATATATCGTTTTTCGCATTATCCCGGACAGGAATATGGCCTTGCTGTTATTTGAAAACGGGCAGGTCGATGTGATCGAGCGACTCAGCCCGCAACAATTCGCCCGGGAAACCGGCAGCGAATCATTCCAACAGGCGGGCGTTAAAGGATGGCAGATCGGCAGGTCTTACGGGTATATCGGCTGGAATATGGACGGCAGCAATCCCTTTTTTAATGATGAGCGGGTGCGTTACGCCATGACGCAGGCCCTAAATGTGCCGCTGATTCTGGACAAGGTATTTTATAATCTGGCGGCGCCGAGCGCGGGGATATACCACCCGGAGATGTGGACGTTCAATGAACAGGTGGAACGCCTGGAATACGATCCGGAAGAATCGGCGGGGCTTTTAGAGGAGGCCGGCTGGCAAGTGGCAGGGGGGGACGGCTGGCGGTATAAACAGATCGAGGGGGAAAAGGTGCGTTTTGAGTTTACGCTGCTGATGGCGCAAAACATGGCGGGCGGGGCTCAGATAGGAGCTATTTTTCAGGAAGATCTGAAAAAGATCGGGGTGAGTCTGAAGACACGCTCGATGGAAGGGCCGACATTTCTGGACAAATTGAACCACCATGAGTTTCAGGCCTATCTGGGCAGTTGGGATCCGGGGGTCGATCCCGACTGGGAAGGGAGCGTCTGGCAGTCGGACGGGTATGAACAAGGGCGTAATTACATGGGATACTGCAACGGGCGGGTGGATGAATTATATGAAAGGGGTCGGCGAGAATTCGAGGGTGCGGCGCGGAAAGAGATTTATCAGGAGATTCACAAGCTCACCTATGAGGATCAGCCTTATACCTGGATATATCAGGCGCCGATCCTGTCGGCCTTTAATAAACGGATGCGCGGGGTGCAGTTTGGGGGGCGGGGGATATACGGTTTTTATCCCAGTTTTTATCAGTGGTGGAGTGTTAAAGAGAATTAGAAATCACAAAGCAAAAAGTGAAATGGCGGTGTGGCTGCGCGAGGCTGCTTAATTAGATTCGGCCCCGTGCTGGGAATGACAATTTTATGCTAAGATATATTTTGAAACGCTTATGGCTGGCGGCGGTGACGCTGGCGGGGATAACGCTGGTGACGTTTTTTGTTATAAATCTGGCGCCGGGGGATCCGGCGGCGCTGCAGCGTCGGGGGATGATGGATAGGGAGATGTCGTCCGGGGCGTATGAGCAGTTACGGCGCTATTATGAACTCGACAAGCCAATCCACGTGCGTTATGTAAAATGGCTGGGTCGGCTGGTCACGCTGGATTTCGGCGAATCCATGTCCCCCGACGGCAAAGAGGTGTGGGCCAAGATCAAAGAGAGACTCTGGCCGACGGTATCATTGGCGCTTTTGTCGATCGGGATCAGTTTGTCACTGTCGGTTCCTGTGGGGATTTACGCAGCGGTGCGTTACAACAAGGCATTCGATACCCTTTCAGGGATTATCCTGTATGGGCTTTACTCGGTGCCCAGTTACGTGATGGCGGCGCCTTTGATTCTGTTGATCGGGGTGCAGTGGGAGCTGCTTCCGTTTCAGGGGATGACTTCGGACAATTACGAGCAATTAACTGCGGCGGGTAAATTCGTTGATCTGGCCCGGCATTATATTTTAATTACGTTTTGCTTCAGTTTCGGGGCGTGGGCGTATTATTCGCGTTTTGTGCGGCAAAATATGCTGGGGGTGCTGGGGCAGGATTATATCCGCACGGCCCGGGCCAAAGGACTCAGCGAAGCAAGGGTTATTCTGGGGCATGGTTTTCGTAACACCCTGATTGCCATGTTGACGCTGTTGGGATTGGTGCTGCCGGAGATTATCGGCGGGTCGGTGATTCTGGAGGTCATGTTCAACTGGCCGGGGATGGGGAGGCTTTTTTTCGAAAGTATGCAGGTGCGTGACTATCCCACGATTATGGCTTTATCATTTATCACGGCGTGTCTGGTGCTGTTGGGGTCGCTGCTTGCCGATTTATGTTACGGTTTAGTCGATCCGAGGGTTAGATATGACTGAGGGATCGATCATATCACAAAGGCTGCCCAGAGCGGAGGGTTATAGGGGGGGCGTCT
>LJUC01000247.1 GCA_001303695.1 Phycisphaerae bacterium SM23_30
TATCGTAAAAGCCACACCCGATCATGTCAGTAATAATGATGTCAACGTGGTCCAATTTGAAATCAATGTCATAGTTGATTCCAGTTGTATTTCGGAATTTATAAATACGCTTCAGAGTGTCAAGCAATATACGCTCGCGGTCCAGCCGGACGGCAGCACCATGGAACGCAACGAACGAAATCAAATAACGGTTCTGCAAATGGAGATGGAACCGGTCGATGTTATCGCGGAAAATCAACAAGGTTACTACTACGGCAGCGCCTCGGTGAAGAAACTGCGGCTTATCTGTCAATACATATTTTTCCGCAGCGGTTACGAAGACATGATGCCTCAACCCATTAAAGCCCTTTTCGGAACCCTTTAGCCGGTAGATTGATAGTGTAGGAGCCTGCAGATGGCAAAAAAACAAACCTTAAACATGTTTGAAGCGCACCTGGAAAAAATCGCCCTGGCGGCGTCTTTGAGTGTTTGTTTGGCGGTGATCCTGATACGTTTGATGGTCGGTTCCGGGGTGGATAATAAAAGGGCCTCGCAGGTCACCTCCGACGCCGCCCAAGAGGCCCAAACCATTGTGAGCGAAATGAAAAGACCCGGCGATCCCATCGCGCCGCCGGAGCTCCTGGCGGAGAATCTGGTTGAAGTTCCTCCCTTGGCCCTTCGAGAGATCGACCAAAGACCGATCGATCCCCCGGTAATCGAAGGCGAACTTCCTATCGCCCCCCCCGAAGATATAGAGATCCCCGCCATCCCCCCCCTGAAGCGTATCGTCGTTGACATAACGCACGCCCAGGCGCAGATGCCGGACAGTCAAACCAATCTCAGCAGCGTCGAAGATGTTGATTTTGTCACGGTGGAAGCCGTAATTCCCATGGCTCAGTTGCGCCAGGCCTTTCGCAGGAGCTTTGGCGACAGCCGAACCCCCAAAAATCCGGTCAAATATCCCGAACCGATCGCCGGCGTGATTGATCTGCAGCACTCCCGGCTGCTGCCGGACGGAGCCTGGGGTCCGTGGCGCTCCGTCCTGGGGCTGAAAAACGATCCCTTCACCAATAAAGCTAAACTGTTGAGCTTAAAAATGTCCAACCTCTCCAATGATGAATATTATGAAGTTATGCTTCCGGTTCAGCAGAAGCTGGAATCCCAATCCCAGGTTCTCAGACCTTCTCCTTACCAACTGACTGATAGCCAGCAATGGCAGACGCCGTCGGAAAGCCGCAAGCTTAAAGCCGAGCAGACCGGAAGTAGAAATCCGTCACGTCGGGCCGCGACTACTGTCGCGGATCGCCCGACCCTGCTGCCGGCCAGCGGCGGGTTGACCGGCATCAATCCCGGCGGGGCCGCTGCCAGCGCCAGTCTCCCCGGGGAACCGGAAGACTGGCTCAACCAGGAAGAAGTCCGCATCTGGGCCCACGATGGGGATGTAGAACCGGGCGGGATTTATCGCTATCAAATGAGGATCGGTTTCTTCAATCCCGTCGCCGGGAAAGACTGGTTAAAACCCGACCAGCAGCAATTCCAGGATGAAATCATGCTTTGGTCCGATTGGGCCGTCCCGCAAAAATTCAGCCTCACGGAACAGCGCCAGCAGGAGGAACCGGCCGAAATACCACCAGAGTTTGTCCAGGTGCCGCCGCGAGTCTTGTTTTTCCCCAAGACCTCCGGCACCGGCGCCCTGCAAAGAAAGACCGTTAACGTTGATGTTTACCGCTGGCAAAATGGGACCTGGTACAGCAAGACCTTTACTGTTGGTCCGGGCTCCGTCATCGGTGATATAGTCACCCCTACGGATGCGGATGCCGCAGGACTGCCGGCATCGGTTGATTTTCGCACCGGCGCCACGTTGATTGATGTTATTCCTGACCGCACCTTTCATTACACCACCGGCCGAAATTTAAAGGAGAGTACTACGGTCGATCTGGTCTATCGCGACGCCGATGGGATCAAACAATGGATCGGCCAGCATCAATCGAGTTGGCCGCAGAGCATGAAAGACAAGAGAAGCGAGATTTTAGACGCCAATCCGGTGCCGATTCGCTAGAAGCGGCCTTTTAGAATGTCCGGGCGGGGCGGCGCTTGCTTATCGTCAGGGTTCTTCCTGATCCTCGCTCAGTTCCGCCAGTTTCTCACCCAGTTCTTCGAGAGTTTTGTCCCTGCGGGCCTCCGCCGCGGCCGCCACAATCGACGACGGCGTGCCCTGCTGACCGATCAAAAACCGCCGTTGTATCTTCCGGGCCGCCTGGTGACTCCGTAATTGGGCCGCCAGGAGGAGCAGGAAAGCCAAGATCCACAGGCCCACAAAGCGGCCGTAATAGAGAAAGTATCCCCACCAGCCCAATCCGGCCATTTTCTCGTGGAAATAACAGTATTTATCGATCAACTCCGGGGAACCAAACAGGGCGCCCGGGAGGGCCGCATCAATGGTTTCATACCATGGCACTACCAGCACCAGCACCACCAGCGACAGGAAAAACGCCCGGCTCGAGTCGGCCAGCCCCCCCAGACGACCTACCAGGGCCAACTTCAGCCCGATCAGCAACGTTAAACAGTATATCACCACCGAGAACGGCAAGACATAGTAAAAGATATCCACCACCAGCTCCACCAGTTTGCGGACCCTCTCTCTGGGATACGGAGCTTGTTCTTTTTCCTCCTCCGGCGCCGGAGCAGGGGGTTCTTGCTCTTGCAGACCCAGGATCCACAACCCGGATACGCCCTGGTTCTCGATTTCTTCCGGCGTCCCCGCCCAACCCAGGTCTATCGCCCAGAAACCCCCTTGAATGAGTATGAGACCCAAAAATATCAACAGGAAAAACAGACTCCGCGCCGCCCTGAAGCACTTGTATGCCTGCCAGGCGTCCTGAAGCTGTTCCATCTCGTCTTGTTCGACGGTCTCTTTGAGTGGTTCCATGATTTTACTTCCTTTCAGGATCGATAAGTCCGTTTCGCGGCTCCTGCTTGGGGGCGAGATCGAAACTCATATAAACCATCGGCTAATATTAATGACTCCTGCAAAATTAAAGTCAGGCACATATTATTTAAGAAAAGCAGGAAACAGATTTTCTTAAATGATTCCGTAACCACCTGCCAAATAAGAACTTGCCGTTCGAAAAGAAAAAAGCAAAACCAATTTTCTCTTTTCCCGGTATGCTTTCCTTAATCTTACAGGAATCTCACTAATATTAGACAATTTAATCATTTACTGTCAAACAATTTCGCCTTATAACCGCAGTGCACGCTATATTCACCCGCCATGGCAGATAGACGCAGTTGCCGTTGATAAATATGCCGTCAAAACCACGACTTCGGCAAAATTACTTTGCTAATAAACACGGATTAAGCTAAACTTAAAAGTCCATGGTGATGTAATGCTTTTGGAGCTTAACAGCATGCAACTTACTGATATACTTGAACTTAGCTGCATAAAGGCGCCGCTGGAGGCCGGGGAAAAATATCAATCGATCACCGAACTTATGGACCTTCTGGCCCTAAATGGAAAACTGACCGATTATCAGGCCGCCTTGAAGGCCGTCATGGACCGTGAAGCCGTCCGCAGCACCGGCGTCGGTCAGGGTTTCGCCATCCCCCACGGTAAATCCGCCGGGGTGGATAGGCTGGTTATGGCTCTCGGCAAGGTCGATAAGCCTATAGACTTCGACAGCATCGACGGCCAACCGGTCACCATGATTATTTTGCTCGTCTCCCCCATCGACAAGACCGGTCCCCATATCCAGGCCATCGCCCGCATCTCCCGGTTAATGACCGACAAAGACCTTCGTCAACGGCTCTGGAACAGCTCCACCGCCCACGAAATATATCAACACATTGCCGAACACGAGAAAAAACCCATCGTCTAACCAGGCGTCTCTCCATTCTACCCCAGGCGGTCCAGTTCGTCCCGGCACATCTGGCGCTGGGCGGGATTGGAGATCTTCTCCTGGGCCGCCCGCAGATGAGTCCGGGCCCGGTCTTTCTGATCCAGGTATCGGCTGTAGATCAATCCCAGCATCAGTTGCACCTGCTCCAGAAAGGGATAGCGGGGGTAATTCTTGATAAAGGCCTCATAGGCCCGGGCGGCCTCGGGGTGCCGATTCAGGTGGGCCAGTTTGTTGGCGATATCAAGTTGGTTCTGTTGAGGCAGGACGTGATCCGGGTCGATCTCGATCAATTGGAAGTAGGCATCGACGGCGGCGGTCATATCGGAAACGCCGACGGTCTGGGAAATCTTTGCCCGCAGCTCGAGAATCTTCTCCTGGCGGGGGCTCAAAGGCTCTGGCTTGGCATCCCTGGAGGGCGCTTTCACGCCCCCGGCGCCGGTCACCGAAAAGGGGTCATAGCCTTTTTCCACCACCCGGCGGTATTTTTCCCGGCGGTGCCAGCGCTGGGCCACCGCCCACAGATCGAAATGGCTATGGGGCAGCAGTTTAAGCGCCAGCAGGCCCATGGGCACGCCAATACCGAAGGCGTAACCCACCAGGTGGGCGTCATAGGCGATATTACCAACGGTCTGTATCATTCTCTGGATGACATTATCCCAAACCACCAATTTTAAAAGGATAAAATAAAAAGCCGGCAATTCCGTGGTGCCAATGAAGAAAATAATGTAAATGATTCGTACATAAGTCTTTGGGAACAGGACCATATAGGCCCCGGTGACGGTGGCCACCGCCCCGGAAGCGCCGATGACGCTGACGCTGTGAAGCAGGGCATGGCCCAGCCCGCTGCTGACGGCCCCGCCCAGGTACAGCAGCAGATAGCCCAAATGACCCAGTTTATCGTTGACATTGTTGCCGAAAATATACAAAAAAAGCATGTTGCCCAACAGGTGCATCCAGTCGGCATGAAGAAAGGCATAGCTGATAAATTGATAGAGATGAGGTGAAACCGGATCGAGCTTAAAGGGCACCGCCTGATCCCGCAGGATTTCTATGTCATAGGGGCCCGGACCAACACGGTGGGGGTCGTGAGTTAACAAGAAAATAGTGATATTGAGAAATATCAGGGCGTAATTCATCAAAGGCGTTCGCCTCAGCGGATTGTCGGTGCCTATGGGAATAATCATTTATTAATTTATCCTAAATATCTGTTATAGCGGACATTGTAGCAATTACCCCCTATGTTGCAAGGTATTCTTGGAACTATAATATGGTTTTACGTTGACACACGCTAGCCGGTTTGCTATGGTCCTGGTGATCGGAAAGCAATTTCATAACGGAGTACCGATTTTGCAGGAGGCACAAATCATGGTCAGTAAAAAAGGGATGATTCTGGCGGTTCTGTTAGGTTTTGTAATGGTTTTATCGCTTTGGGCCCAGCAGACGGTCGATCCGTCGGTCAGCAATGACAGCGTCCAGTTAACCGAGCCGACGGCGCGGTTTCCCTACGTGGGCCGGATTACCGGCACGAAGGTATATATCCGCTCGGGACCGGCGGAGGTGTATTACCCGGTGGGCCAGTTCGACCTGGGCCAGTTGGTGGTGGTGCATGAGGAGAAGTACGGCAGCTGGGCCCGGGTGGCGCCTACCAGCCAGAAACAAACCCTCACCGAAGCGGAACTGGCGGAGCTGGTGGGCAAGGAAATAATCAGAGGACAGGTCACAGGCAACAGAGGACGGGTGCGGGCCGGCAGCGTGGATATTGTCCCCCCGGCCCATGCCTCGGAAGTGCAGACCAAGTGTAATATGGGAGATGAAGTGCGGGTGATCGGCCAGCGCGATAACTTCTACAAGATTGAGTGCCCCGCAGGATGTTTCTTCTGGGCCGCTCTGGATTATATTGAATCCGAAACGCCGGCTACCAAGGAGGCGATAGATCAGGTGCAGCAGCAGGAAGCCGCCGCGGCCGAAGAGCAAAAAACCGCCGCGCAACAAACCGAGCAGATAAGCAAGGATCGCCAGGAATACCTGGCGGCGGTGGAAATGCTCCAGCTCGAACAGGCCAAACCCATGGCCCAGCGGGATTATCAACCCATCAGAGAAAGACTCGAAAAACTGCTCGACGCCACCGCCTCGCCCGCGGTAAAATCGACCGGTCAGATCCTCTTGCAGCAGTTGGCGCGCTGCGAAACCGGATTGAATTTGTGGAAATTATCCCACCAGCAAAACGCGCAGTTAAAAGAAACCCTCACCAAGATAAACCAGGACAGGCAGAAGGTGGAACTTTTGGTGGCGGCCCAGTCCGCCGTCGGCGCCACCCCCGACGGGATTGTGGTCAAGGGCCTGCTGGAGAAATCGGCCGTCTTCACCGCCGAAAATAAAAATTTACGCTTCCTGGTGCTGGATGCGGACAACCGGATCATCTATTACGCCGTAGCCGCAAAAGCGGGATTGGACCTGAGCGGATACGTGGGCAAAAAGGTCTCCATGCTGGGCCAGGCCCAATACGACACCATCACCCGCATCCGCATATTAAAAGTGACCAACATCGTCGAACAGACCTCGGAAATCAAAGGGGACAAAAAAGCCGACGACAAAATAATTAAAAAATGATATCGGCTTGACTCCCATGATCAAAAACCGGCATAAACTAGAAGAATTTAAGCGAAAATTAATCAAAGAGGAAAATATTACTCCTAAAAAAGCACTGGCCCTCTACGAGGCCCTGCACCAGGAAGCCCAGTTTTTAGGCGTTATCAATTCGGCGAATATCCTGGAGGGACTGGAAACGGATTTGAGGATCGCCCAAGCCCTAAACGGACTTACTTCTTGATAGAAGAACTGCTAAAAAAAATAGCTCAGCGGTTGGACCACAATAAAGTTCCTTATATGATTATCGGCGGTCAGGCCGTCTTATTATATGGAACGCCGCGATTGACTCGTGATATTGATATAACGGTGGGGATAGATACGGATAAGTTTTCGTTACTGGAGAAAGTATGTCGAGAATCGGGTTTAAAAATTCTACCCGAAAAACCGGAGGATTTTGCACAGGAAACAAATGTCCTTCCCGCCGAAGAGCCGGAAACGAACATACGATTTGATTTCATCTTTTCTTTTACCGACTACGAAACCCAGGCCATGGATAGGGCAAAAGATGTTTTGATGCATGATTATCCGGTTAAATACGCCTCCTGCGAAGACCTTATTATTCATAAAATGATCGCCGGAAGAGGGGTGGACATCGAGGACGTTAAAAACATTTTAACTAAGCATAAGAATTCGCTAGATTATAAATACATCGAGAGCTGGCTGGCGGCGTTCGGTAAGATTCCCGAACATCAAGAAATATTAGAAAAGTTCCATAGTCTTTGGATATAGCCGATTTATTTTAGTAAAGTTTTACAACTAACGTAGAGTCGCTGAAAAACTTGCTTTTCAGACGGGGACACGGGTTGAGTTGCGTCAAAGATCTGAGCAAGGATATACCATGTTATATGGGAAATGTCAGTTCGTAGTAATTTGATTTGGGAGGTCTAATGTCATGCCCTCAACGATTAATGGCATCGGAACGACATATTACGGTAAAAAAAACATACGACGCTTCCGCGGCACCTGTCCTCACTGTCATCGTCAAACAACTCTAACTTCCTTTGACACCACCACCTACTTCGTTTTCTTTTTTATTCCCATCATCCCCCTCGGCAAAAAACGCATCCTTAACATGTGCCCGGCTTGCACCAAACATAGCCGTGTTCCTTTGGCGAAATGGCTGCAGGCCAAAAAACAGGACATCGATCAGGCCCAATCCAAATACCAGCGAAATCCTAAAGATCCTCAAGCAGCCCAGAAGCTTATTGGCGCCCTGGTTTCCTACGAAGAGATAGAATCTTTTCTCGAACTAGCCCCCCAAATCGCCCAAAATCAAGCCGATCATCTCGAAACATTGGTCCTCCTTGGAGATCTCTACTGCGAGATGGGCAAACTCGCCGAAGCCGACGACGCCTATTGCGCCGCTTTGCGAATAAAAGATGCTTCGGACATTTATGAAAAACTTGCCCTGGTTATCATACGTCAAAACCAACCCGATCAGGCTGTTCCTTATCTGCAACATGTTATTGAGCAAAAGGATCCAAACAAACTGGGTCTTCTGTTCGCCCACGCCCAAGGCTACCAAGCCGTCGGGGAACACCAAAAAGCCCTTGATCTTCTCGATCAGATGTCCCAAATCTTACCCGATCTCAATAATGATAAAGAATTCAACAAGGCCCAAAAATTATCCGAAGAAAACCTGCACACGAATAAACCAATTAAAAGCACCAACCTTACCCAGGCCGTTGTAACCTCCGAAACCGGAAGTGACATCAGCGGTAAAACCGCCAAAATTATCTCGATTGCTATTTTGATAATTGCCGTATCCTCATATCTCATTGTGTCTTTCTTACAGGGAAATTCCCGCGAAATACATCTTATCAACGGACTCTCCCGGCCTTATCAGATCAATATCAACGATAAACCCCATACCCTTGATCCTTTGGGCGCCACCACCATTAAAATTGCCGAAGGCAATCTCGCCGTTTCTGTCCTGGATCAAAACCTCGATATTCCCGATCAAATCATTAAAGTTAAAATCCCATTTCTCCGGCGACCCTTCCTCAACAAAACCTTCGTAATCAATCCCGATTTAGTCGCGCCCCTGGTCTGGGAAAAAGCCTATTATTCCGAATTCCCTGATTTCGCTCCCGACACCGAAGGGAAAATTTATTACGGCCAATCCCTCTATGTTTTCGACGATATCGACCACCTCTTTGTGCCCTTTCCCGGCACCATCGAGGTCTCCGGAAGTAAAACCGTCTCCCGGGAACGTATTTACCTCTTGCATGAATTAAATCTCAGCCAGATCGATACCGTCTTATTGCTCAGTCAGGAAATCGGCCACGACGCAGCGTATGATTATGTCAAAAAACATCTACGTTACGAGCCCGGTTCCAATGAATATCTCGATGCCCTGCTGATCTTGTCCGAACCAGACGAATACCTCGAAGCCATACGCCCCGGTCTCTCCGCCCGTCCCGTTCGGATTGAATGGCACCGTAGGTATCAAAATTTTATGGATGTCCACCAACCCGATTATGATCTTGTCCTTGAATACCGCAACTTGCTACAGACCGATCCTAAAAATCCGGCTTTGCTTTATCTGTTCGGACGAATCGTCCGCAATCCCGAACAAGCCCGGGAATATTTTCAAAAAGCCGCTAATGCCCCCCAACCTACTCCCTACGCCTATAACGCTATGGCCTATCAATACCTGAGCACCGCCGAGTTTGACAAAGCATTGTCCATGATCCAAGAAGCCATAGTTCTTGATTCGAATGATGCTAACTTCTGCGCCCTTCACCGTCAGGCGCTCGAAGCCAATGGAGCTTACCGTGATGCTCTTATCGAATTGCGTAAACAATACATAAGTGCCCCGGAAGACCTTTCGGGTGCTGCAGAGGAAATTCGGCTCCTGCTTTGCGCCGAAAATCTCTCTGCCGCCTGTCGGCAAATGAATAACTGGATCAGCCGCGCTTCGGCCATGCTTGATCCTTTCGATTACCAGATCTACTCCTACCAACTTAAAGCCGAGCTTGCCTACTATTCCGGCAACACCACCGAATACAAACAGCACCTTAGCAATTCCACCATCCCCATCGAACGATTTAAACTGGCCCTAACCTGTAATACTCCCCTGGAACCCAACCTGCCCGATCAAATAGAAGCCCCGGACGCCGGATTATACCTGTTGTTATATCTCGCTCAGCATCGCGCCGGAAATTTTGACGGGGCCAACCAATCACTGGAACGGGCCCTTGAACTACTCCGACAATCGTCCTGGGAAGAAAGGTACTTTGCCAATTGCCTTAGCGGTCAAGAAGCATTCGCACCTGAATCCCTCTGCCGACATTCTCTGCCTATCGGCCAAAAAGCAATTTTAATGACGGTCTTCGGCACAAAATTCCCTCAATACCAAAACACCTTCTTTGACCTCGCCCGCCGACTCAATTTTCAACATTACTTCCCCCACCTATTTCTGAAATCAATCCTGGGTGAGTAAATAAAGTAATCCTATATCAAAAAGCCTGAGTAAAGTTTATTAAAAGTAACTTAGTTGCAGCAGAGCAAGAGAGCAGGTATAATCACCAGGAAGTAATTTAATGGCGTTATAGCCAGGGAAGGATTTGTGTCGGAATTTGAGGTCGTCAGTGAGTTTGCCCCGGCGGGGGATCAGCCGCAGGCCATAGAAAAATTATGCGCCGGCTTAAACCAGGATAAAAAATTCCAGACCCTGATGGGCGTTACCGGTTCCGGCAAAACCTTCACCATGGCCCACGTCATCGCCCGCCTCCGGAAGCCGACGCTGGTCATCAGCCATAACAAGACCCTGGCAGCCCAGTTATACGAAGAGTTCTGCGAGCTGTTTCCCCACAACGCCGTCGAATATTTCGTCAGCTACTACGATTACTATCAGCCGGAAGCCTATATCCCCCAGCGGGATATTTATATCGAAAAGGACGCCTCCAAAAACGACGACCTGGATCGGCTGCGGCTGAGCACCACCACCTCGCTGATGTCGCGCGCAGACGTGATCGTGGTGGCGTCGGTCTCGTGCATATTCGGGCTGGGTTCGCCGGACGAGTATAAGCGGGCGGTCTTGGCCCTGCGGGTGGGGCTGAATCTGGATCGCGACGAGATGCTGCGCCGCCTGACCGACATCCTCTACGAACGCAACGACATCGCCTTTGAACGGGGCAAATTCCGCGTGCGGGGCGACGTGGTGGAGATCTGGCCGGCCTATGAAGAATTCGCCGTCCGGGTGGAGATGTTCGGCGACGAGATCGAAAAGCTCACCTTAATCAATCCCACCAGCGCCGAAGAGTTATCCCCGGAAAGACAGATGTTTATTTACCCGGCCCAGCACTACGTTATGCCCGAAGACCGCATCGAGTCGGCCTTGCGGGGTATTTCGGAGGAACTGGAGCAGCGGCTGATGCAATTACGCGGCGAAGGTAAACTGCTGGAGGCCCAGAGGCTCAGCGCCCGCACCCGCTATGATATGGAGATGATCCGCGAGGTGGGCTACTGCAGCGGCATCGAAAACTACGCCCGCCACCTGGCCGGTCTGGGACCGGGGGCCCGGCCCTACACCTTGATCGATTATTTTCCCGATGATTTTCTTTTATTCATCGACGAATCGCACGTCACCCTGCCCCAGCTCAGGGCCATGCACGCCGGCGATCACAGCCGCAAGACGGTCCTGGTCGAGCACGGCTTTCGACTGCCCAGCGCCCTGGACAATCGGCCCCTGCGCTTTGAAGAGTTTGAACAGATGTGGGACCGGGTGACTTTCGTTTCGGCCACCCCCGGCCCCTACGAAATGGAAAAGTGCCGGGGCAAGACCGTCGAACAAATCATCCGG
>LJUC01000041.1 GCA_001303695.1 Phycisphaerae bacterium SM23_30
CAAGACGATGACCTTCGACAACGGCAAGGAGTTTGCGGGCTTTAAGGAGCGGGGGCGGGGTTTGGGGATGCGCAGCTATTTTGCCCGTCCGTATCACAGCTGGGAGCGCGGCACCAACGAGAACATCAACGGCTTGATGCGTCAGTTTTTTCCGAAAGGGAGGGATTTTACCCGGATTAAGCAGACGGACCTTGACAAGGCGCTAAACCTACTCAATAATCGACCCCGAAAATGTTTGAACTATCGGACCCCGGCAGAGGTCTTCTGGGGCAAAACCAGGTGTTGCGCTTCAGATTGAAATTTTTGCTTTAAGCAATAAATATCCGGGAGAGAAAATGACGGCTGATGCAGTAAAAGCTTTGCAGGAATTTAAGCCGAAAAAAGATTTTTTTGTGGGGATCGATTCCGACGGCTGTGTCTTTGACACCATGGAAATCAAACAAAAGGAATGCTTTATCCCCAACATCATCAAGCATTGGCGCCTGCAGGCGGTAAGTAAATACGTGCGCCAGACGGCCGAATTCGTCAAAAAGAGACCAAGCTGGGCAATCCCGCCCTGCAAAGAGAAGTGCAAAAAACCGACGATCCGGTATTAAAACAGGCTTTGCGCTGGAGCGAGGCGGTCAACGCCGCCGTCGCCGAGATGGTCAAAGGGGTGGGGCCTTTCCCCTTCGTACGTGAAAGCCTGGAAAAAATCACCCGCACCGCCGACGTGGTGGTGGTTTCGCAGACGCCCACTGAGGCTCTAATTCGTGAATGGCAGGAGCATGATCTTACCCGCGGGCCCGATGTCATCGCCGGGCAGGAAATGGGCTCCAAAACCGATCATCTCGCGTTGGCGGCCCATGGAAAGTACCCGCCGAACCATATTCTTATGATCGGCGACGCCCCCGGCGACCGGAAAGCCGCCCGGATCAATGCGGCTCTGTTTTATCCGATCTTGCCCGGACGCGAAGAAGATTCCTGGCAGAAATTATTCGAGCAGGATTTTGATAAATTCGTCAAAGGCCGGTTTGCCGGTCCTTATGAACAACAGCTCAATGATGAGTTTGACAGGTATTTACCCGCGGCGCCGCCCTGGGAAAAATAAGGCACAACCTTTAATGATAAAAGAAAGGCAGCCATGACAAAGGCGGATATCGGACTGTGGGGATTGGCGGTGATGGGCCAAAACCTGGTTTTGAACATGGAAAGCAGAGGTTTCACCGTGGCTGTCTATAACCGCACGGCGAAAAAAACTCGACAGTTCATCACCGAACGAGCCCGGCATAAAAATATCATCGCCGCTTACGAGGTAAAGGATTTTATTAAGGCTTTAACAATTCCACGCAAGGTGATGATCATGGTCAAAGCCGGTGCGGCGGTGGATCAGGTGATCGAACAGTTAACGCCCCATCTGCAAAAAGGCGACGTTATTATTGACGGCGGCAACAGTTATTACCAAGACACCATCCGCAGATGTCATACGTTAGAAGCAAAAGGAGTGTATTATATCGGTACGGGCGTCTCCGGGGGCGAGCAGGGCGCTCTGAAGGGACCGTCGATAATGCCCGGCGGCAGTAGAGAGGCTTACAATTTGGTTGAACCGATTTTTATTAAAATCAGCGCTCAGGTTAGAGGGCAACCCTGCTGCACCTATATGGGCGAAAACGGCGCCGGGCACTTTGTGAAGATGGTGCATAACGGCATCGAGTACGGCGACATGCAGTTGATCGGCGAAGCGTATTTGCTGATGAAAAACGCCCTGGGGAAGACCTGCGCGCAAATGCATAAGGTTTTTTCCGACTGGAACCGGGGCGAATTGAACTCTTACCTGATCGAGATCACGGCAGACATACTCTCCAAAACGGATTCCCAAACCGGCCAGGCGATGGTGGAAGTTATTCTGGATAAAGCCGGTCAGAAGGGCACAGGCATGTGGACCAGCCGGGCCGCTCTGGAGATGGGCGTTCCGGCGCCGACCATCGTCGAAGCGGTTCTGGCTCGTTTTCTTTCCGCCCTTAAAAACGAACGAGCAGCCGCCTCAAAAGAGTTAAGCGGCCCCCGCCAAACCTATAGCGGAGATAAAAAGCAACTCATCCAGGCTATTCATGACGCCCTATACGCCTCGAAGATTTGCACCTACGCCCAGGGCTTTACCCTCCTGGCCCAGGCGGCGCGGGAATACCGCTGGAATTTAAACTACGGGAATATCGCCATGATCTGGCGGGGCGGCTGTATCATCCGGGCCCACTTTCTGGAACGCATCAAAGAGGCCTATGAGCAGCAGCCTGCTCTGACTAATCTCCTGTTGGCCCCTTACTTTAAAACCATCATCGAAAAAACCCAGGCTAACTGGCGTCGGGCGGTCATGGCCGCCGCCGAATTAGGGATTCCGGCGCCGGCTTTCAGCTCGGCCCTGAACTATTACGATAGTTACCGCAGAGAACGTCTGCCGGCCAATCTGCTGCAGGCCCAGCGCGATTATTTCGGGGCGCATACTTACGAAAGAATCGATCAGCCGGGCGGCTTTCACACCGATTGGCAGGCACGGTAAGGGAGAGACAAGATGAGCAGCGCTTTTTTAACGGAAGATTTTTTGCTGCAAACCGAAACGGCGCGTTTTCTCTATCATGAGCACGCCGCCCGCATGCCCATTTACGACTTTCATAGTCATTTGCCGCCCGCCGACATCGCCGCCGACCGCCGCTTTGAAAACCTTACCCGGGCCTGGCTGGAAGGCGATCATTACAAGTGGCGGGCCATGCGAACCCACGGCGTCGAAGAACCATATTGCGCCGGCGCTGCCGACGACTGTGCCAAATTTCAAAAGTGGGCCGAAACCGTCCCCTTTACCCTGCGCCATCCTCTTTATCACTGGACGCACCTGGAACTTCACCGTTACTTCAATGAAAAACGTTTGTTGAATTCCAATACCGCCCGGCCGATTTATGACCTCTGCAGCGAAATGTTACAGTCGGAAAAATTCAGCGTCCGAAATCTGCTGCGCAAGATGAACATCAAGTTGATATGCACGACCGACGATCCGCTTGATTCGCTGGAACATCACCAAAAAATCAGCAGCGACGGTTTTGAAATAAAGGTTTACCCCACCTGGCGCCCGGACGCCGCTCTGGCCGTGGAAAATCTCGAAACTCTTAACCAATGGATCGACGCTCTGGAGGCGGTTGCCGAGGTGGCCATCAGAAAATATTCATCCTACCTGATCGCTCTTTGTAAACGGCACGGTTATTTTCATACGAGAGGCTGTCGGCTCAGCGATCACGGCCTGGAAACGGCTTACGCCGAAGACTATACGGAAAGTGAGATCGAAGAGATTTTTCAAAAAATCCGCGCGCGTATCCCCCTTAATCGCTCAGAGCAGCTCAAATTCAAATCGGAGATGATGGTGCAATTCGCCATCATGGACTATCAGGCCGGCTGGACGCAGCAGCTTCACCTGGGGGCGCTGCGCAACGCCAATTCCCGTATGTTGAAAGAGCTGGGCCCGGATACCGGTTTTGATACCATGGGTGATCAACCCCAGGCGGCGGCTTTAGCAAGGTTTCTGGACCGTCTGCACGCCGACGAAATACTGCCTAAAACCATTATCTACAACCTTAATCCCGCCAATAATGCGGTAATGGCAACTATGATCGGCAATTTCCAAACCGCTCCTGACCCGGCAAAGATCCGGTACGGCCCTGCCTGGTGGTTTCTCGATCACAAAGACGGCATCGAAAACCACCTCAATATCTTATCCAGTATATCGCTGCTGCATCATTTTGTGGGCATGGTGACCGACTCGCGGTGTTTCCTTTCTTACCCGCGGCACGAATATTTTCGTCGTATCCTCTGCAATTTGATCGGCCGCGACGTGGAAAACGGCGCACTGCCCCGCGATATGGACCTGCTGGGTAAAATGATCGAGGATATCTGCTTCAACAACGCTAAAAATTATTTCGCTATGGAGTTGGATTAGTTTTTCTTCGAGCGAATTGCACCGCCAAAGCCAGCAATATAAACACTGCCACCGCCCCCATCCCGTACCAGCTCGCTTTGGACCAGACGCTCCAGATACTGCCGAACGCCGCCAGGCCCGCCGCCAGGGCCATTAACGCGTTCCAGGACCAGCGTCTGCCGCCCCAGGGCATGTCATTGCCCAGCAGGGACTTTTGGTTCATCAATAAATAAAAGGTAAAATATGCTATAGGCAGCAGCGTCATGCCGAATACCGAAGTCGGCACCGCCAGCCAGAACTGGGCTTTGCCGCCCGTCCAGATGAAAGGGCCGATTATCCCCAGGCAGGGGGCCAAAAAACCCAGCCGATAGGGCCAGCCTTTGGTTTCCAGTCCCAGCATCTCGCAGACTACAAATCCATTAATCAGCATGAGAATTATGATGGTGGAGATCGCCATACCCACCACCCCGATACCGAAAACATACTGGGAGAACTTCTCTCCCGTCAAAGGCGCTAAAGAATGCGCCAGGCTAAAGGCGTCGCGCTGGACCAGCATGGCGGCCATCCGCCTGTCAGCCTCCGGCAAACCCATAATCCTTTTTAATTTTTCCTCTTCCTTCAAGGTCTCGAATTCCTTAATCCGCGCCGCAGTCCGCTCTGCGCTTATCCCTTCGGACAGCATCTCCTTTTCTATCTCAAATTTGATCCGTGCCGCTGCGTTATCGAGGACGCTTTTAGCCGGAGCAATCGGCTTGCCGTTGGCGTCCGTTTCGCCCAAAAGGCCCGGGGCAGGTCGGGTATGAAATTGTGTCGCCGCGGCGATCACCACGCAGCCGGTCGCGAGAATAAAGGGAATGAACATCCCCGTGGAAAGATCAAAAATCGCCAATCCCCGGAAATTCCTGTCCCAGCCCCGCTTTAACATCGAGTAAGGAAGCAGAAACGTCATATTAATCCCCACCGCCGTCGCCGCCGCCGTAATCATCACATCCCGCTGCTGCGAGACAATCATCCCCGTCCAGAATTCCCGAAACTCCAAATCCAACGCGGCGACATATGAGTCAAAGGTGGTCGCCGGTGAAGATAAAAGGGAAAAATCGGGTATCAAACCGGCAAGAATACGCCCCCCATCCAAAATGCCTTCAACCAGACTCATTTTGACGACCACCCCGAAAAAACTAATCACGATAACGGCTACCATTATTTTCAAAATGGTCTCAAAGATCTTGATACCCTTGCTTCCTTTATCATAGAACCAAACTACCGCGACACATATGATCAGGATAGCGCCTCCTACGAGCAATTTGCCTGCTCCCTCCGGCAGAGCTTGGGAACCCACCATTCCTGGAAGTAGATTTTGTCTTACCGCCGCCGTCCCCAGGCTAAACTGCGGCAACGCCCACACCAGATTCGCCATTAAGGTCGCTATGGCCCAGCCCCAACCCAATACCGGATTGACGTGTTGATTGATCGCTCGAAAAGGGCGCTGCCCCGTCGAAAGCGTTACATAGCTGATGGCGCTGAGCATTATCACCCCCATAATCATGGCCATCGGCTGCAGCCACAAGAAACTCGTTCCCCCTAAAACTCCCAGATACAAGCTGCCCGCCAGAGAACCCCCGCCCAGGGTAATGGCGCTCTGCAGCCAACCCGGACCCGACAATTTCACGAACGTCCTTAAGGTGGCCGGCAAACCTTTCCCCCGCGCCTCCCTCAACAACCGGCGATCTCTTTCCACCGCCGTCGCCTCTGCAAAACTACCCGACTCTGTGGAATTGTTTTTCACAATTTCCTTTTTTCTTGGTTAATGATCAGGCCAAAAGGCGCCCAGATATTCTATGCTCCGCCGGGCGATCGTTTCCGGATCCGGATCATATTTGAAAACCTCGACGGAAAGCCAATGGTCATAACCTATATCCTGGAGAGCCCGGGCGATGGGGCCGTAATCCACCTCTCCCATGCCGGGACCGTAAAGGTTAGGATCGTTGACATGAAAATGACCTGTGTCTTCTGCCCGCACGGAACGGATAATCTCAGCGACCGGCCGATCCTCCGAACACATGGCCTTGACGTCCAGGTGTATCTTAAAACGCCGATGGTTGATCTGCCGTACCATCCGCATACCCTCGGAAACCGTGTTAATGAAATCGGTCTCCTGCGGCGCCAGAGGTTCGATACATAAAGTCAAACCCTGTTGCTCGGCCTTATCGAGAACGGACTCTATCAATTCGACAGCCCTGTTCCAGGCGCCTTCGGGAGTTTGTCCTTCAATCAAGCTGCGCTGGCGGGGCGATCCGATTACTAACACCTTGCCCCCCAAATCACCGCATAAATCTAAGAGGGTATTCAGATAATCCCTGGTCCTGGACCATACCAAGTCGTCAGGCGTGGTAAGGTGTAATCCCTCGGGACCGGCAAACAGCCAATGCAATCCCACGGTTTCCAGGCCCTGATCTTCAATAATCCGGCGTACTTCCTTTCGCTGCCCCGCGGTAATATCACCGGCATGGGACGCCAGGGTAAATGGGGCAATTTCGATCCCCTCATAGCCTAATCGGCGGGCAGTAGTGCAAACCTCCCCCATCGACCAACCCTGGAACATCTCGTTGCACAGAGAGAATTTCATTTAATACCTGTAAGAAAAACTGCTGAGATGTCACCCATTTATCAGACCTTTTCCGGCACCACAAAAGGCTCACGATAGTTTCTGGTTGCTAATTCGTTGGCAAAACGGTGCAGGCCGTAGTCGTCGGAACCGATGAATTTCTCCGTCTGGGGGTCCATTTCCAGCCAGGGTCCGAGGATAACGCCTGTTTGATTTATATCAACTCCATTGGCAAGTAAATGCTGCTGGAAACGATCAAAGGCCTCCAGGATTAACGGCCTGTCTTCAATCGCCTTACGCACCTCCGCCGGCGAACAATGCCGGCCCAGTCGATGAGAAATATTGGCCATATGACACAGGGCGCTGGAGATATGCCCTTTGAGAATATCAGCGGTCAGATCGCTCTCCTTACGTGAGCGCACCGCATCAATGAAGTTATCCTGGTGTTGACCGGGGCCTTCCTGGAGAAATCGTTTCATCCTGTTGCCCTCATTATCATAGACGTACCCGCCCCGTCCCCCGGCGTAGTAGCCGCCTTCACATTCAATTACAATTCCGATGTCGATGGTTTTATAATAGTCCATTGAGCTAGTGCCGGTTTGCCTCGGCAATCCCCGCACTTCAAAGATCAAGGGCGCCGGTTTGTAGTCCAGCACGCCGATTTGCGTGTTGGCGGTGGCGCCGTCGTCGTCGTAGCCGAAACGCCCGCCGATACTCATCACCCGCGGCGCTACAAGTTCCTGCCCCAGCGACCAGCGGCACATATCCATCTCGTGAATACCCTGGTTGCCGATATCGCCGTTGCCGGTGGGCCAGACCCAGTGCCAGTCATAATGCAGCTTTTCGCGCATAAGCGCTTCCAGCGGGGCAGGGCCCGTCCAGAGGTTATAATCAACGGCTTCAGGGACAGGCTGAGGACCTTTGACTTTGCCAATGGAAGCGCGGCGTTTATAACAGAAACCCCGGGCGGCCACGATCTTGCCCACATGCCCTTCATTTAGGTAATCAATGGTTTCGTACATGCCTTTGTCGGAGCGATACTGGGTGCCGGCCTGCACGATGCGATGGTACTTCCGGGCCGCCTCTACGATTTTTCTGCCTTCAAAGATATTATGCGATACCGGCTTCTCCACATACACGTCCTTGCCCGCCTGACAGGCCCAGATACTCATCAGGGCGTGCCAGTGGTTGGGCGCGGCGATGGAGATGGCGTCTATGTTTTTATTCTCCAGCAATTGGCGTACGTCGGTATAGGTCTCCACCTTTTCGTTACGCCGGGCGAATTCGGCTGCTTTCCGGTTAAGAAGATTCCTATCCGGATCGCATAACGCCGCCACCCGCACGCCGGCGATATTACGAAACCGGTTAATATGACCGCCGCCCTGACCGTTAAAGCCGCACACCGCCACCCGGATATCTTCATTGGCCCCCAGTACTTTCGACCAGGTGCTGCCGGGAAAACTCGACGCTATGGCCGCTCCGGCACCGGAAACCAGCGAACCTTTCATAAACTTTCGACGGGTAATCTTCTTCATCTCTATCACCTTTCAATCAATATTGCTCGCATTTGCGGTTAAACATTAAAGCCGGATTATATCAATCTTTTTTATCTTGCCTTTACGTATTTTTGACATTGTTGTGCCTGACGGGCGGCGCCCTCAAACTTTGTTTGAAGCGCTTTATAACCCGGTTTTAATAATTTTTTTATCTCGTCCCTGCATATATACGATATTGCCGGGCTACCTGCCCCTGTCGGTAATCGCCTTTATGAAAATACAGTCGATACCGAAAAGTCAGGCTGTCGCCCGCAGCAAGGGTAATATCGCCGGTTCTGCGGGGTTTGTTCTCAAAATCATGCACCCCGAAGGGATTGGCCGCAAACAGCCCGTAATCCCTCACGTGCCACCAGGTGGGATGACGGGGATTTTCGGGATGATCGAAGATCGCCACCCCCACCACCTCCCCCTTAACCGGACCGTAATAATCGCACCAGGCGGCCCGTTTGCCCCAGGTATCGCCGTCGCGGTCGCCTTGGCTGTTGATAATATGTCCCTGACCCACCTTACCTTTCAGCCGCATGGTCGGCGCCAGCCGTATCGCCATCGAACCTTCTTTCGTGTCGCCCAGCTTGATCGCGCCGTGCGAAGCGCAAATCGTGACATCGAAATCCATCATCAAACCTTCCGGCCGATAGTAAAATGTATGCGTCCGGGTATCCGTACATATTACCTCACCATCCTCGGCCACCCACCTGTTCTGCGATTGAATAACTCCCGCATCGTCACGGGAGCCGACTTGCAAAAATTTATCGTGCACGATTTTACCCGACCCTCTCTCTTCCGCCCAGAAATCGTGGCCGTTTACATCGCCGTGGGTAAACCAGAGCGAACGATGATGCGGATGATCGTGTTCTTCATCTTCTCCCTCTTTCATGGGCCAATGACGGTTAAGCGCCTCCCCCGTGGGACCAATCACCGGATAAAAATAAGGACGCGGCACCTTCTTGAAATAATATTCGGTGAATAATTTGCCGTCTATTTCCACTCTGACTTTGTCGGTTAATTCGATGACGGCGACTTTTCGTTCCTTTTGTTTTTGCGTCACCCGTCGCTGCGCCTCGGCCGTCATCTCTTCCCAGATCTTTCGCTGTTCGATGATCGCTTTGACTCGATCTCCGGGAGTCGGCCCGTGCGCCTCCAGCAGAATCCAGCCGTCATAGTCCATGGCCGCCAGCAGATGCGCCAGTTCCTGATAAGGATAACCGCCCCCATTTAATTCCCGAATATGAACCGTCTTACCCAGCCGGTCCTTGATGAGATTGAAGTTATACTCCAGCCCCTCGCCCTGCAAATCCTGCGGATTACAGTTCCAGCACACGCCTACGTTCGGATGCCCGGCGATGTCCATGATCGCCTTCATCGTCGGCAACGGGGCACATTGACCGTGCACTTCCAGACGTACCTGCTGACCGTATTGGGCGGCATATTCACCCAGAACATTCAGTGATTTGCCGATCTGCTCTATGGTCTTTTCCCGCGGCACGCCCGCATGAAAACTATCCGGCTTGACTTTTACCCCGCTGCCGCCTGCCTCATAACTGAGTTTGATAAACTGTTTCGTGCTTTCAATCGCCTGGGCCAATTTCTCCGGATCCGGATCGTCGAACCTCTCGTCGGAACCCGGACCCACCAGGGTTACCGGGCTCTCGTCAAACAATTTTTTTACTGCCCGGCGCTGCTCGGCGGTAAGGGCCGGCTCCACGCCGTGTTTATGCGTGGTCCGCAGTTCCACCCCCATGATCCCCGCCTCTGCGCAGTTGGCCAGCAGCGTCGGCAAATCCCAGTCTTGGCCCCACAAATAGGTGACCATCCCGAATCTCATTTTCGCTCCGGGCGTGTTATCGAGACGTCTCTGTTCTTCGATTAACATGTCAACGGATGCCGCCCCGGAACCCAGTGCCATACATTGTTTGAGATATTCTTGTCTTGAATCCGGCAGCTCCACCAGCCAGATGTTGCGGAATTTTATCACGTTGCCATGTTCCTGCAGCTCAATCGGCCCCTCTTGAGGCCCTTCCGGCTGGCCCGCCCCCGTTTTATCGGGGATTTCCACATCATCATGAATCAATTTGCCGTTATGCAACACGGTTATCCGGGCGTTTTCCGTCTTGTCGCCCTGTTCATCCCACCGCGCCGCCCGAAAAACAATATCGTAACTTTGCCACTGCCCCGCCTCGCGGCAGGCGTTTACATCGCACCTGCGGATGCGATAAATCGAGCCGCAATCCCCCGAGTTATAATCTTCCTTGCCGCAGGAATCCAGAATCTGAATTTCATACCGCCTTTGAATATATACCCCGCTGTTGCCTTTGCCCTGACCGGTCGCCCCCGGCATCTCATTGATATTAAATTCCAGATGCAGATAAAAATCACGGACCTGGCGTTTGGTGATTATGCTGCCCGTCCCCGGCACAATCTCCAGCACCCCCTCTTGAAATTTCCAGCCAAGGGCGGGATCATCCGCTCTAACAGACCGCCAGGCGGAAAGATCGCCTCTTCGACCCAGTAAAATCTCGGCGCCCGGGCGGACCCCCAAAGATTCTCCTGGTTTACTTACCTCATATTTATATGCCGCTTTGCCGGTGGTGAGTTCTAAAAGGCGGATATTTCGCCAGCGGACCTGCAGGGGCTCGGCCTCCTTGGTGGAATGCACCTGCAGGCCGATAAAACCCCGCCGCGTCAGGGAATCCGTCAAATCCGCCGCCGACACCCCGTTAAGCCAGGTCTTAATAGATGGCCCCAGCGCCACAATGCGAAAGTGGTTCCATTGACCCTGCTTAAAGGCCTTTTGAGCGGGTTCATTCTTAGTCAAGTCATTAAGCCAGCCGCGCCGCCCCTCATCGTAGATCCCCCCGCTCCAGGCCCGCTCGGATGGATCAATCTCTATCTGATAACCATGAACCCTGCCCTTCTGGTAACTTTCCATACTCTCGCTGCGAATCTGCACCCCCGAATTCAATGCCGGGTCCACCTTGAAATCAAGCTCCAGTATAAAATCGGCATAAATCTTTTCCGTGCAAAGAAAGCTGTTGGGCGTACCCTTAACCGTCGTACCCACTATGGCGCCGTCCTCAACCTGGTAAAGGGCCTCGCCTCCCCGCTGGATCCAGCCAACCAGAGTCCGGCCGTCAAACAGATTCTGCCATTTCGGCTTGGGAATTGTCTCTATGTCGTCCGCCCCGCAAACAGAATATACTCCCACACCTATTATCAACAGTATCGCTGCCTTTTTCATGTTTGACCTCAATTTGCCGCATTATCAAACAAAAACAGTGTTTTGTCAATTGAACAGTGTAAAATACTGAGTAACTTATGTAACTCGATGTTATCCCGCCAGCGACAACAATATCTCTGAATTCGCCGCCGCTGGTGTCTCGCCCGGGTATGATGTCTCCAACGTAGCTTATCTCTTTTAAAAATTGTGTTTTTGGTACTTATTGAACATTTGATTGCCCTTATAAAGTATTAAAATCGTATCTTAACCCTTGCAGGCCCGCACTTTAGGAAAAATATGGACAATCCTGTTGCGAATCTGTATAATAAAGTTTTAGTCACTTGTTAACGTGATGGAAAAGGAGTTGGACGAATCTTGCCGTACAATCCGGGTTCGTCCGGAAATAATTAATCAAATCTTAATTTCGGAAAGGAGAATGTTTTATGCTGTCACCATCAAAACCTACCAAAATCTGTATGTGGCTGTGGGCGTTGATGTGCTTGGGATTTCTGGTCTTTCCCTTGCCCTTGCTCGCTCAACAGAACATATTGAACCAGGAGGAATACCTCAGACCGCCTAAGATCATTGAAGAAGCGGCCGCGGCTCCCTGGTACAAAAACATCACCTACACTAACATCAGCCCCGACGGCAAAAAGTTCCTGGTTACCGTAAGCGACGGCATGCCGTCCCTGGAGCTATTGGGACGCCCCCACGTGCACCTGGGCGAAACCGATCTGGACTATGCCGCCATGCGCTCCCGCAGCCTGACCACCCGCAACTCGGCCGGCCTTGACATCTTTTATTATGAGGATGAGCGCACCGTGTCTGTCGAGGTCCCCCAAGGCGCCCGGGTCGGCAATCCCACCTGGTCGCCCGACGGCTCGCAATTGGCCTTTTACGCCCTCTTCAAAGACGCCACCCACATTTACGTCGCCGACCCCAAAACCGGCAAATCCCGCCGCGTCACACCGCAACCGGTACTGGCAACCATGGTGAGTTCCTTCAGATGGGTGCGCCAGGGCAAGGCCATCCAGACGGTCCTCGTCCCCGATTACGCCGGCAAAATACCCCCACCCCCCGCCACCGCCGCCTCCCCTAAAGTCAGAGTCAACCGCGTGGGCATAAATCCCTCCCGCACCTACCAATACCTCCTCGAAATGCCCTACGATAAAGAGCTGCTGGAGTTTCTCATCACCGGCCAATTGGCCGTCATCGATCTGGAAAACAGCCGCGTGGATAAAATCGGCAACCCCGTCATGATTCGTTCCGTTGATACCTCACCCGACGGCGAGTACTTCCGCGTCACCCAAACCCTTAAACCCTTCTCCTATTTTGTCGCCGCCTCCAGCTTTGGTTCCCGCGAGGACCTCTGGAACCTCGATGGCCAAGCGGTGCACGAATTCTCCAGCCGACCCCTCCGCGACGGCACCCAGCCAACCACCCCCGACCAATCGCAACAACAGCGAGGTCAGCGACAAAGGGGCCCACAACAGCGGGGACAACAACCCCAGGAACAACCAGGCCCCCCTCAGAAAAGAAACATCACCTGGCGCCCGGACGCCAAGGGTATGAGTTTTCTACAGTTAGCGCCCCGCACGGAAGGAAGACGGGTCCGGGAAATACGCGAGGTCCGGGAGTTCGAGAGAGAACAGCAAAGACCCCAACGCGGTATGCAAAGAGGAGGCCAGGCCCCTCAGATGCAAGAAGGGCAGTTAGACCGGGTCATGCAGTGGCTGCCCCCCTATGGTGAAGACGATGTCAAAGTGATCTTTGAAAGCAAAAAACCCATTAACAGCGTCCAGTACTCGGATAACTGTCAGATACTCTTTTTGACCGTCTCCGAACCTAATAACGCCCGAACCAATATCTGCGTTGATATCGGGGATCCCCAAACCCATTACACCCTGCCCCGCGAAGGCAGCTTGATGACCGAAACCAACAGATTCGGTATGTCGGTCGTTAAAGTTGCCGATGACGGCGAGACCATCTTCTACTCCGGCAACACCCCCCACATCGATAAGTATAACTTCGTAAACGGCAAAAAAACCAGAATCTTTGAAGGCCAGGCCGGCGACGATATGACCGAACGTTTCAGCGCTGCCAGCGATGATATGAATTTTGTCTTCACCACCCGCCAAAACACCCAGACGCCCCCGGATTCATATATGTATGATCTGGAGGCCGATGAAGTCAAAAAATTGACCGGTAATATCAATTACACCCCGGATTTGACTTCCCTGGAGACCGAACGCCTCCAGGTCGAACGCTGCGACGGCTATAAACTCTGGGTCCGGGTCACCCGCCCGGCCCATAAAGGCCTCAAACTGCCCGCCATCTTCTGGTTCTATCCCCGTGAATACGACAGCCAGGCCGCCTATGACCGTGGGGCCGGCGGCGGAGGCCAAAGAGGCCAAAGAGACGGCGCCGGCACCTTCCGGGCCCCCAGCAACCGCTCCATGAATATTTTCACCCGCCTGGATTATGTCATCGTGGAGCCCGACATACCCATCTTCGGACCTACCGGCCAGATGAACAACAACTATGTCTGCGATCTCCGCAATGGTCTCTGGGCCGTCATCGACGCCCTCGACAAAAAACAGTACATCGACCGCGACCGCCTGGCCATCGGCGGGCACAGCTACGGCGCCTTCAGCACCGCCAACGCCCTGGCCCATACCCCCTTCTTTAAGGCGGGCATCGCCGGCGACGGCTGCTACAACCGCACCCTCACCCCCATGGGCTTCCAGAGCGAAAGACGCAACTTCTGGGACGCCCGCGAAGTCTATCTCGATATGTCGCCTTTGTTGTGGGCCAATCAGTTCAACGGCGCCATGCTGATGTATCATGGCATGGAAGACTCCAACAGCGGCACCTTCCCCATCAACTCCGAACGCATGTTTATGGCCCTGGACGGCCTCAATAAACCCGTCTCGCTCTACATGTACCCCTATGAAGCCCACGGCCCCGCCGCCAAGGAAACCATCCTCGATATGTGGGCCCGCTGGGTTCAATGGCTCGATATCTTTGTCATGAGCCCCGAAAAGGGTAAGGAATTTTACAAAACCCCCCAACAACTGGAAGAAGCTGCCGCCCAAAATAACACCGGCAGAACTATCAGATAAAATTTGATGGTAGTTCAGAGCCGACGCGTGGGGCAAAGCCCCGCCCTACAGGTAAAGAAAAGCCGGCCCCCTAACACGGGTCGGCTTTCTTTTATATCCCTGCCCGGGTGGCAGCCTCAAGCGCAGCTTGGGGATGCCTGACCTTTAACCGGCAAAATGAAAATTCGATTTTGAACCAATTAACGTAGGGGCGGTTCACTAACCGCCCCTACTATTTTTCCCGGTTAGGTTATTTCCCTCCCAGAATGGTCACCTGCGGCTCTCCCGTACGCTCAATCTGTCGGCGAACATTTTCCACCTCGCGAGAAGCCAGATCAAATGCCGAACGGGCAGTTGATATTTCTCTCTCCAGCCGTTCAAACCGATCCGCCTTTTCCAGAAGATTCATCTGTTCAATACCTCTAAGCCGATCAATCAAAAAATTAAGTTGAGCCTCAAGCTCGGCGCCGCGAATAGCCAAATCCGCCAGCTCCAAATTCCACTTGCCCAGCAATTCACCGCCCTCCGTTTTGCCGATCTCTTCTCGACGTTTAATTATATCAATCTTGGTTAAAGCCACACTTTCCTGAGCATCAGTTACTTCTGATGTTTTTACCCGCTGCATCTCTTCCATAAGCATAATTGTTTCTAGTCTTTGCTCCAGAAATTTCAGAAGTTTTTCCAGTTCCGCCAGAACCGGATCGTCAGATAATTTCACTTGTGTTTGTTTGCTCATCTTGGCAATTTGCTCTTCCAGTGCTCTCTGCCGGGCCTGCCTTCCTGCTTGCTCCATCTCTAATTGCTGCCTCTTTTGCTCCAAATCCCGAATCTCATCGAGTATTCGGCTGCGGTAAAGCTCTCGCTGGCCGGCACGCTTGATTAAATCATGCTGTTCCGCCTGCAGCGCCGTGAATCTGGCTTCGGCTGATTGATAAACCTCTTGCGCCAAAACATACTGCTCATTCAATTGACCCATCTTGCGTTGATAATCTTTTTTCACAAATTCTTTCAGCTTGGCTACGGTCTCATCCAGCAGTTCTTGTGCTATGGACTTGACGACAAATTCACCCGGACGATCGGTCAAAATTATAGATATGCGGAATATATGATTTTCTCTTTCCATTCCACTCGAGGAAAAATCTAATGAAACGCCTCTTCGAGCATAATTATAATCAATGGATGATTCGTCAAATGCTTTCCTGGCTATTTGATTATAAAAGGTAGCATTGATTATCGATTCTAAGGTATCCGATTCTATCGGTAGTTGTCGGACCTCCAACAGGCATTGCGCGTAGCGGGTGTTGGAGATCTTAGGTGTTTCCTGGGTCTTTTGCTCGATCTCGGCGTCTTGGGCCTGAACCGCACCCAGCGCATAACATAATAGCACCAGGATCAGAGTAATTGATAAGGTGCGTGTTTTCATAATAAGGCTCCTTTCCGGTTATAGCGAATTTCGGATAATTTGTTCTGGGCGACCTGGGCCCATCTGGTTTGGGGGTAAAGCTTTATTACCCTTTGAAAGTCTTGAATGGCCGAATCTTTCAAGTTCAATTTGTTATACTTCAGGTCCGCGTGATACACCATCGTATAGGCCGCCTGCTCCACCTGCCGGCGCACCTCCTCCAAAGGATCCGGTATCGCCGCCAATTGTCGTTCCAGCTCGGCCAGCCGGGCCTGTTGCCTCTCCCACGCCCGCAACTGGCGGACCACCAGCATCTGCGTCTCCGCCTCCGCCTGTAATTGCACCAGCGCCAAACTCATCTGAGCCAACTCCGCCTTAGTATCTGGGGTAGTCGTCGGCACCTCTGGAATACCCGTGTTTTGTACTAACTCAGGTGGTACGGCTTGCGGCTTGGCGATGCTGATCGGCTTTTTACCGGTCCAGAAAAAAATTCCCATCGCCAGCATCAATCCCGCCGCCAAAGCTATTGGTTCTGAAATCATGGTAATTCGGCGTCGGCGTCGGTCCAAATGACGAATCCTGCTTGCCAGATCAGCTCTAGGCGCCACCGCCGGTCCGGCGGCCCGGTCGGTCTGGATCAACAGTTGTTTTAAGTCATCTTCAACCATATCTCTATTTCTCTATCAAATCGGCCAGTTTTTCTCTTATCCGGGCCCGGGCCCGGCTCAGACGAACGTCCACCACATTACGCCTCAAACCCAGCACCTCTGCCACCTCGGTTATGGGCATCTCTTCCATATAGTGCAGCACCATCACCTCGCGATAGTGTCCCGGCAATCCTTGCAGTGTCCGGCGCACCCGATCAAAGGTCTCACGATTCATCACACCCTGGTCGGACCGGGGGGGCGCAGCTTGTTTTTGCCGACCGGCAATTTTTAATAACTTCATTTTTAACAAATGCTTACGTCGCCAACTGCGGCATTTGTTCACGGTTATGGCGGTCAGCCACGTATTTAAGCTGCTATCCCCGCGGAACTTACCCAAATTCCTGAATACCGCCAAAAACACTTCCTGCACCACGTCTTCGACATCGCCGCCCCAACCCAGCAGCCGATAGGTCAAACCGGCCACATACCCCTGGTAGGACGCTACGATCTCCTCAAACGCGCTCTCGTCGCCGCGGATATATCGCTCCGCCAACTGCTCTTCGAGCTGGCTCTCCGGGCGTATCCGCCTGGCCGCCTGACGTATTGTGCTGCCCGCCATAACCGAAGTCATTAGACCCGCCTATCCCTGATTTCTTTCAAAAAAACGGGAAATTATCCAAATACCGGCAGAATATATTAATTAGACACCATCATCGGCCTGATGTTCTTATGAAATACTCGGATACCCCCAAAAGAAAGTCCGTTTTGGCATTTTAATCCCCCCGCTTTCTCACAGGATTTGGCTTACCCCCGGAAAGCTCAAATATTCAATCTTATTTCTTCACCCGCTCCAGATACTCTCCGCTGCGGGTATCGACCCGGATCATCTCCCCCGGATCTACAAAAGGAGGCACCATCACCTCCGCCCCCGTCTCCAGCGTGGCCTTTTTATACTGATTCGTCGCCGTCGCCCCTTTAATCGCCGGCGGCGTATCGGTCACCTCCAGCTCCACCGAATTCGGCAGCACCACCGTCAAGGGCTTGCCGTCGAAAAAATGCAGCTCCACGTCCGTGTTGGGCTTGCAGTATTTGGTCCCGTCCACGAATAAATCACCCCCCAAGGTGATCTGTTCGTAATTTTCCTTGTGCATAAAAACGTGCTCATCGCCGCTGGAATAAAGGTATTCGTAGGGCTGCTTGTCCATAAATACCTGCTCCAGCGTCTCTTCCGAACGAATCCTTTTGGTGGTGATCGTGCCGTCCACAATATTTTTCAGCTTGGTCTGCAGCACCGCCCCGCCTTTGCCCAGTTTGACGTGCTGGTAATCCACCACCAGACAGGGATTGCCATCAACGCTCAAAACCATGCCTTTTTTCATTTCCGTTGCTTTGATGCCCATATTCAAATTCCTGCTGTAAGTGAGGTATCCGGCTTTTGGTAAAAATTCTTGCTCTCGGTCCCGCCGAGGCGTTAAAATATCGTCGCGTTATTATGCGTACATACTAAAACAATTGGAACTAACTGTCAACGAAGGTTCCGGCAAAAGGGAAGTCGGGCATGTTTTTTAAGCGGCAAGTTCTTATTGGGCAGCTTTTTACGGACATATGCCCGACCGCAATTTTGCCGGAGTCCGGTTTAATTTTGCCAGAGTCATAAGCTAAAGGAGCCGGTCATGTCGGTGCGGACTACAGCGGTAGCGGGCCAGTTTTATGAATCTTCCCCTCAAGCCTGCCGGAGTCAGTTAGAGCAGATGTTGCCTGCCGAACCCCTCCCGGCCGAGATGCCCCCCCGAATCATCTCGGGTATCGTCCCCCACGCCGGCTGGGTCTTCAGCGGCGCGTTGGCCGGGCTGGTCTTCGCCGCCGTCAAACAGCAGAACGAATCGACGGATACCTTCGTGATCTTCGGCGCCGTCCACGCCGTCCGCACGCAGCAGGCCCTGCTCTACGATGCCGGCTCATGGGAAACCCCTTTAGGCGCCATCGACGTGGACGAGCAGTTAGCCGCCGCTATCCTGGCCGAAGCGCCCGACCTGATAATCGCCGACTGCAACGGCCACCGGCGGGAACATTCCATAGAAGTGCAGGTGCCTCTCGTACAGTACCTCTTTGAAGACGCCCGGATCGTCCCCCTGTTGATCCCCCCTAATGAGCGCTCCCACCTGGTAGGCCGGGCCGCCGCCCGCGCCATCGCTCGTGTCGAAAAATCCGTCGTCTGCATCGGCTCGACCGACCTGACCCATTACGGCCCCTCGTATTTCTTTACCCCCCAGGGCACCGGCCCCCAGGCCCACCGCTGGGCCAAAGAGACCAACGATAAATTCTTTATCGACCTGGCCCTCGCGATGGAGGCCGACCGCCTGGTGGACGCCGCCGAGACCTACTCTAATTCCTGCGGCGCCGGCGCCGCCGCCGCCGCCATTGCCGCCGCCCGGGAACTAGGCGCCGCCCGGGGCTATCTGCTCGACCATAAAACCAGCGCCGAAATCATGGCCCAGAAATTCAACCAAGATTCCACCGACAGCGTCGGCTACGCCGCCCTGGTCTTCGGATAAGCAAATCCCCATCCACTCATAAACTCTCTTGCCCGAGCACTTCCCGATAAACCTGCTCCACCGCCTTTACATACTCGGCAATGCCGAAATGCTTCGTAAAGCGATACGCCGCCTCGGTTAGTCTTTTTTGCAGCTCGCCGTCGCCGGCCAGACGCTCCACGCCGCGGGCTATCTCCGGGGGATTATTCTCTGCCGGCACCAGCGCCGTCTCCTCGTGGATCGCAATTTCCCCCAATCCCTCCACCCCCGAACACACCAGCGGTATCTTCATCCGCATCATCTCCAACGCCGCGATCCCCAGCGCCTCCTGCCGCGAAGGAACCACCCCGATATCAAAAGCCTGCATCGCCTGCGACGCCTCTTCACAAAAACCCGCAAACCTGACGCTCTCGGCTATTCCCCGCCGCCGCGCCAATTCTTCCAGTTCCTGCCGCTGCGGCCCCGCGCCGACCAACAATAAGAAATATCGATCTGACCGCTGCAAAAGCAAAGCAAAGGCCTCGATCAAAAGATCGACTCCCTTTACATAGTCCAGTCGGCCCACAAATCCCACCACCACCTTATCCTCCAAGATTCCCCATTGCCGACGCACTTTCTCCCGCGCCTCCCGGCGGGGACTAAAAGCGGCAAAATCCACCGCGTTGCGTATTACCCTGATCCGGGCCGGATCAATCCGCGCCGCGTGCGCCAGCCGCCCCGCCGCCGCCTGCGAAACCGCGATCACCGCCGCCGCCCGGCCCCGCAAAAGACGCAGCAGCCGCCGATATAACCAATATTGCACCCCCCGACGAAAAATCGGCCCGTGCTCATGAATCACCACCCGCACGTCACAAAAAAAGCTCGCCAGCAATGCCGCAATGATCGGCTTGTGCAGATGAGCGTGAATAATGTCAATTTGACGCTCCCGGCACAGCCTTAATATGGCCCAAAACTTCCGCGGATCATAATGGCCATAAGGTACCTCGATCACCTCGCTATTGATATTTATCTCGACCGGCTGGGGACGGAGCGGATATACCAGAGATTCAATCTCTTGACGATCCGCATTTTCCGCCAGATACTTCACGCAAACCTGTGCCCCTCCCATCTGCAAATTACCGGTGATATGTAATACCTTTATGGGCATCTTATATCGTTTTGCCGTACCAAATCCTTAAATATAATTTTATATTGCTCGATGATCCTGGCGATGTCGTGGTTTTCTTCTACATAACGGCGGCCGTTGGCCCCGTACTCGGCCGCGGCCTCGGAGTTGAGTAATTGACTCAGCTTCTCCACCAACAAATCCCAAACGCCCCCGGCGCACGCCCCGCATCGGTATTTATCCAGAAATCCGTCCGGATTGACGTTCAACGATAATATCGGTACGCCGCACTTACAGGCCTGAATAAAGGTGTTGGGGAAACCCTCGGCGTCGCTGGTGTTGACCAGCAGCCGCGCCCGCTGAAAAAAATCCTCCACTTCCTGGAACGGAACGTGCGGTATAAACTCCCTTTTCCACCGTTTGCCGGTATGCTTTGTCCTCGGTGGCCTGCTGACAGACCATACAGAATTTTTCCCCCGGCACCTGTCGGGCCAGCTCCAGGAAAAGTTCCGGCCGCTTGAATTCCGTCGTGCGGCCCACCCACAGAATTTTGTCCCGCTGCCGCTGAGTTATCACAGGCAGCCGATGACCATTGGCTATCACCCGCGCCGATACCCCCACCGTCTCGGCCAATAGTTTAGCGTCCGTCTCGTTCTGGGCCAGTACCATCCGGGCCCCCCGCAGCGACCAGGCGAACGCCCGGCCCAGCAGCGGCCGCCGACGAATGTAGGTCCCGTCGCAGTCATAACGATGGGCCGTGCGATAAATAAAAACCCGTCCCTTACGCCGGCAGAACCACCTCACCAGCGGCGTCCCCGGCGAAAAAGTCTTTACCATATAAACTTGAGCATCCGCCCGTCCCAGCGCCCGCCAGATCCGCCAAACCCCTGATAAAGCGCCCCTGCTGAAATCCAGACTCCTTATTACCCTTACCCCTTCATGAACCTCTACCGCCTCCTGACCGTAATCCGCCGCCAGCATACTCACCTCAAATCCCTCATCCCGGGCCAG
>LJUC01000248.1 GCA_001303695.1 Phycisphaerae bacterium SM23_30
AGTGGGTGTTTCCTTTACTGACTCGTTAGCTGAGACCGTATAAATACCCGGTTTTTCCTCACCGCGCAGGGCCAGGAAAATTCTGCCATCGGCAGAACCGTCATCAATCCAATCACCTCCGCAAGCCCCCGAAGCCTCGCAAAGTGGTATACGACGCCCCCTGTCAAGGGATAATTTATACAACACATCTTTAATAATAAAGGCAATATATTTACCATCGGGGGAGAAAAAAAAGTTAGGTCCTTCCGTAATATTTTGTGTGCCTTCCAGTACCTTACCCTGTAATTTATCGAATTCACGCAGAACAAGTTGCGTCGTCGTTTCGTCTTCTCCCACGCCTTTATAAACCATCTCCGTCCCATTAGGCGAGACAGCAACATACGGATACCACTGTGCCAGTTTCTGGTTCCAGGGCAATTCAACTGCTGAAGTTATTGGTTGAGATACCGAGGGTATGGGTTTTATCATCCAGATTAATATTCCGGTGGCAATTGCAGCAACGGTAAAGCAGGCTAATCCAACCGCTACTAATCTTCTTTTGCTCTGGGGCGCCGAGAACGTTGCCAAAGAACGCGTCACGGGGGGGGCGACCCGGGGCAA
This sequence comes from Phycisphaerae bacterium SM23_30, assembly GCA_001303695.1. Taxonomy (GTDB): domain Bacteria; phylum Planctomycetota; class Phycisphaerae; order Sedimentisphaerales; family SM23-30; genus SM23-30. The sequence goes on from LJUC01000248.1 coordinate 601, forward strand.
TTGAATGGTTTCTTTAATTTCGATAACCGCATCTGCAATAGATTGTAAACGGTTATGCAAATCTTTCTCCAGGCAACGGCGCAGCAACACCTGTATATTGGCCGGGGTGGCCTGGGGCAGCTGGCGCCAATCAGGACTGACCTGCAGGATGTTGGCGAGGGTATCGGAGACCGTTTCGCCCTTGAAGGGGATCTTCCCGGTGAGCATCTCGTAGAGAATGCAGCCGAAGGACCAGATATCGCTGCGGTGGTCGACTTCTTCGCCCCGGGACTGCTCCGGACTCATATAGGCCGGCGTCCCGATGACGCGGCCCGGCTGGGTGATGGTACTTTCTTGATCGGCAGCTTCTGCGATTACTGCTTTGGCCAGACCAAAATCCAGCACCTTAACTTTGTCATCCGGTGTGATCTTAATGTTGCCGGGTTTGAGATCTCGATGGATTACACCCTGTTCATGGGCTGCCGCCATTGCCTCAGCGATCTGTATCCCGATAGAAAATACCTTATCCATCTTAATTGGCCCCCGTTCTATCCGCTCCGATAACGTCTCGCCCGCAATGTATTCCATGACCAGATAGTTTGCACCCTTAGTCTCTTGGAGTTCTTCATGGATGGTGGCAATGTTGGGGTGATTCAATCCGGCCAGCAGACGAGCTTCTCGCCGGAAACGGGATCTTACTTTGGGATTGCCCATCATTTCTGCGGGCAGGCCTTTAATGGCAACGGCGCGGTCCAGCTTGGTGTCGTGGGCCAGATAGACCACTCCCACAGCTCCGCGTCCCAGCATCCGCTCAATGCGAAACGGACCGATCTGTTTGCCCGGTTCTAACACTGTACTTTCGAAAGACGCGGTGGGAGCTTGCTTGTTTTTATCAGGGGAATTGCTGTTTTTTTTATTAACTTCGCTCATCAATCCACCTCCGTAATAAAAGCGTCGATCCCTGACAGCGAACAACTGAGATGCAAAAGCAAAAGATGATAAGCAGACACAAGATTTCAAGACTTTATTTTTGCTCTTGCGTCGATATTTACGATATTTTATATAATCTATAGGTTAATTTATGTCAAGAAAATTCAGGCTTTCTAACTATATACACGACAATACTTTAGAAGTAATGCAGGCCGAAATGCGGCACGCCGATTAATTGAAACGCTGAGGCAGTCTCATCCTTCGCTTAGCCACAAGGGGAGGGAAAGTTGACTTTGATGCCCTGAAAAATCTTATCTGAAATCAGATCAATCCGAGCCGAGAAGTTGCAATATTTTAGTATCGTCCCAAAAGCTGGAGTTAAGATAGATAAAATAGGATTGATATGTGATACTCAACAAGGAAAACTAAAGATATCACGGAGGTCTCAAGCCTATGCAGAACATTATAGCATTAGAAGTACTAACAGCGGTATCGAAAAATGGATTTTCTTTGGATGAATTGGTAATTTCTGCCCGGAAGCTATTTGAGCAGGAAGGCATGTCGGGATTGATCGGACTGCTGGTTACAAGAAAAAGTATCATAAAAAGGCGAATACGAGCAATCACGGCGAACTCAGAATCGCCTTGGGAGTGGATGGAGTGGATAAACAGGGTTTTGTACTGCCTTTGAGCATTTGGAGCGGAGAAAGCTGGGATGAAATTGACCAAGATATTAAAGGTAAACGTAAAGGCAACCGGTGGCAGAAGTTGTAGTCAGTGACGGCGAACCCGGCTTGTCCCAGGCGCTGGCAGATTTGTGCCATGAACGCCAGCGCCGTAATTAGCATTTTATTCACGATCTAAATTTACTATGTGGCGGGATGAAGCCCCGAAAAAAGAACGAGATGTCAAATGACAAGAGTTAATAAATATTATTGATATTGAACTTCCAGAAGAAGATTTCCAGGCCATCAGTTCCCAGGAGCGAGAAGAAACAACCGCGCTGTCGATTGCCTCGTCGCCAGACGGTTTCGTCGGCATGGGCAACATCCTGACCTCTAAGGAGATTAATTACGTTTATAGGGTTTTTTAACGACGGCGATATTATGTTTTTTGCAGTATCGGCAGATACAATCGATGGGCACTTTTATTTTTTTCGATATTTCCGTCTGCGTCAAACCCTTTCGGGCAAGGGCAACGACCTGAGAATAGTCGTGTTTAGTATTAACTTTTTTTACGACCTTGATATTATGCTTTTTGCAATAGGCGATTAAGGTATCCTTGGGGATGCCGATTTTGATAGTGATTTCTTTTTTGGTGAGTCCTTTTTTAGCTAAAGCGGCAATGCGGCGATAGTCGTATTTTTCCTTTGATTTTACCACCGTTTCTATATTATGGTATCTACAGTGACCTTTCAGCGCCTCGTAAGGTATTTTGGTTTTTTGGGCGATTTCTTTTTTAGAGAAGCCCTGTTTAGCAAGTCGGGCGACCCGCGAATAATCATATTTTGCTTTTGCCATAATGTTGCTCCGGTAAATTATGTTTTGGTCTGATTATACCACCACCGCCGCCATTTTCAAGCGTTAATTTTGAGGGTAATCAGCGGATGATAAGGGTATCGCGCCGGAGGGATTGGGCGCGCTGGATGAGGGAGTTGGGATCGGCGAGTTTTTGCTCGGCGAGCTGAAAATGCCAGTGGTGATGATCGGTAAGGGTCAGGGGGAGGAGGCATTCGGCGAAGAGGTCGAGGGGGGGCCACTGGTAAAAAGGGGCATCGGCTTTGCGGGAGGTTTTGAGGGCTTGGAAGCCGTCTTTGCGGAGGACGACTTCATACTGGCCGTACCAGGTGAAGGGTACGGTAACGGGGGCGTTTCCAATCTCCCGGCCGTTGAGCCAAACCAGGGCGCCGGCAGGAGAGGTATCAACAGTGATGAGCCTTTCGACACAACCGGTCAGGAAGAGCGAAAGAGCTATAAGCATGGAAGGCAACAGTTTGATCATAATATTTTTGATTTTAGAATGACGAACGAGATTCGGCGCGGCGCCCGGGATGACCGGTAGGGGTTCAAAATGACAGTTAAGTGCCGGGAAAGACATTTTACATTGCCTTTCATCGATACGGCGTAAGACAGCCGGCATGAAGCTGGGGGCCAACTTGATGGTATAGGGAGTAAATCGTAACCAATTTCACATATACAGGTAGCCCCCCGATTTTACATCGGGGGCTAATAAAGTTCCGCCGAAGGCGGTTAAGTTCGGTTTTGGTCAGGCATTTTTAGGGGCTGGGGATCGAGGATTTTTTGTTTTTGGACGGTTTTGAAGGCGCGGTAAACGCCCCAGCCGAGGGTGCCGAAGATAAAACCCAGCATAATCAGTAGAATAATGATTCCCGAGGCATCGAGCGAGCCGTCACCGATTTCGGCTAGCAGCATAAGTTTGGTCCTTATATTAATGGGTTATTTATGTTTCGTGTTTGATAACGATTTTTGGTTTCCAGAGGGCCAGGATCAGTCCGACGACGAAGAACAACAGGGTGATGGTGAAAGCCACGAAGTGGGCGCCGACGATTCGGCCGCGGGCGTCGATGAAGTATCCGCCGAGGTTTTGGGTGGGGCTGATCATGCCGGCGTAGGCGTCCTGGAGCAGCAGGCGATTCAAGCGGACCGGATCGACGCGGTTATTTTCCAGGCGGGGGTCAAAGGCTTTTTCCTGCAGGAAGTTTTGATATTGCTCGAGGAAGAAGCGGGTATCGTCGGTCAGGCGGACATGTTCAAAGAGTTTCTGGTCATACAAAACGTTTTCGGTGTTGATGAAGCGGTTCAGTTCCCGGATGAAGACGCCTTTAGCGGTTTCCAGGTTGGCATAACGTTTACGATTCGGTTCGCGGATGGTATCAATTAATTCATCCCACTGCCGGTCCAGGTTTTGTTTTTGGTTATTTAATTGCTGCTGCGTCGAGGCGATTTGAGCGTCGGAGAGGGAGCCTGTTTTTTTAGTTTTTTCAAATTCGGCGAGGGCATTCTGGTAAATTTCTTTCCGGTCGTTATAGGGCTGCGTTAATTGGTCATATACCTGTTTGGAGGCGACGAATTCTTCGATAACGGCCAGGGACTCCGGGGCGAAATTTTCTTTTAATTGTTGGGAGAGGGGGTCCTGGGCGTTGTAGACCTGGACGGCGAGGGCGGCGGGGTCGTCAAATTCATCGGTATCCAATTGGAGCGGTTTGCCTTTGAAGCCGCTGTAGATATTCCAGGAGACTAGGACGATGAGGATGGCGGGGATGATGAAGCGGATGCCGACGACCCACAGATAAGGCAATTTCCAGTCGCTGGTTTGATCGGCATGATGGCGGAGTTTTTCGGCGCCGAAAGACCAGCCGAGGATGAGGCACTGGACGAGCCCTAAAAAGAGGATGCCGATAAAGCCTTCGTTGACGGCGCCATCGACTATGCCGAGCCACTGCAGACCGCCGCGGGTGGAAAAGATCATGCTGACGATGAAACCGGCGAGGGTCAGGATGATCAGAACGGTGGAGCGTCTCCAACCGGTTTTGTCACAGAGGCTGGCGATGATGGTCTGGGTCATGGAGAATCCGGAATCGACCCCCAGCAACAAGAGGGAGAAGAAAAAGATCAGGGAGAAGAATTTGGCGCCGGCCAGGGCGGAGAGGGCCTTGGGAAAGGCGACAAAGGCCAGGCCCAGCGATTCGGAGCCTTCGAGGACCTCCTGAACGGGCTGGCCGTTCTGGAAGGCGAGGTGGCCCATGGTGGCGAAGATCACCAGACCGGCGATGAAGCTGGTGGCCAGATCCGAGACGGCGATGATCATGGCGTTGTTGGAGAGGTCTGATTTTTGGGGCAGGAAGCTGGCGTAGGTGATCATGACGCCAAAGGCGATGGTGACGGAGAAGAAGACCTGGGCGAAGGCGTCGCGCCAGACCTCGGCGCGGAGCAGGTAGGACCAGTCGGGTTCGAGATAATATTCCAGGCCCTGAATAGCGCCTTCGAGGGTGACGCCGCGAATAACTAGGACGACCAACATAAACCAGGGGATGGGGACGATGTAGAGGACGAGTTTGCCGATGGCCTTGACGCCTTTAAAGATGCAGAAGTACATGATAAGCCAGACGCCGGCGAGGGAGGCGACGATGGGCCAGCGGAGGCCGGTGATGTTGAAGGTGTAGTTGTTTTCCAGATACCTGCCGTAGAAGAAGGATTTGGTGTCGTCGCCCCAATGAAGGTCAAAGCTGTAGAAGAAGTAGTTCAGGCACCAGGCGATGATGACGCTGTAATAGGTGAGGATGGTGAAATTCATGACGACGGGCCACCAGCCGGCGAATTCCCACTTTTTATGGACGTGTTTGAAGGCGAGGGGAGCGGCTTTACGGGTAAGATGCCCGATGGAGAACTCCATGATCAAGAGAGGGATGCCGATAATAACCATGGCGACGATATAAGGGATCAA
>LJUC01000249.1 GCA_001303695.1 Phycisphaerae bacterium SM23_30
CCGGCAATTTTCACCATGTCCGGTTAGTAGCGAAGCGGGCCCGGGGAAGAGGTTTCGATGGGTAAAAAACCAAAGGCGTTAAAATGGGAGTCGCTGCCGGAGGAGGAGATATTGCAGATTCGGATACGGGATCTGCAGGTGGAGATAGCAGGTTCGGAGTTGGAGCCGCTGATCCGGAGGCTGTATGAGCAGCTGGATGAGAAGGGAATTTGGTTTCACCCCCCCTGCTATCTAGCGGGCGAATGGCTAACCCCGGATCGGGAACCGATCATCGGCATTCCGTTTTGCCTGGCCCATCCACGTTTGAAGGAGATAGAGAAGAGGATGATGTTCGAGGTGGAAGGAGGCACGCCAGAGTCCTGTATGAAACTGCTGCGCCACGAGTGTGGACATGCCGTAAATTATGCGTACCAGCTGTACAAAAAAACGCGTTGGCGGGAGTTATTCGGGCCCTTTTCGGCCAAGTATTCCGATTCTTATTCCTATCAACCTTACTCGCGGCGTTTCGTGATACACCTGGAGGATAATTATGCTCAATGTCATCCGGATGAGGATTTCGCCGAGACTTTCGCGGTGTGGCTGACTCCGGGCAGCCGTTGGCAGGAGAAATACCGGGGCTGGCCGGTGCTCAAAAAGCTGTACTATATCAACGGTCTGATGGAACGGTTGCGGCGCCGGCAGCCGGTGATGCGCATACCCAAGCAGCCTCCCTGGTCGGCCTCGCGCATGAATTCAACTCTGTCGGCTTATTACGAGCGCAAGCGAAAGGCCATGGGAGACGATTTTAAAGGATTCTATGACCACAGTCTCCAGACCTTGTTTGCCCCGCGCCAGGCAGGGGATTCCTCTTATAAAGCCTCCATTCTGCTGCGGCGTAATCGACGGCAGATTGTCGATCAGATAACTCTGTGGACCGGACACCGCAAGTACGATATCCATGAGTTGTTCAATCGGTTTATTCACCGCTGCGAGGCGCTGGATTTATACGTGGGCTGTAATGAGCAGGACAACTTGATCGGAGTAACAACGCTGCTGACCACGATTGCCAGTAGCACTCTTCGAATCATCCCTAAAGGATAATAGTATGAAACAACATATGAAGATCACGGTGTTGGTGGATGAAGCGATGATCTCCGATGATGATCCGCAGTTCACCCGCAGCACGGAAGAGGCGCTTACGGAGTATCATGTAGTGGATACCTTGCGTACGCTGGGGCACGAAGTCAGCGTGCAGGGAGCGGTGGGGGATTTACCGGCGCTGGTGAGCAGCCTGACCGAGGAGGCGCCGGATCTGGTTTTCAATCTGACCGAGCAGTATGGCGGGGATCGGCGTCTGGATAAGAACATCACGGCCCTGCTGGAATTGCTGGATCTCCCTTATACGGGTACGGGCAGCATGGGGCTGTTGTTGTGCCGCGACAAACGTCTGTGTAAGCAGCTTCTCAGTCTGCATAAGATTCGAGTGCCGCAGTTTATTTCGCTGCCGACCGGGCGATCTCTACAGGTTCCCCGGAAGCTGCCGTATCCGTTGGTGGTCAAGCCGGCATTCGAGGACGGCTCCGAGGGGATTTCCAATGCCTCGCTGGTCTATAATGAAAACGCCCTGAGAGAGCGGGCCGCATTTGTCCACGACCGATGGGATCAGGCGGCCATTGCGGAAGAATATATAGAAGGGCAGGAACTGTACGTCAGCCTCATGGGCAATAAACGCCTGACGGTGTTTCCCATCCGGGGATGTATATTCGATTACGACGGGGAGGAAGGGCCGAACCTGGTAACTTACCGCGTGAAATGGAATAAAGAGTATCAGGAAAAATGGAATATTAGATTCGCTTTTATCCCCTTCGAGCTCGACATAGTAAGAAAAATTGAGCGGATTTGCAAAAAGGTCTATCGAGTTTTACAGCTCCGTGATTACGGGCGCATCGACGTACGGCTGACGCCGGATAACAAACTGGTGGTTTTGGAGGCGAATCCCAACCCGGATATCGCCTACGGAGATGAAGTGGCCGAGGCGGCGGAGAAATTTGGGCTGTCTTATGAGAATTTAATAGATCGGATCTTGCGGAACGCCTTGCGGCGCTACGAGCAAAGGGCGAAATAGGATTTCTAAGTTTTAAAAATAAGATAAAAATTCAAAGCAGGATGATTATACGAATCTTGACCATAAATTTCCCAGGATTTCACAAAGATTTGAGAAGGAGAAAATGATGAAAAATCACAAAGTCTTAAACCTTGCAAAGCTGTTATGGGTATTGCTATTATTAGCGCCGGCGACGCTGCTGGCGCAGGGCGGACGGGCCGATTACGAGCGCGCCGACCAGCTTCGATCGCTCACCCAGGGCAAGGTTTTTAAGGCGCAACTCAACCCCAACTGGTTTGACGACGGTAGAAAATTCTGGTATCGCAACGACCTGCGCGACGAGGCCAGGGAATTTATCCTGGTTGATGCCGTAGAGGGTACGCGCCGACCGGCGTTCAACCACCGCCGATTGGCCCGGGCGCTTTCGCAGGCGGCGGGCGAAAGTTACGCGGCGGACAAGCTGCCTTTCGATAATATTCAATTTACCGACGACGGCGGAGCCATTGAGTTTGACGTGGAAGACGCCCGGTGGAAATGCGACTTGAATACATACGAATGTACGAAGATCGGACCCGCCCCGGAGTGGCGCAGGGGAGAAGAAAGAGGCCCACGCGGCGGTCAACGGCGGGGTCAACGACGTGGGGACGAACCACGCCGAGGTGACGGGACGGCTTCTCCGGACGGTAAGTGGACCGCTTTCATAAAAGATTATAATTTATATCTCCGCTCGATATACAGCACAGATGAGTTTCAATTAACCGATGATGGAGTAGAGAATCACTATTATTCGTCGGTTTCCTGGGCGCCGGATTCCAGGAGGCTGGTGGCCTATCATACCGAGCCGGGTGATAACAAAGAGGTCTATCTGATTCAGTCGTCGCCGCCCGAAGGAGGCAGAGCCCAGCTGCGCACGCGCAGTTATGATCTGCCGGGAGATAAATTAACCACGCGAGAAATGTATGTATTCCATGCCGAAACGAAAAACCGAATTAAGGTCGATCTCGAACCCATCGATTTCGGCGGGGCCCCGCGGCTGCGCTGGAAAGCGGACAACAACAGCTTTACCTTCGAACGAACCGACCGCGGACATCAGCGGTTTCGGGTGATAGAAGTTAATGCCGAAGACGGCGAGGCGCGCAACGTGATCGACGAAAAAGCCGAAACCTTTATTGATAGTTGGAAAAGAGGAAAGATACAATATGTCGATAGCACCAATGAGTTAATCTGGGCCTCGGAAAGAGACGGCTGGAACCACTTATATCTGGTCGATATCAATACCGGCGCCGTTAAGAATCAAATTACTAAAGGCCAATGGCTGGTGCGCGGAATTGACCGGGTGGACGAAGAAAAGCGACAGATATGGTTTCGGACGGGGGGCCTGGTTAAAGATCAGGACCCCTACTTGATTCATTACTGCCGCATTAATTTTGACGGCACAGGATTCATCGATCTAACAGCTGCCGACGGCAACCACTCGATTCAATATTCGCCGGACCGTAAATATTTCATCGACACCTACTCCCGTAATGATCTGCCCCCGGTGCATGAGCTGCGGCGGGCTGCAGACGGATCGCTGGTATGCGAACTGGAAAAGGCCGACATTACCGATCTGCAGGAGACCGGCTGGGTGATGCCGGAAGTTTTCCGTGCCAAAGGGCGTGACGGCCAAACCGATATTTGGGGGATCATCTGCCGTCCGATGAATTACGATTCATCGAAAAAATATCCGGTGATCGAATATATTTACGCCGGGCCTCATGGTTCTCATGTACCGAAAAATTTCAGCGCCTATAGTTCGATGCAGGCTCTGGCGGAATTGGGTTTTATCGTCGTGCAGTGCGATGGGATGGGCACCTCAAATCGCTCCAAGGCGTTTCACGACGTCTGCTGGCAAAATCTTAAAGACGCCGGATTCCCGGATCGCATTTTGTGGATACAGGCGGCGGCCCGGAAATATCCCTATATGGACGCCGGCCGTGTGGGCATCTACGGCACCTCGGCCGGCGGTCAAAACGCTATGGGGGCGGTGCTGTTTCATCCGGAATTCTATAAGGCAGCAGTGGCCAACTGCGGCTGTCACGATAATCGCATGGACAAAGCCTCCTGGAATGAACAGTGGATGGGCTATCCGGTGGGCGAACATTATGCGGAATCATCGAACGTGGATAACGCCCACTTGCTGCAGGGCAAATTATTTCTGATTGTCGGGGAGCTGGATACCAACGTACCACCGGAATCGACCCTGCGGGTGGTCGATGCCCTGATCAAAGCCCAAAAGGATTTTGAGCTGCTATTCGTGCCCAACGGCGGCCACGGGGCCGGCGGCCCTTATGGCGAACGTCGCAAACGCGATTTCTTTGTCCGGCACCTGTTGGGCGTGGAACCGCCGGAGTGGAATAAAATAGAGGGAAATTGAAGATAGTAGGACTGATTATTAATCCGATTGCCGGGATGGGCGGCCCAGTTGGTCTGAAAGGGACTGATGGGTCACTCATTTTAGAGCAGGCTATTAAGCGCGGCGCCCAACCACGCGCTCAACAGCGCTGCCTGGAGGCCCTTAAGCAACTGGCGCCGCTGCAGGATCAAATAGAATTACAAACCTGTCCCGGCAAGATGGGCGAAGAAGCTGCGGTAAAGTGCGGCTTTTCACCTAAAATAGTGGGCATAGTTACAGCAACGACAACCACGGCCGCCGACACCCAAAGAGCCGCTCAGCAGATGCGCGATGCCGGCGTTGATTTATTGCTTTTCGTGGGCGGCGATGGTACGGCCCGCGACATATATAACACCCTGGCGGATTCGGTGGTGACCTTGGGAATCCCGGCGGGGGTGAAGATACACTCGGCTGTCTTTGCCGGCAACCCTACCCAGGCGGGGGAATTGGCGGCTTTATTCCTCAAAGGCCGGGCCCGGACCATCGTCGAAGCGGAAGTAATGGATATCGACGAGGAGAATTTCCGAAACGACGTACTTTCAGCCAAATTATACGGGTATTTGAAGATTCCTTTCGAGAAAAAGTACGTGCAGAAAGCTAAAGCCGCCAGCGGCACCACGGAAAAGCATGACCAGCAGGCTATAGCTCATGGAATTGTCGAAAATATGCTGGATGATTGGTTTTATATCATCGGCCCCGGCACTACCACCCGGGCGATTATGGAACAATTGGACCTGCCTTACACCCTCCTGGGGGTTGACTTGATTTATAACCGACAACTCGTCGGCAAAGACCTCAGTGAAGCTCAACTGCTGGGAAAAATCAGGAGTCGGCGAACCAAACTTATAATCACCCCTATTGGCGGGCAGGGTTACATCCTGGGCCGGGGCAATCAGCAGATCAGCCCGGCCGTTATTCGGGTTGTAGGAAAAGAAAATATTATCATCATCGCCACGGGGCAAAAAATCCATTCTTTACACGGCCGGGCCTTGCGGGTCGATACCGGCTGCGGCGCGACGGATCAGCTCTTGAACGATTACTATACTGTCGTCACCGGTTATCGCGAAAGTATAGTTTATAAAGTGACGTACTAAGGTACCGCTTCGCGGGCTACTCAAATAGATCCCTCGACTTCGCTCGGGATGACAATGTCATTATATCACCGGGAGCAATAAACATTCTTACCCCACATTTCCCAGATAAACCCTAAACCATTGCAAAAAAGGAATTTGGGGATAAAAATCCATTTGGACCAGTTGAAATTATGGTGTTTTTTACCATAAATTATCGTATAATGGATTTTCAGATGGTTCCGTGTAGGGTTATTTCGGAAAAATCATGGATTTGAATTTTAAATAGGAAATATCGGTTTGTACATGATCGGGAGGAAATCATGAAACCATTATCAATCGTCATCACTCAAATTCGCTCCCGCCTTAACTGTGGTC
>LJUC01000042.1 GCA_001303695.1 Phycisphaerae bacterium SM23_30
TACGTTATTTAGACACAAAAACACCCCTTCAGATGCAAAAAAACCATAAGTTAAGGAATTTCCGGTAACCGTTTCTCGCGAAGTAGTTTGTCGGCATCCTCCCTGGGTATGCGTTTTTGTCGGCTCCATTAATGAGGGCTTAACAAGGAGGCATTATTATAAATTATAACACATAATTCAACTATCGCAAATAAAATATGCAAGGTGCTGTAAAATAAGGACTTACAGAGGGCTAAGGTAATGATTGGGTATGGAAACATCGGCCTGCGCTCTGCATTTGAGCGCCGCCAAGGCATAAATTTTTCATCCGGAAATTACATCTGAAATTATATCGAACCAGCTAATTTATGCAAGCACAACTATAGCGTCAACCGCCTTTATTTAATAACGCCATATGTCATCTTGCCGGTTATTCAGCCCAGGGATTGAAAGAAATGGAGGCATATAATACGTGTTGATAGGTAAATTTTTCATAAAGCTGTCTCGTTAAAGAAAATTATTGGTAAGTGTTTTTTACTTGGTCACGACATCCCGGACGATAACTTTACCCGGCGTGAAGTCATCCGAGTCAATAATAACCACTTCATCACAGTTTTGAATATGCAATCGATATTGATAACCTTCCGGCAGTGGCGGCATACCGTTCAATTGATATTTCCCCTGAGCATCAGTCCGACATTGTTTGAATCCAATTTTGATGGTGATTTGGCCGCTGGAACCTGTACTATAACTGCGCGAAATTCTTTCGGTCGCTCTTTTTCTCAAAACGGAAATCTCAATATCCGGCTTCGCTTTGCCGGACGCGTCGGTGATTGTTCCAATAATCGAAGCCGTCGGCGCTAAAACGATGTCCCAATTTTCGATATGGGCCTGGTTCAATGGTAAAAGGGCCGCCAGGCTTCTTCTTTCGTGCATAACCGTTAAAGAAATCTGGCATTTAATTTTTTCTCTATCTTCAAAAGCCTCATCGGCATCCCAGTCAAACCGAAATGTTCCATCCGCCTGGGATTCGCAACCAAACTGAGGATTGGTCATATAGAGAGGTGAAGGAAATGTCAGCAATTCTGCGCCGCTGACAGGTTTTCCTTCCGGATCAAAAATAGTCCCGCTAATCGAGGGCGCCGGATCCATTTCCACCACGATGGTTTCGGTTTGACCGGCATATACCATAAAATCCTGATTAAGGCTATTATGCCGGTATTTACCAAATTTATCTACATCTGTCAGTACATAATAACCCGGAGGGAATACCACCGAGGCTTCGCCTTTTGAGTTCGTGAAAAAATGAGGATCATTGGAAACATTATCTCCCTCAAAATAAATAGCTGCGCTTTTAATAGGTGTTTGCCGAACAGCATCGATTACTTTAACCTGCACCAAACCACCATCCGTCGCCGGTTCTTTTATCTCGCTTTGCGGCTTTTTATCGGTGGGACACATTATAATATAAATGTTTTCATCACCGGCCGGTACGTCGGCCATCGAACTGTAATACCAGCCTGGAATGGTCTCCAGGTATTGCACATTTAGATGGATTTCCCCCGGCGGCAGGTTCTCAAACCGGAAGCGGCCCTTTTCATCGGTTTTTTGATTGGTAAAGGGAAGCTCTATACCTCGAGATTTAATCTTAACCGTTGCCTCAGGTAAGGGATGGCCCATCTCATCCACCACCACTCCCGCAAGCGCCAGATTCGCCGGTAAACACACCGTACGTTCGAGCCGGATATGATCTTGATTTGCTTCCAATAAGTTTGGCAACCGTGGTTTTTGTCGGTCAATGTAAGATTGTATTTGTTCCGGGCTCATATTCTTTTTCAAGTTGGGATTGATATATTCCGGATCGTCGGTAACGAGAATCGGGTCTTGCCTGGTTCCCTCTTTGGATATGGTAACACGGTAGTTGTACCCGTGGGCGACGCCGGAAAACAAGTAGTTCCCCTGGTAATCTGTCAGGCAGGTTTGGATGGGAAAATTAGGCGGCGGCGCATTGGTATCGCGGATCCAACCAAATGGATGTGGCGCCAGTTCGGCATCCAAAGCCACGACGACATTTTCCAGCGGCATGCCCAGATCATCCACCACCTGCCCGGAAATAACAAAACCGGGCTTAAGAGTGACCTGCATGGTCGGGGTATTCTGAGGAATCTGTACTATAACGCCCAAATTTAATGGGGCTGAACTCGCCACCAGCATAGGTATATCAAACATGTCTGTTTCCAGCGTGAATAAATTGCGAAAATGCGTCGTTTTGGCTTCTTCTTGAGAGATGACTACCCGCCCCTGCTCATCTGATATATATACCGGACTATCTCCCGGAATAGCATGGATTTTAACGCCCGCCAGGGGTTCCTCCGATGGCCCCCTCAGAAAAATTATCGCCTGGGCGGTGCCGTCAAGCTTCAGATCCAGGCTTACTGTCTGTCCCGATTTTAGCACAAAAGAAGGCAGTTCCTCCGAAGAAGCATACCCCGACTTCAGCAGTTTGGTTATCTCATAGCGTCCGGCCGGCAGATAAAACCGGCTCACCGGCTCACCCCAGATGACATTTTCATAGGTCTGTTGACTCTCCAGGGATCGTAATTCCACTTGGACATCGGAGAGCAAATAACCGCTCTTACGGTCACGAAGGGTTAATTCGAGTAAAGCACTTCTTGAGATCGGAAAGGTAATATTGACGTTTTCATTATCCCCGATAGTCACCTGCGCCGGATTGGCGGCCCAACGAGGAGAACCGATAGTTTCCACCAAAGATATGCTGTAGTATCCCCCAACCACCGGAATGTCGATATTACCATCGTTATCCGATGTCATCGTCATTCGTATGGGTACGTCGGCAAAGGTTTGGCCCTCAACCGAAACCGATATTTCCGGCAGCGTCGAACCCGTGTCCTGATCGACTACCCTGCACATGATAGAGCCGCTGGGTGTTAAAACGTTTAGATTGATTCCAAGAGCGCCCGCTTTGAATTGACCTTCCGGTATAGGTACGTCCGGTTTGCAGGTCATCAAAGGGATATGACTTTTCTGCGGTGCCCGCACCAGAAATTCCGCCGTCGCGTCCCAAGGGATATTGGGAATCGAAAACTTTCCATAACCGTCGGTCGTCGCCGCAAGCAAGTCCGTACTCGCCATAGCCACCATCAACCAGGAAGTGATCTGATCCGGGACGAATAATAAAGCACGGACTTTGGTGCCGCTGATGAAGTTGCCGTGCTGATCCGCCACCGATCCTTCCAGTACCGTAGGACGTTTCAGAATGATCGCCGATTCCGGATCATCTCCCAGCGCATACCATTCGGCCCAACCCAGCGCGAGTCCTTCTTTGTGAACGACTATAAATGGTTCGGTACTGATATCCTGTAATATTGAAAACATATCCAGAAAAAATTTGCCCTCGCCATTGGTCTCGGTTTCAGCGAGTATTTTCAGGGCCGTAGGAATTTTGTAGTCTATATTTTGTCGGACATATACGACAACCCGAGCACCCGGGACGGCTTGTTTCTTCTCATCCAGAACCCGCCCGGTATGGAGGTATGCTGACTGATATTGTTCGACAGCAGGAGGCGTCCAAAATTCATTTTGTACTGACATAGGCATCATTGACACATTCAAAGACAAGGTAAATAAAATTTGGGGCAAACCTGTTCCGGCAAAAAGAACACCGTTAAAAAATTGCACAACCGGATGGATAAATAACGCTAAAAGACTATAAGACGTCATCATCAAACCTCCCAACTTGATACTCTTTGATATCAAATACCCACGATCATTACAGAGTTCAGATCATTAAAAGGGACATACCCTTTCTAGCCCTTGAGCTCAGCTAAAACCGGCTTGAACGGCTGGCATATGCTCTATACTATCAAAATCCTGTTTAGATAACACCCCCAAAACAGGGGTATTCGAAAGAATAATTTATTTCAATTTAAGGTATTTTTTTTATGGGCAGTCGGGGTTTTTGGTCCTGGGGGACGGCGGCTTTGTAGGTGAAGTCTTTGGTTTTTTCTTTGAACTCGGTTTGGGCTTTTTGGATGAGGTCGGGGTCAAAAAGGACATCAACGCCGGCGGCGGCGATGGTTTTGGCGGCGACGATCATGCCTTTGAGGCCGATGTCGGAGCCGGTGCAGGTGACGATGCCCCAGCTGTGGCCGGGGGTGTCGAGAGGCCAACAGACGACATTGAGGGAGGCGGTGGGGACCAGCCAGGAGACATCGGCGACGTCGGTGGAGCCGCCGCCCATGTATTTTTCGGGTTCCTTTAGTTCCTCGATTTTAGTGGCGAGGCCCTGTTGTTCTTTGTCGAAGGCCTTTTGCAGTTCACGGGCGAAGACCTGCTCTTCTTCGGTAAAGACGGGGGCGCCGACCAAATTCAGATTGTCATACAAGACTTTGGCCACCACCCGGTTTACCAATTTATTATAAACGCCGGTGATGAGATACACTTCGTGGGTGGTTTCGGTCATGGCGGCGGCGCCGGCGGCGATTTTAAGGACCCGGTCATAGACGTGCTCGACGCCCTGGCGGTCCTTATCGCGGACGTAATACCAAACCCTGGCGTAATCGGGGACGACATTGGGGGCCTGGCCGGCGTCGGGGATGACGTAATGGATGCGGACGGTGGGCTGGACGTGCTCGCGGAGGAAATTGACGCCGATGTTCATCAGTTCGACGGCGTCGAGGGCGCTGCGTCCGTTCCAGGGGTCGCCGGCGCCGTGGGCGGTCTTGCCGTGATAGGTTACCTCAAAGTTGTTGAGGGCGTTACTGGTGCCGAGCGATACCTGGTTTTTACTGGAAGGGTGCCAGTCGAAACAGAGGTCCAGGTCATCGAAGAGCCCGGCCTTGGCCATATAGACTTTGCCGACGACGGTTTCTTCGGCGGGACAGCCGTACAGTTTGACGGTGCCGTTTAGCTTTTGCTTTTGCATGACGGATTTGAGGGCCAGGGCGGCGCCGGTACTGGCGACCCCGAACAGATTATGACCACAGCCATGACCGGGCTGGCCCGGTTTTAAGGCCTCTTTGACGGCGGTATTAATTTTTTGGGAAAGACCCGGCAGGGCGTCATATTCGGCCAGGATTCCGATAACCGGTTTGCCGGAGCCATAGGCGGCGACAAAAGCGGTGGGCATATCCGCGACGGCCCTATCGACCTGAAAACCTTCCTGTTCGAGCATGTCAGCGAGCAACTCGGCGGATTGATATTCCAGCAAGGCGGTTTCGGCGAATTGCCAGATGTCTTTGGCGGCGTTTTTGAGGGAGGCCTGATGAGCATCGACCCATTGGAGGGCGTGCCTTTTGGCCAAATCCAGCTGGTCCTGGGCATATAAGGCGTGGCCAAAGGGCGCACAAACCAGAGCAAAACAAATCAACCATTTTGAAAACCTCATAATTTTACCTCCGTTATAAAGGTTTAAGAATTAAAGGATTAACACATCTTCCAGCCGTTACTATTTCAAAACGGAAGGAAAATGTCAAATAGATTATCATGAGATACGGGTATTTGATCCGATTCGGCGAGAATGTTCTTGACAGACCGCAAGTTAATGAGTTATAATACTTTATGAATATATTCGGTATGGATTATGCGCCTATAACTAATGGTGCGGGAACCAAGAAGAAGAGGTGGAAAAATGAAAGGCAGTGATCAAAATCGCCCATGCCGGTTCCCCTATAAAATATTTATTTTATCTATCCTTTTATTTTTCGTCTGGAGGCCGGGAGGCAACGTCCTTGGGGCCCGTCAGGTCAATGTTTCGCAGGTCCGCAAGTTAATAGAGGGGTGGTTAGAAGAGGACGGCAGGCCCCTGGGAGCGGAGCTGGGCCGCCAGATTAGAAATATCGAGTCATACACCGATAACCAAGGTGATCCCTTATATTACATTGTTAATCTGCATCCCACCGGCTTTGTGATCGCGGCGGGAGACGACGAGGTGGAGCCGATAATCGGTTTTGTTGAGACAGGGTGCTACAATAGCTCGATATTTGATCCGTTGGGATCATTGGTATCCGGCGATTTGAAAAAGCGGGTGTCGGCGGTTCGCGAGAGGCGGGCGTCCCCGGAGCCCGGGGCGCGAAAAAGGGCGTCAGAGGCCCAGGCCAAATGGCGCCGATTGATGGGGCGGGGCCAAGGCACGGAGGGGTCTGTTTCTATAGATCTAAGCACGGTTTCCGATATCCGGGTGGCGCCGCTGCTGCAAAGCCAGTGGGATAAGTCGGTTTGCTGCACCAATCCTCCCCTGGCCTGTTATAACTATTACACCCCTACCAGCGACGGTTTTGATCCGCGTCACATCGGGGATCCCAACAATTATCCGTGCGGGAGTATTGCCACCGCCATGGCCCAGTTGATGGCTTTTCATCAGCATCCTACGGGGGGCATCGGCATTCATTTTTCCCCGATTTGGATCGACGGCAACCCCAGTTCGGCGCTGACGCGCGGAGGCGACGGCAGCGGAGGAGCGTATAATTGGAGTCTGATACAATCGGCCCTGAGACCCGGCTGCTATACGAGCCCATCGCAGCGGGAGGCTATCGGGGCATTATGTTACGATGCCGGCATTTCGGTGAACATGCGTTATGAGTTTGCCGATTCATGGAGTTATCTCTACAATGCGGCCGAAGCCCTGAGGGATTCGAGCTTATTCAACTACCGCAGCGCCGTCTATGCCGACAGCGGGGGGAGCGGCATCATGCCGGGTCTCAAGGACATGATCAATCCAAATCTAGACTACGGACATCCGGTTATACTGGGTTTAACGAGCGAACATGAATTGCTGCCGAAACACACCGTGATTGCCGACGGCTACGGGTATCAATCGGGAACGCTCTATCACCACATAAATATGGGCCGCTCGGGGATACAAGACGGATGGTACAATTTTCCTTTCGTGGCAGGCTACACCAGCATAACGTGTTGTGTATATAATATCTTTGTCTGGGAGACGGGCGAGATTATCAGCGGGCGGATTCTCGACAAAAACGGCAATCCGATGGAGGGGGTAACCGTAGTGGCCACGGGACCCGGGGGCGTTATGTATATCACGACCACCAACAGTTTAGGCATCTACGTTTTCGCCGATCTGGACCCGAACACCATTTATACCATAACCGCTTATTTGAGCGGTTTTTACTTTTCGAGCCGGATTATTAAGACGGGTCGTTCTCAGGATTATTCAGCCACGCCGGGGAATCTCTGGGACATTAACCTTCAGGAGCGCTTGATTTTAAGTTACGTGGATGATGATGCACCTAATGATCCCGGAGCAGGCGATCCCCAACTTAGCGATCCCTTAGAGAACGGGACCCTCCTGCACCCCTATGACGCCATTCAGGAAGCGGTGGACATGGCGGCCGAAAGAGGCGTTATCATTGTTCTGGAGGGGACCTACCGCGGCCAAGGCAATCGTGACATTAACTTAAAGGACAAAGCCATTACCCTGCGGAGCACCGATCCCAACGATCCGGCCGTGAGAGCCGCGACGATAATCGACTGTGAAGGCAGCGTCATCGCTCCCCATCGCGGATTTCATTTTGGCACAGACCCCAATTCGCTGGCGGATCCGAATACCGCGGTGAAAGGTTTGACGATCAGGAACGGTTACGCCTATCGCGGGGGCGCCATATACAGCGTTGACAGCAGTGCGACATTTATCAACTGCTCTTTCAACAACAACCAGGCCAACTTTGGCGGGGCCCTTTCTTTTACCAAGGGTCAGCCCCACCTAATCAACTGCGCTTTTAGCGATAATACGGCTAACGCGGGCGGAGGGATATGGAGCAATAGAAGCGGCGCACGATTGATCAACTGCACCTTTTCCGGCAACAGCGCTCCTTACGGGGGCGGCATGTACAATCAACTAGGCAGTTGTCCGGAGTTAATCAACTGCATTTTTAACGGTAATTCGGCCCATATTTACGGGGGGGGGATGCATAACTACAACAGCGATCCGATGCTGGTCAACTGCATTTTCAGCGGGAACTCGTCAGACGGTCATGGGGGGGGAATGGACAACTACTTAAGCAACCCGGCATTAATCAACTGCACTTTCAGCGAGAACGCGGCGGCAAACGAAGGGGGAGGGATATACAACAATGCGAGCAGCCCGACATTAACGAACTGCATTTTGTGGCACAATCGGGACGTCGGCGGGATGGAAGAGTCGGCACAAATTCATAACCATGACGGTTTTCCCGCGGTCACCTTTAGCTGCGTACAAGACCTCTACGCGTTCGACGCGATAGTTTACCCCGGCACGGGCAATATCGACGACGATCCGCTGTTCAAAGATGCCAAAGGCCCCGATAACCTGGCCGGCACGTCGGACGACAACCTGCAGTTGTCGGCGGGTTCGCCCGTTATTGATGCGGGCGACAACACCGCCCTGCCGGCGGATATCAACGACATTGACGGTAACGGCGACATGAAGGAGCGGATCCCGTGGGACCACCAGGACCAACCGCGATTTATCAATGATCCCCTCACGGCGGATACGGGGGTGGCTGCGCCTCCGGACTATCCGAAGGTGGTGGACATGGGGGCGGACGAGTTTACTTATATCGGCGATTTTAATTTCAGCGGCGCGGTGGATCTGTCGGATTTATATATCCTTACCGGCGCCTGGCTGACGAACCCGGAAGATCCGCAATGGCAGAGCGTATGTGATATAAGTAATCCGCCGGATGATTTTATCAACCTGTGGGATTACGCTGAATTCGCCGCCCACTGGCTCGCAGGAAAATATTAGACTGCAAAGAATAAACATAGTACCACGGAGCAGAAAAACAAGCTATAGGTGAAGCTGTAACTCGAGTTAATTTGAACATTGGATATGGGAAAAAAATATGAAAAGACGTACTTTGCGAAACCGGCGACAGATTAAGTATCCGATGGCTACGATTATGCCTTACGGTCCCAACGACAAGACGGTAACCAAGTTGGTGGCGGCCATTTTTCCCGACGGAGAAGCGCGGGAAGAATCGGCGTTAAAGAGATGGGTGGGCACGGAGGTGGCAAACGACGAGAAAGTGGCCCGCCAGATGTACGAATTCATGCACGCTCACGGAGTAAAGACCGTGACCACGGCCACCGCGGTGATGGGTTGTCCGCATGAAGAAGGGGAGGATTTTTCGGAGGGCGGCGACTGTCCGTTTTGTCCCTTCTGGAAAGGTTTACAGGGCAGCGGTTCACCCAGCGACGGGCGGTGGAATAATCTGAAAAATGTGCGGATGGAACAGTTGGGATTAACCTACCGATTTTGGCTGCCGGGATGACGGGGTTGCAATCAGACAGCATTATAGGGGAGTGACGATTTATTCTTGAAGGGGGGGACCTGAGGTCGTCCGAACGGTTTTTTTATTGACAGATAAGGGATTTTATCTTAATTTGGATTATATATAGCTCGAATCGACACTTGATAATGGTTTTGTAGAATTTCTCTATAAGATTATAAAATTTAAAAACAACTCGAAAATGCTCCCCTCGATCCACAACATGTTTAGCCTCCCAAACTCCGGTTTCGCCTGGATCGAGGGCGATAATGCGCCGAGCAAAAGTTAGCAAAGAGGAACATTTCATGGAGGACGAAGAAATGAGAGGCAAAAATCGACTTTATCAAGAAAGACGGAAATGGCGATACATTATATCTACATTCCTGATCTTATGGCTCTGGAGTGGGCCGGGGTCGGGGAGGCTGCAGGCGAACGAGGTGGGAATAGATCGGGCGCAAAGAGCGGCCCAAGGCTGGCTCAGGTCGGACAATCAGCTCTGGGGGGCTGATTTAGACCGCCGGATCGGCAAAGTAATTCCTTATCCGGGGGGGCAAAAAGAGGTAATTTACTATATAGCGACGTTGGAGCCGCAAGGATTTTTAATTTTACCGGCGGACGACCGTATGGAACCGGTGGTCTGCTTTTCGCAGGCCGGCGCCCTGCAGGATCGGGAGGTTAAATTCTGGCTGTCTGTGGCCGCTTATGATTTGAAATATCGAAGGGCATGTTTTCAGGACCCGGAAAATCTGCAAAGTCCTCAGGTTCGAAAAGCAGTTTTGAGAGCGGAGCAGAAATGGGAACAATTAACCGCCTGGGGAGAAGATGACGGGGTGGTGACCGCCCAGGGCGTATCCACGATTTCCGACGTACGGGTGGCGCCCTTAACCCAGAGCGAGTGGGGCCAGACGACCATCAACTGCCTCACCGATCCCAACATCGGCTGTTATAATTATTATATTCCGCCCAGCGACCCCGGCGACCCCTGCGATTTTTGGGTATCCAGCCTGCACAGCGGACCGGGCAGCTACGGGCACCATGAGAACTATCCCTGCGGCTGCGTAGCGACGGGGATGGCCCAGTTGATGTATTTTCATAAGCATCCGCAGACAGGTATCGGCAAAAAGCAATTTCAGATTTATGTAAACGGTCAGCCGGAATGGGCCTGGACCCGGGGCGGGGACGGCCTGGGCGGATCCTATAAATGGAGCGACATGACGGCTGTTCCCAATTGCACCAACCCGGTCAGCGCCCGGCAGGCGATCGGGGCGCTGTGTTATGATGCGGGGGTTTCGGTTAACATGCGCTACAGCAAAGCGGCGTCGAAGGCCAATTTATATCCGGCCAGCAGGGAACTGGGGGCGACTTTTCTTTATAACAACTCCGTTTACGGGCAGAACGGCGGCAGCGACATGACGGGGCCGGCCTTTAACGACATGGTTAATACTAATCTGGACTTTTCACATCCGGTTATATTGTGTATCGCCGAATATGAGGGTCAGGAGGAGGCGGACGCCCATGCGGTCCTGGCGGACGGTTACGGCTATCACGGCGGCACCTTGTACCATCATCTTAATATGGGCTGGTCGGGCCGGGGGAACGTGTGGTATCATCTGCCCCTGGTGAGCGGGACGGGGTATTTTTATCAACTCGTGATCGGTTGCATTTATAATGTTTACCCTTCGGGTACGGGAGAGATCATCAGCGGTCTGGTGTTGGATCAGAACGGCCAGCCGGTGAGCGGGGCGGCGGTGACGGCGCAGGGGCCGGGCGGACCTTGCCAGACGACCAGCAACAGCAAGGGGATCTACGTATTCGCAAAGCTGTCATCAAATAGCAGCTTTGCCCTGGGCGCCGCTAAAAGCGGTTATTCATTTGCCGCCCGGCAGGTGACGACGGGGACCTCGACCGATTTTTCGGCCGCTTCCGGCAATCGATGGGGGGTGGACCTGGTGGAGCAGATGAATTTATGTTACGTGGATGATAACGCCCCGGGTGATCCCTGCTGGTATAATCCTCTAATCAGCGATCCGCTGGAGGACGGCACCATTCAACACCCGTTTGACGCCATTCAGGAAGGCATTGACGCCGTCAGTATCGGGGGAACGGTGATCGTGCTGCCGGGCAGCTTCACCGGGAAGGGCAATCGAGATATTGACTATCGGGGCAAGATTATTACGGTCAGAAGTATCGATCCCAACGATCCGGGTGTCGTGGCTGCGACCATCGTGGACAGCCAGGGTACGGCGTCGGATCCGCATCAGGGATTTTATTTCGGGGACGATCCCAATTCCTATGTGGATCCCAACGCCGTGTTGGCGGGGCTGACGATCATTAACGGCCATATCCATTCGGGAGGAGGTATTTATTGCGTTAAAAGCAGCCCCACCATCATCAATTGCGTAATCAAAGACAATACGGCCGATTACGGCGGGGGGATGCGAAACCTTTATTACAGCCGTCCCATACTTATCGGCTGCACCTTCCGTAACAATACCGCCTACGCCGGCGGGGCCATGTATAACGATGATAATTGCAATGTCACTATGATCAGGTGCGATTTTATCGACAATTACGCCGACTGGTACAGCGGGGGAATCATTAACGTATATAGCAGCGGTTATCTGATTAACTGCCGACTATTGGGCAACACGACGCCGGGCTATGGGGGAGGCATGCATAATTGCTATACCGGTACGTTAACGGTGATAAATTGTCTCTTCAGCGGCAATACGGCGGGGACGAACGGCGCCGGCATGAGCAACTACCGAATCGATCCGGAGCTGATTAACTGCACGTTCGGCGGCAATCAGGCCGGCGGCAGCGGGGGCGGTCTCTATAATGAAGAGTGCTCTGCCGCCCTGGACAACTGCATTTTGTGGGGCAATCAAGACAGCGGCGGCACCGACGAAACCGCCCAGATTCATAATAACGCCGGCAGCGTTACCGTAACTTACAGTTGCGTCCAGGACGCCAATCCTAACGACGCGGTGATTTATCCCGGCGCCGGCAACATCGATGATGATCCGAAATTCAAGGACGCCGACGGCGGCGATAACAAGGCAGGTACGGAGGATGACAATCTACGGTTAAAACAAGGTTCGCCGTGTATCGATGCGGGTAATAATCTTGAGGTGCCTGCCGATCAGGAGGACCTGGATGAGGATATGAATAACAGTGAACGGATACCCCGGGACCTCGACGGACGTCCGCGTTTTATTAATGATCCGCTGACTTTCAATAAGGGCGTGGCCGATCCGCCGGATTATTGGGCGATTGTGGACATGGGGGCGTATGAGTTTAGCTATATAGGTGATTTTAATTTCGACGGTTATGTGGATTTGAGCGATTATGCTATTTTAGCTTGGGCCTGGAAGACACAGCCGGGCGACGCCCGGTGGAACATCCAATGTGATATAAGCATTCCGCCAGACGATAAAATTGACCTCAGGGACCTCTGGAGGTTCTGTCAAAATTGGTTGATCAGTTATACGCCGGCGGGCAGTTAGCATAAGCAGTCTTTTTTGACGGCATTCGACATAAAAATGGCAAAAGTCGAGCTTAGTTGTAGTCTGCCGTGACGAGCGTTTGCCCTTTGGCGGGGCGGTGATGTTTTTTATCTTCTTCGGCGAGGAGCTTATACTCGATGCTGTCGGTAAGGGCCTGCCAGGAGGCGTCGATGATGTTTTCGGAGACGCCGACGGTGCCCCAGTGGCGGCGGCGGTCGCGGGATTCGATGATGACCCGGACGCGGGCGGCAGTGGCGGCCCGGGGATTGACCACGCGGACGCGATAATCGACCAACTGCATCTCCTTTATAACCGGGTAGTGAGGTTCCAGGGCCCTCCGCAGGGCGGTGTCGAGGGCGTTGACGGGGCCGTCGCCTTCGGCGACGTGGTGCTCGATACAGCCGTTGACCTTGAGCTTGACGGTGGCTTCTGCGACAGGATCGGTTGCGTGGGTTTTCAAGATAACGGTGCGGTAATGATCCAGCTCAAAGAACTTGCGGTAGTGCCTGAGAAAACGCCGTACAATCAGGTCGAAACTGGCATCGGCAATTTCAAACTGATAGCCCTGATTTTCCAGGTCCTGGACGTGCCGGAGGATCCTGCGGGTGAGTTTTTCATCGTTAATCAGGGCCAATTTTTCGCTCTGGGCCAGCAGGTTGGAGGCCCCGGACAGTTCGCTGATGAGGATTTTTCGGGTATTGCCGACGGTTTCAGGGTTGACATGCTCGTAGCAGGCGGTACTTTTGCGCATGGCGTGGACGTGCATGCCGCCTTTATGAGCGAAACTGGAGGCGCCGACATAAGGTTGGTTCAAAGGCAGATTCAGATTGGCCATCTCATAAACATAGCGTGAGGTTTCCGTAAGCTTGCTGAGGCTGTTTTTGGCCAGGCAGTCATAACCCATTTTCAGCACTAGATTTGGGATCACGGTGCAGAGGTCGGCGTTGCCACAACGTTCGCCGAAGCCGTTGACGGTGCCCTGGACGTGGACAACGCCGCTTTGGACAGCTGAAAGCGTATTAGACACGGCTAGTCCGCAGTCGTTGTGGGTATGAATGCCCAAGGGTAATATAATATGTCGAACGGCTTCGGCGACAATATCGGAGATTTCCTGGCCCAGGCAGCCGCCCCTGGTGTCGCAGAGGATCACTCGGGCGGCGCCGGCATCGGCGGCGGCCTGCAGGACCTTTAAGGCGTAATTAGGGTTATCCTTATAACCATCGAAATAGTGCTCGGCATCAAAAAAAACCACCCGCCCTTTGTGTTTCAGGTAGCTGATAGTGTCGGTGACCATCCGTAGATTCTGCTCCAGGGAGGTATGGAGCACTTTTTTGACCTGCATATCCCAGGCCTTGCCGACGATGGTAACGACGGGGGTGCGGGCTTTGAGCAAGGCCGTCAGACAGGGGTCATCTTCAGGTTTGAGATTTTTCTTACGGGTCACGCCAAAGGCGGCGATTTCGGCGTTTTGGAGCTTGATTTTGCGGATTTCCCGGAAGAAATCCTCATCTTTGGCGTTGCTGTGGGGAAAACCCCCTTCGATATAATCGAAACCGAGTTCGTCCAGCCGGGCGGCGATGAGGAGCTTATCCTCCAGGGAAAAGGCGATGCCCTCGGCCTGGGCGCCGTCGCGGAGGGTGGTGTCGTAAACCTCTATTTTTCGGGTAATAGGTCCTGATTTTGTGGTTTTTTGGGTCATTTTTGCACCGTAGGCATAAAAAAAGCCCCGGGGTCGAAAAACCCCGAGGCTAAATTTGTTGTAAACACTTATCGCCAGCCGGGGTCTATCCCGAGTCTAACAAAATAATAATACCTATAATGTTACTGGCGGAAGTTATCATAAATTATCCTCAAACAATAAATTATGCTTAATTATGCCCAATTGTCAAGTAAATTTTTCCGTGTTTTCCGGTAAAATCGGGAGCGACATTCTACTGATATAATATTATCGGCACAAAACGAGTAATAGTTAATTCTCTTTTGGTAGGCCCGGTTTGACGGTTAAAATAAGAGGGCGTTAAATTGTGTATGAGTGAACCAACCGGGTGGTCTATGGGTATAGAAGCACAGAAATAAGATGAGCTCATCGTCGAAGAGACAAAACGAAGCGGCGTTGGTCTGTGCGGCCCGGCGGGGCGATCGGCAGGCTATTCAGAGTCTGCTGCAGGCCAACTGGATGTGGCTTAAAGGCTTATTGTACAGTATCTTATGCGACGCTGAAGATGTGGATGAAGCCTTGCAGGAGGTGTGTATTCGGGTATTGGAGAAGGTCGATACGTTACGTGATCCGGAGTGCTTCAAGAGCTGGCTGGCGACGGTGGGCCGACATACGGCGTTATCGCTGCGCGGCCGGCGTAAGCAGAAGCCCGTCAGCCTGGATGAACTGCTGGCGGTTCATCAGCCCGCCGCCAAGGAACAAGACGCAGCGGATAAAATGGTGCGGCGGGAACAGCAGGAACAGGTGCTGGAGGCGGTTAAAAAACTGCCGGAAAAATACCGCGAGGTTTTTGTGCTGAAATATATCAAAGATATGAGTTACGCCGAGATAGCGGAGATTCTGGATTTGCCGGTGACCACGGTGCAGATACGGCTGGTCCGCTCCCGGAGGATGATTTACAACCGTTTGACCGGTAAACCCACAGATAAGGTGCCGCGGACATGAACGAAGAAATGACGGAATTGTTAATCGGCAAATTTCTCGACGGCGAGATAACGCCGGCCGAACAGCGGCTGCTGGACGCCGAGATACAGAAAAATCCCCGCACCAAGCAGCTCCTGGACGAACTTCAGCAGATACACGAACTAACCGAACAGGTCATAGGCGTCGAGTTGCATGATCGGGGCTCGTCGGCCGAGGAGATATTCCATCAGGCGGCCGAACAGACGCCGCTGCCCCGACAGCACCGGCGGTTCAAACTCACCTGGTGGCAGCAGGCGGCGGCCAGTGCGGCAGCGGCGCTGCTGGTGGGCTTGTCGGTTTATGTGGCTATTTCACAGAACGAAACCGGGCCCCTGGAAGTCAGGCAAGATGAAAATCGTCAGGACCTGGCACAAATTACCCCCGGCGGGAATCCGGACCTGATAAACGTAAATCCGGACCCACGAAATTTTTACAACGAGCCTCTGCGGCCGGCAGGTTACGATCAGTGGTCGGATTTTTACTTTTTCCAGGGTCCCGACGGGGCCCAATGGTTGATCGAAAGACCCACCCGGAACCAGCTGCGCAGGGCAATTTACGACGGCGATATTTATTGAAAGACAGCCGCGCGCAGGGCAAAGCCCTGCCCTACGGACGAAATAATAAAGGATGAGAGTTAAAGGATTAATAATAAAGGATGAAACAATAACGCATAACGAAATTCGCATGTCGAAATTCAGACGGGATCCGGAAGGACGATAAGAAGGTAAAAGTTTTCAGGAGAACCAAATAATGAGACGGATAAAAATAATGATTATGCTGTTGACGGCGGCGCTGGCGACGGCGGGAACGTTTACCGGGGCCGCGGGCCAGGACCAAAACGAAGAACGAGGTTATCTGGGCGTGCTGCTGGATCCGAATCCTCTGCCGACGTTGGTGGCGAAACACTTAAACCTGGCAGAAGGGGAGGGGATTTTGATTTATAACGTCCAGGTAGGCAGCCCGGCGGATAAGGCAGGGCTGGAGATGGACGACATCATCGTCGGATTTCAGGGTCGGCAGGTTAAAGATTACGATGAATTCGTAGCCGAAGTGCAAAAGCTCACCCCGGGTACGGAAGTCAGCCTGGAGATCATCCACCAAGGCCGGCGCCGGCAGTTAGAACTGACCCTGGCGGCGCTGACCGATGAGCCCAAGGAATGGAAATACCCGACGCGGCAAGATGTCGAAGTGAGGATACCCGACCGGGTATTTCGCCTGGATCCGCAGGCGCGGGATTGGCAGCGGATCCTGCCGGGAGATCTGCCCGAGAGCGTGACGCGCTTGTTCAGCCGCGTACAAACCATTCGCATCCAGGACGAAAATAACGACCTGGAGATTAAAATTGAGGGCGACCCTCAAAGAGACGACGCCCGGATAACCATCCAGGATAATAAAGAAAATAAGACGCTGGAAACAACCCGGGACAAGATAGACAAACTACCGGAAAAGTATCGGGAACTACTGGAAAAAACGCTCAAAGACACGGAAAAATCCTGGCGTTTTGAGTACTACTTCGATCTGCCCGAAGACCTGCGGGGCGGATTACGCGGGCGTATCGAACGAGACATCAACAGATATTTTGGGCCTGATCGTTTCGGCGAAGATCTGCGCAGGCGCCTGCAGGAGCAGGAGGAATTTTTCCGGGATCTGCCGCGCTTGCTGCCGGAACGGCGGGCCGAGCTGGAAACGTACCTGGAGAGGCTCGAGGAGCGCCTGCAGCAAAAGATGAAAGAACTGGAAAAAATTCAGCAGGAAACGCTAAATCAACTCATGGAGCGTATGCAACGATTAGAAGAGCGCCAGCAGGAAATATTGAAAAAGATCATAAAATCTCCCATTATATAAAGCGTACCTCGAGCCGAAATTAAATGATCACGAGGGCGACGCGCGTGTCGCCCTTTTTTCATTTTATGAGCTGGTTATTACAATTGGTATTAACAAGACTTTTGCAAAACCTTGGCATCAATTTATACCGAGAGCTTACGAGGCGTTGTATGAGGGGGTATAATTTGTTGATATAATTCGAGGAGCCGGCGGACGTGGCGGCGCAGGGAGACTTTTTCGCGGAGTTGATCGGCTTCGATGGCCGAAGTCATCTTCAGGTGCTGTTTCCGGTCGGCTAATTGCAAAAGGGCGTCGGCCAGGGCCTCCACGTCGTTGGGTTCGTCGATAACGAGGCCGTATTTGCCCTGATCCAAGAATTCGGCGGCGCCGTTAAAGCGGGTGGTGATAGCGGGTCTGCCGACGGCCAGGGCCTCCAGTATCAGACGGGAACAGGCGTCGTTGAAAGTGGGCAGCACCACGGCGTCGCACATCTGGACAAGAGGCGTTATAAGCCTGGTCGAGCCCATGAAAACGACGCGCCGATCAAGGTTCAAACGTTGGGCCAGCCGCCAGTAGGAGGCGTATTTCCAGCCGGAGACCGCCAGGATGCGAAAATCGCGCTGACCGGTTCGGCGTCGGGCGGCAAGGTGAGCGGCCTGGATCAGGCAGGTTAGCCCTTTAAGCCGGGGATTTTGGGCGGCAAAGAGAAAAAGGGCCAGATCGTTGTTTTTATCAAATTGTCGGCGAAATTTGCGGCCCAGAGATTGAGCCTTCTCGTCAATAAGCGGATCGGTTGCCACGCCGTTGGGTATCACCCGCAGACGGTGGTCGGGGAGGTTATATTCGCTCTTAAATTGTTCGGCCACGTAGTTGCTGAGGGCGGCGACGACAGGACCGTCAGCAGCGGCGCACAATTTTCGCTCGGCGGCGATGCGCGCCTGGCGGGGGCGATTCAGGGCCAGAGTAGCCCGCTTGAGTTTCGCCAGGAGGGGAAAATCATACGATTGAGCGTGACGGCGGGCGGAGTAGAGAATACTGCCGCCGCGCGGCTGATATACCTGGGCCGCCGTCAGCGGGACCATGCTGTGGACAATGTCATATTCATTTGCGTGGAGATGCCTAATAACGGCATGCTGAAAACGGCGCCAGCGGACTTTTCCCCTAGGGCCCGATACCGACAGACTATGTAAATCAAAGGGCGGCTCTACGGAAGAATCCCTTTCTATGGTTCCGGCCAGCAAGGTAACATGATGTCCCAGCTCCGCCAAACCGCCGGCCAATTCATAGCTGGAACGCTCGGCGCCGCCTTTGGCTAATTTGAATTTTTCCAATACCAGAGCGATTCTCATAAATACATCATACGGTAAAACATGCCCCGGCCCGCCCGTGCCGGTGATAATAATTGCCCGCACCTGCCGCCCGGTCAATAATTACCCGTCGCCGACGCCTCGGGCCGGTTAGCGGTTTTTTTCTTCTTGCGGTCGTGTCGGGCAATGCGCCGGGCTTTGCCCAAAATGGCGCGGGTGAGATTCTTGTCCGCCGGGCTTAAACGCCGACAGGACAAATAACGGTGTAAAAAGCGCATTATATCGGTATCCGAGAAATAATCACGCGCCGAATAATAAAGCTGGGCCAGATCCTTAATCTGCCAGCGCCGCCGGTTTAATAAAGGCTCAAAGACGCGCTGTAAATCGATGAGATTAAGTCTCTCCCTGCCGTTTTTGTCCCGGCTTAGAAAAATGTGGGATAAATATAAATCTCGATGATAGAAACCGAATCGGTGCAGCTTTTGGACCAGCAAGGCGATTTCGTTGATTAACTCCTTTTTGTTCTTCAGCAAATGGTATTCTTTTTGCTTTTCGGCCCTGCAGGGCAGCAGTCTTTCCAAGGCGTCGGCGTGGGGCAGTTCCTCGATCATAACGAAGCTGCGTTTTTCTCCGGGCCAATTGGCCTGCTGTCCCAAAGCGATCGGCCGGGCAACGGGGATGCCCTTTTGGGCCAAAGTCATCGCGGCGTCGAAGTCGTAAACGGCGGCGGCCCGGCGGCTGCGCCTTACGACCCAACGTCGCCATAGAGACCAAAAACCGCAGCCACCGTAGCGTTTCAAATATAGGGTGACGTTTTGGCCCTGATCGGCGGGCAGTTTCAGGCATAGACGTTCGCGGGCCTTTAGGCCGGGTTTATCCAGACGCCGGCCCTTATCATAAGCGAAAACTCCGGCACAATCAGTCAATTGCGCCGGTTGGAGGACTTTCTCATAACCTCGATGCACCAGACCGCCGCCCTCGGGCAGAGGGGCAAACGACTCATCAAAGGGCGAAAAGTAGGTGCCGATCAGGTCTGCCGCGTTCACCGGAGTTTGCCATATCGAACTATCATCATGCCTCAGCAATTTTTGCGCGGCGGCGTACACCTGCTCGACCGTGATCTCATTCAGGCAGCGATGGTGCTTTTGAGGACAGACCGGCTGCTGACAGGGGCCGCAATCGACGTCGATGCGCAGGCGAATCTCCTTTTCGTAACCGGTGGCGGTCCAGCGGGGATCGGTGGGACCGAAAATCGTCACCAGCGGCACGTTGAAGGCGGCGGCGATATGGCAGGGACCGGTATCGTTGCCGATCATCAGCCGACAGCGGCGAATGAGCTCCTTCAGGTCGGTTAAACGGAGATTTTCTTCGGCTAGGCTGATAACGGGATGTTGGGCGTTGACGGCAATTTGCCGGGCGATTTCTTTCTCAGTAGCGCCGGGCGCGCAGGACAGGATGATGCGGCAGTTATCACTCTCGACCAACCTGTCGGCCAGTTCGGCGAACCTTGGCGCAGGCCACCATTTACTCGCCCCGAACGACCCGCCCGGCACCATAACGACGGGTTTTTGGTCGGGGGCTATTTGCCAGCGG